>JBGSSO010000391.1:0-9905 GCA_041737015.1 Nitrospirales bacterium
TTGGCGAAGAACTCACTTTTCAACCGATCCAGTTCGAGAAGTTTTTGATTGGATGTCTCCAATTCAACCCTTGCCTTGCGCTCGAAGAGCCGTGCTTGAAATTCGGCCCGCTGCAGTCGCTCGTAGAGGGAAACCGAGAAGAGTAAGGCCACGCAGGTCCATACGAGGAAAAACGAGTTCTCTATGGCCGCATCGATATCAGCCGTCACAGAAGTTTTGAGAAGATTCAGCCCATAATACGATACGAGCGTTCCCGCTTGAGCGATAAGATGGCTTGGCCAGGACACCGGCACAATGACCGCTGCAGCCAGGAACACGAGATTGAGCCCGTTGTAATACTGGGCCGTGAATCCGCCAAGCACGACGGTCATCTGGACAATGCACAGATTGCCAATCAATACCCAAAGGATTAAGAACACATGTGGCGGGATTGCAGCAGGCTGGTATCTCACCAGCAGAAAACAACCGAGGAGCCCTAACTCCAAAATTGTGCGTATGTCGAGGATTGCATCGAGGTGCTCTCGATGGAGGAGGACGTCGGCTACAATGAATGCCGGATTGGCGACCAATCCCAAAAGATAAAGGACGTTCAAACGTTCCCATGCAAACCGGGTGCACCAATTTGTGTAAGATTCGGATTCATGGAGCTGCGAACTGTCTTCCTTGGTCTTTACGAGCGCCAAGAAAAAGTTGCGTACGGTTAACCCCACTGATTCTTTCTGCTGTGCCACGTTAGAACCTATAGCTGAGGGTGTGATCGATGTATTACGCGCTCACTGGTTTGGTTGCAGAACGGATCGGGGCGTCTCCATCCAGGTGTCGTAAGGAAAGTCTATTCTCACCTCACATGTCTGCATCAGTGTCGTGATTTTTCAATATTGTGACGGATGACACACTCCTTTGGTCGATATCTGTACTCGTAGTGTTGCCCATGGGGACGCAAACCCCATGAGGTCGACTGATGAGGAACAAAGAAAACTGGAACGTCGGGCTCGTGGCCGCCAAGCCCTCCGTCCGCGAGGTCTTGGGGAATAAGATTATCTTGTGGTTAAAGAGTGGCTTTTGAATAAAGCCATTGCCGGTGTGTTGTGAATCGACCGTGAGTGCGTTGGCGGCGGGCCATCCGTCTTGCATCTGGTCCATCACGATCCAGCGATATGGGACCGTCACCATGACGGTCCCTCCTGCCAGTTGGGTACAACACTATAGACAAAACATTCAATATCCTCAAATCCTTTTAGCCCCTATTAATTGGGGAATATTTGAGGATGGATGCGGGAGAGAAAACAATAATTGAAAGGGTCATCTGCGGGAACGGAAGGATTTCCTTGAGCCATGGCATCTTCAGGCTGGGCAGATTCTTCGACATGGCCTCAGAATGACAAGCCGGGAGGTGGTTCAGAATGACAACTCTGGTGGAGAATAGCTTTTTTCTTGGGAAGGCAACTTTTGGCCTGGCTTAATGTTTGGTAGAAGCGTGAATGAGATGCCAGGCGCGGAGGACTTCGGCGACGGTCCAGGCTTGGGCGATGCAGCCACGAGGAGTGAAGGGGGGTTGCCCGTCAAAGATTTCTCCCAGCGTTCCCAGTCCGTAATCGTTGAGATGATGAGCCATCGGTGCAAGATACGACAGCGCAGTTTCGGGATTTCGATACACTCGATGGTGGGCGAGCACGAAAGGACCGAGTAGCCAACCCCAGACGGTGCCTTGATGATAGGCGCCATCCCTCTGCCGGATATCTCCTTCATACTGTCCTACATATTGGGGATCTTCCTGCCCCAAGCTGCGTAACCCATAAGATGTGTAGAGATGTTGGGCGCAATAGTCGACGACAGCATGTTGCTGTTTGTAGGTGAGCGGGCTGTGTGGCAATGACACGGCGAACAATTGATTGGGGCGTGGGGCCGGATCATGGCCATGCGGTCCGTCCAGCACGTCATAGCATCGGTGTAATGGTTCGTCCCAGAACCGTTGAAAGGATGCGTGGATGGCTTTGGCTGTTTGGAGAAATTCTTCGTGCGGTTCTTTCAAGGTCCTGGCCAATTGGCCCAAGGTGAGCCAGGCTTGATACCAAAGCGCATTGATTTCGACCGGTTTGCCGATGCGCGGAGTCACGACCCAGTCTCCGACTTTGGCATCCATCCAGGTGAGCTGCACTCCGGGCTCTCCGGCATGAAGTAAATGATCAGCGGGATCCATGCCGATTCCAAACCTGGTGCCCTTGCGGTACCACGCGAGCATCTCGACAAGCACGGGAAAGATCGTTTTGAGAAAGGCGCGATCACCGGTGGCGTCCACATATTGGCGGACGGCCTCGATGTACCAGAGCGTGGCATCGACGGTATTGTATTCCGGTTCTTCCCCTGCGTCGGGGAATCGGTTGGGCAGCATGCCTTGGTCGACATATTGCGCAAAGGTGGAAAGAATGCTGCGAGCGATGTCAAAGCGTTTGGTGGTCAGAGCCAGGCCAGGCAGGCTGATCATGGTGTCTCTTCCCCAATCTCCAAACCAATGATAGCCGGCGATGATCGTATGGCCGGAGTCGTTGGCTGAGAGGGGACGAGAGGCGATGAACTGGTCGGCGGCCAAGGTGAGCTGTTGGATCCAGGCCGGCCAATTCTGGAGTGAGTGTTTTGTCGTTGGTTCGGATTGTAGCAATTCCACTTCATGACGTCGGCGTGATTCGAAACACGAAGGAGCAGGTCTGGACGGCTTAAGACGGGTGCTGGCCATCCAGGTGATCTCTTCGCCCGGTTTCAAGTCAAGGGTCCAAGTGCCGATGTGCAGATGATGCTCGCGATCAGGAAGTCCTCGTTCGCGTTCGAGCGGCAGATCGTAATTGTGATACCACGTATTGACGGCTTCAACCGATCCTCCCGATGCGGATAGGATAAACGGAGCACCTCCTGCGGGTAGAATCTGTAGTCCATGCGGTATGGGCGTAGTTGAACATTCCGGCAGAGTCTCCAGCGTGATTTCATGGTAGTCCCGGTAATTGATGAAGGCTTGCAGATTGAGGCGAATCGGAAGCGATCCTCTGGTGAAGGAGTACTTTACGTAAGTGGTGTTCTCGCCCGGCTCCATCCATATGCGCTTTTCTACTAATGCGTTGCCGATGGCAAAGGTCCAGACCGGTGTCGTGCCTTCCAAGCGGAAGCGCTCCAGATATAAAAACCCGGTGGGTGCAATCGTGCCTCCATCCCAATGATTCGTCGAAAGTTGTACGGTCTGCTCCCGGTATTTCACGGTCTCTTCCAGTTTGCTGACCAACAAGGTCCGTCCGAGAGGTGGCTTGAGTGCGGCAATCAATAGTCCGTGATAGCGCCGGGTGAGAGAGCCAGCTACCGTGCCGGAGGCGAACCCTCCGATGCCGTTGGTGACGAGCCATTCCCGGCGTTCCGCCATCCAGATATCTCCACAAATCTCCCTGCCAAAATCCACGACCTGGGGCAGGATAGACGGGTGTAGGGGAGATGGGGTGTCCTGGTATTGGTGCCTCCGGTCGGGAGACATATCCTATTCTCCTGATTGTTCCAACAGCTTGGTGACAAGTCCGGTCCATCCCGTTTGATGGCTGGCGCCTAATCCGGCCCCGTTGTCCCCGTTAAAATATTCGTAAAATAACAGATAATCCCGCCAATGCGGATCGTTCTGAAATTGGGCGACTCCCCCGTTGACCGGTCGATGGCCCGAAGGATCACGAAGGAAGAGGCGATTGAGGCGACGGGAAATTTCCGCCGCGACTTGCCACAATGTCTGTTGCGATCCTGATCCGGTTGGGCATTCAACGGTGAGATGATCTCCGAAGAAATGATGGAATTTTTGTAACGATTCGATGAGCAGGAAATTCACCGGGAACCAAATCGGTCCTCTCCAATTGGAGTTGCCGCCGAATAAGCCGGTCCTGGATTCTGCCGGTTCATAATCCACGCGATGTTCATTGCCATTCAGATGGAGCACATAGGGATGCTCGTGATGGTATTTGGATAAGGCTCGAATGCCATACGTGGAGAGAAATTCCTCTTCATCCAACATGTACTTCATGACCCTTGGGAGTTGCTCCTGATCCACAATGGAAAGCATCCGGCGAACACTTCCATCCGGAAGGCTGGTTGAGCAGACATGACGCCGGAATTCCGGGCGATTCTCGATAAACCATAACAGGCGCCGTTTAAAGCCCGGCAAGGCATCCACCACTTCCGGCTCCAACGTCTCAACGGCAAAGAGCGGGATCAGTCCCACCATGGACCGGACTTTCATCTGTTGATGATGGCCGTCCGGGAAATGCAGCATGTCATAATAGAATCCGTCCGTCTCATCCCAGAGGGAGGCTTCGTGATTGCCTTCGCCGAGGTGATTGATGGCGTGCGAGATGTAGACAAAATGTTCAAAGAACTTGCTGGCCACATCGCCATAGGCCGGATCGTGCCGTGCCAGTTCCAAGGCAATGGCCAGCATATTCAGGCAGTACATGCCCATCCAACTGGTACCGTCGGATTGATCGATATATCCGCCGGTGGGAAGGGGCGCGGACCGGTCGAAGACGCCGATATTATCCAGTCCGAGAAACCCTCCCTGAAAAATATTTCGGCCATCGGCATCTTTCCGGTTCACCCACCAGGTAAAGTTGAGCAGGAGTTTATGGAAAATTTTGGCGAGCCACACCCGGTCGGCTTTGCCCCTGATGCGTTTTTCAATTTTATACACCCGCCATGCCGCCCAGGCGTGGACGGGCGGATTCACATCGCCAAACGCCCACTCATACGCCGGAATTTGCCCGTTGGGATGCATGTACCATTCTCTGACCAATAACCGGAGTTGATCTTTTGCGAAGTCCGGGTCCACCAGGGCTAAGGGCACGCAATGAAAGGCGAGGTCCCAGGCCGCAAACCACGGGTATTCCCATTTGTCGGGCATGGAAATGATGTCTTCATTATAGAGGTGCTTCCAATCCGCGTTCCGGCTATCTTTGCGCCCTGCGGGCGGCGTCGGCCCTGTGGGGTCTCCGGCCAGCCAGGTGCGCACGTCAAAATGATAAAACTGTTTGCTCCACAGCATCCCCGCAAATGCCTGCCGCTGAACATTTTGCGCATCGGCGGAATGGGAAGTGCCGAGTCGTTTGGCAAAAAAATCATCTGCCTCCTGTTGGCGCGCAGGAAAAATGGTTTCAAACTCTTCACCCAACTGGCCTTCGGTCGGAGGTAGATTGGTCAATCGCAGGCGGTAGGTGATGCTTTGTCCAGGGGCAATCAGGGGATGATAATGGACCGCAGCCTTCGTTCCGACTTGTTCCGGATTCACCGTCTCTTTTGTGCCGGCAACGATATAGTCATTGATGCCATCTTTGACGTAGGGGCTGGCGTTGGGCACCCCGTAGAGCCGTTGCGTGTTGGTGTCATTTTCGGTAAAGAGCACGTCCGGAGTGCCTTCGCATAACAGCCACCGCGACCCGTATTGTTCATGGTTCAGGTGGATGGCCTGCGCATCGCCAAGGTCCGCATCCCGATTGAGAGTGGGACGTGGAGCATGCGACGTCCAGGACCAGGTATTGCGGAACCAGATGGTCGGCAAAACATGAAGTTCCGCGAAGTCAGGCCCCCGGTTATGAGCGGTAATCCGAATCAGGATGTCCTCATGTGTGGCTTTGGCATACTCGATAAACACGTCGAAATACCGGTTGTCATCAAACACACCCGTGTCCATCAACTCATATTCCCAATCGTGTTTGCCTCGCTTCCGGTTTTCTTCGATCAATTGGTCATAGGGAAAGGGGTGTTGGGGATATTTATACAAAAACTTCATGTAGGAATGCGTCGGTGTGGAGTCCAGATAAAAATAATATTCTTTGACGTCTTCTCCATGATTGCCTTCGTTTCCGGTCAAGCCAAATAAGCGTTCCTTCAGAATGGGATCTTTCCCATTCCAAAGAGTTAAGGCAAAGCAAATCTGCTGGTGGCGGTCGCAGATGCCGCCAAGGCCATCTTCGCCCCACCGATAGGCCCGGGAGCGGGCCTGGTCATGGGGAAAAGAGTCCCAGGCCGAGCCATCCGGACTGTAGTCCTCACGGACTGTGCCCCATTGGCGTTCACTCAGATAGGGTCCCCACCGTTTCCAGTGCACCGTTCGCTTTTTGGATTCTTCGAGGCGTCGTTCTTCTTGGGTCAGGGAGGGGTGGGGTTGGGGCATGGAGGGGCTCCTCAGGTAAGATCCCTTTTCGGATTATCGGTCAACTGTCTCCCAAGTTATTCGAACTTAGTGTATCACGAAAAAATCCTAAACAGGCCTAGTTATCCTGACCCACGAAAGCGGTCTTGGCGCTTCTCAGGAATCATGTCAGAGTTGCTTGATGCCAGGTATCCAGGCTCGGCCAGGGAGAAAATGAGGGCAGCCAAGGATCGGTCAGACAGGGCCCTGAAAGGAAAACGTCTGGGATGCCGCGCCAAGTGATTTGGGTAAGGAACTCGGTTCTTAGCAATCCAAGAAAGCAGGAGGGAGATGAAATTCGGATCAAGAACCCAATGGCTAGGGGGTTGCGACTTCAACCAGGGTCTCGTAGAAGATGCGGATGCCCGTCTCGAATTGGTCGACGGGGATTCGCTCAGCGTCACCATGAATGGACGTCGCGAGTGCAGTGCTGAGCACGAGGGGGAGGATGCCATAACACTTGGCCCCGCGCAGACGAAACATCCTCGAATCGGTTCCGTAAGGAATAATTATTGGCACGACGGTCGCGTCGGGGTGGTGCCGTGTGATGGCTTCGGACAGCGCTCGAAACATCCCGGTGTCATGCGGCGTGACGACGGACTGGGTGGCGGGGTGAATCACCTCGACTTCGATCTCATCTCCGAGCCTGGACTTCACCTCCGCCAGAAAGGCTTCGGCATCCATGCCCGGTAGCAATCGAGCGTCGAGAGTCGCCACGGCCAGCGAGGGGATGACATTCGCCTTGGGCGGATCGCCCACACCAGACC
This sequence comes from Nitrospirales bacterium, assembly GCA_041737015.1. Taxonomy (GTDB): domain Bacteria; phylum Nitrospirota; class Nitrospiria; order Nitrospirales; family UBA8639; genus Nitrospira_E. Next base: position 6,973 of record JBGSSO010000391.1, read on the forward strand.
GCAGCGAGGTAAGCGAGACCGTGGTCTGCCGGATCGCGTTAGTGAACTGGTTTGGTGCAAGCGGGCCGAGTTGGGTCTCAAGTGCGTCAAGAACCGCATTGGGGACGGTCGGAAACGGCGTACTGAAGAGCCTATTGAGCCCACGCATCAGCGTGTCATTCGGATTGTGATCATGCGGTTGGGAGCCGTGTCCGGCGATACCGTGGGCCGTCACACGGAGCCAGAACGCCCGCTTCTCCGCAATGGAAATCCCGAAGACGAGTTTCCCGTTCACGAAGATCTCGCGACTGCCAATTCCACCCTCGTCGAGGACATACTCGGGATCGAGTTCGTCATAATGGTGGTCGATCATATAGCGGGTGCCCATTGTCCCACCGATTTCTTCGTCGTTCACCGTCATGAATATGACATCGCGGTCGAGAGGAATCTTCTGCCGCGCAAGTGTCAGAAAGGCGTAGAGTTGCAGCACACCCGTGCCCTTCATGTCGATCGCGCCCCGGCCCCAAATGTGGCCGTCTTTGAGTTCGCCGCCAAAGGGATCGACTGAATCCCAGCGGCTGGGGTCGGCGGGCACCACATCCATATGATGGAGCAGCAGAATGGGTCTGGCCTTACCCGTGCCTTTGATCCGGGCTAAAAGATTGATCTTGCCCGGTGCAGCTTCGTACCGCCTGACCGTGATCCCCTCTTTCTCAAGAACTTTCTGAAGGAAGTCGGCGGCCTTTGTGACATCACCCGGCGGATTGGTCGTATTGAACCGAATATAGTGCTGCAAAGTATCCACGGCTTCCCCGACGGTCGCCTTCCAGTCAACCTCCTGCCCCATTGCCGTGGTTACGGGTACTAGCAGGAACAACAGACAGAGAGTTTTCAGAGTCCAAATTATCATCCCGTTTGACCTCCGGAAGTTCACGCTAATGGTCTGCATAGTGGGGGGAGCGTCCAATGGTCTATACCATCAGAGACGACGAAAGAATAGCACCTTTTATTTTTCACGACAAAAAGATTGATAATAATGGTGCTCATGTCCCCCAACGATTGAGACGGAAGTCTGATTGGAAAAGCTACGAGCCAAGTGGTGCAGCCGAACTCCTCTTTTTACAAAACTCGGGGCTGGATTCGATGTCGAAAAATCTGTTTGAAATATTTGTTTGGAAGGACGGAATGTATGCGGCTGATGTGAACACGAGTGACGCAGCCAGCAAACCCCCATAATGTGTTGTGTTCTATATTCATGACGGGCACTCCTTAGAAAACGGCCTCAGCTTGCTTCATTGCAGACATTGAATTTTCTTCCACCCAGTCCATTCAAGGGGAATATTCGTTACAGCCGCCAGCGGGTGTCGCCAGCGACCATCAACCGACTTCAGGCGGGAACCGGGAAATGGGAAAGTGATGGAATGAATGAATACCAGGCTTCTGGGGACTCTACTTTCTTTTTCTCTCTGGTAGGTCTGGGAGGCTTTTTACACCGGCCATGCTGGGTTGTCCGAGGCGGCTTGAGCTTTACCGCAAGGAGGGTGTCGTTGAATGGTTGTGCAGTTTCAGGGCCTTCGGTACAGTAATCCTCTACTCCGATTTTCCTTGGATACGTGGGAATAGTCTGAGGTAGGGAAGAAAACGCTGGCGCTGCGGGATTTCTTTACGCAATCTCTAGGAAAAAGATGGAGGAGGAAGTGAAGACACATACTGAAAAAATTGGGTTTGTGGGAGTGGGGCGGATGGGGGCCAATATGGCCCGCCGGCTTCAGGATGTGGGTTATCCAGTGACTGCAGTTTTCGATATCCAAAGGGAAACGGCCAACAGTCTGGCCAAAGAATTAGGCTGTGAGGCCGTATCCACTCCGGGTGAGGTGGCAGCCTTATCGAAGACCGTTTTTACGGTGGTGACCGATGACGGGGCGATGCAGGAAATCTTTTCAGAGGGGAATCCAAAGAGTCTCTTGAAGAATGCCGAGGGTCGATTGTTTGTGAATTGTGCGACTCTGTCCCCTCATATCCACATGGAAATCGAACAACGTGTGGAAGCACGAGGGGGGCATTCTCTGGAGGCATGTATGGCCAGCAGCATTCTTCAAGCGCGTGAAGGCACGTTATACCTCATGTGTGGCGGAAAGCCTGAAGTCTTCGAACGAGCCAAGCCGATTTTAACCGCCTTGAGCGCTCAGTTACGTCTCATTGGCCCAGCCGGGCAAGCTGCAAGGGTCAAGGCCTTGGTGAATATGGTGATGAATATCAACACCGCCGGCTTGGCGGAGGGGTTAGGCCTTGGAGAGGCTCTTGGGCTGGATCTGACGATGTTGCGGGAAGTCTTTAGCCAAACCGGAGCGGCATCACGGGTCCTGGAAACCGATGGAGCCGATATGCAATATCGCGATCACGAATGTTATTTCTCCGCAGCTCATGCCGCCAAAGATTCCGGCATCGCCTGTGCGCTGGCCGACTCCGCCCGCCTGACTCTGCCTCTGGCTAAAGCAACGTGGGAGCAATATCAGCGGTTAGTTCGGATCGGCAAGGGTGAGTTGGATAAATCCGCTATCGCGGAACTGACGTTTCAAGACCGTTCCCCCAAGCCATAGATCCTAAACCGAATGCCTCGTCGTGCTCTCAGGCACCAACATGTTAGAGGCCCATCCCCCTCTCCGCAGTCAATCCCGACATGGTTTTCGGGAATCCATCTGATGTTCACTTCGGATGAATCCCCGCTCACCACCGGCGGGGATGGCGAAGAAAAGGGTGGTCATGCCCGACATTCCTTATCAGGTATTTATCCTGGATTTTTTCGGGTGGATCCTTGTCGACGATTGAGAGGGATGAAGTTGCCCCAACTCAAACTCTCATTCTGAGCCCCCGGCGAAGAATCTGTGCCCAGGTCGAAAGGCCCAACCGCTCAGCGAGATCCTTCGGTGGACCTTGCCCTGAGCTTTGCCGAA
>JBGSSO010000393.1:0-2817 GCA_041737015.1 Nitrospirales bacterium
GTCTACATTCTTAATCCAGTTTTGTCATTTCATGGGCTTCTGACCGACATATTTCGAAGCCTTGGCCTTGTTCCGTCTCAGGACGATTCGGCTGAGATGGTCAATCAACTTCAGGAGGCGTTGATTCAGGAATACCGGGCGGACAGCACGGTTGTGCTGGTTATTGACGAAGCTCAAAATATGCCGGTCAAGACATTGGAGCAGTTGCGGTTGCTTTCTAACCTGGAAACATCCACAGACAAGCTCATCCAAATTGTTTTAATCGGACAGCCAGAATTAACAACATTACTGAATCATCCTACCTTGAAATCCTTGAACCAGCGCCTTGCTCTTCGCGCAACGATACAGCCGCTGCAACCGAAAGAGAGCCAAGCCTATATCGAACATCGGGTTGCGCTGTCTTCATCCACTGGGACGCCTTTATTTACGCAAGGAGCCATGAAGCTGATTATCCGCGAGGCTCAGGGCATTCCACGGAGAATTAATATTCTTTGTGATAATGCCCTGATTACTGGATATGGCAGGCAACAAAAACCCGTCTCTATTAGCGAGGTACGAGAAATTCTTGCTGACATGAATGGCTCTCGTTCATCTTATTTGGTGAAGTGGGCGGTTGGTGTTGCCGTGGTCATACTCTTGGCAATTGGCGCCTTTTTATTAAGCCCAATCTTCCTGCCCGGAAATTCAGGAATATCCCAAGTAGGCCTGAACGAACGTGACAGCCAGAACGCGAGGGCAACCTCTGCTGAAAAAATGTCTCAGGAAAGCATAGGGCAAATTGGAGAGCAGGCGATGCCTATGGCCTCATCTGTCTCTCAAATAGAAGAACCTGTTCCTCATGCAGATAGAGGGGGGATGGGTTCTGGTTTGACGAAAAAACCCGTCGAAAAGGAAATAGAAATTTCCAAGTCTGAGGGTAAACTCAGGGATCACAGGGAAGTGACTTTAAAGCCAAGCCAAAGTTCACCAATTACCAGGGCCGTCAAAGAGGGGGATAATTTGAGTCAAATTGCCAATGAAGCCTATGGTTCATCAAGCCGGCAATATGTGGAATGGCTCCGTCGGCATAACCCACAAATCAGCGATCCCGATATCATTCTTCCAGGTCAAAAGATTGTGTTACCTGAGTACGTGAAAGAATAAGACACCATTATGAGTAAAATTTACGATGCTCTGCAGATAGCCTATGGAGAAAAGTTGGCTTCCGGGAATGAGTCAAAAAAGGAGCCAATAGAAGTTCCTTCTGTCTCGATCCCGTCCCCTTCTTTATTACAAGTCAGAAATGTCACGTCTTTCCCAAGGCTTTATAATGAATCCGAATTGATGGTCATGGCACAAAATATTGCCGCACTTCTTCCAAGCCCTGATAAAAACGTCATTCAGTTCATTGGGTCAAGAAAGGGAGAAGGTACGTCCACTCTAGTTCGGGAATTTGCTCTGGTTTCCTCTCAGCACAGCAATAAGCCTGTTCTTCTTGTCGAAGCAGATCTTATGCAGCCTTGTCAGTATCAGGCATTTGGGATCGAGGCTAAATCCCCTTTGGATCATGTATTAAAAGATGGAAAAGCTCTTGATGGAGTCGTTTCCCAGGTTGAGAAATCGAATCTTTTTCTGGCTACATTATCTTCCAAGGTTCAGTCAGCTCTCACCACACGGACTTTTTACCATCCTACTGATATGTGGAAAATTGTCCGTGAACAGTTTTCCCTTATACTCATAGATTCTTCTCCGGCCAATGTCACAGCAGATAGCCTGGCGCTTTGTGAAACCGTAGATGGTATTGTCCTGGTGGTCGAAGCCGAAGCAACCCGTTCGGCTGTCGCAAAAAAAGTCAGAGACCAGATTCTTATGCAGGAAGGAAACCTACTTGGTATGGTGTTTACGAAACGGCATTTATACATCCCAGAATCTCTCTATAAATTCATCTAGGTTTTTCCTTTTTGCTAACTCTGCTTGTTTCTCCTCAATCGTGTGACTACGTATTGCTTTTTTCATTGTTTCCTTTGAGAAACATATCTGCAGTAGAATTTGTCCTATTCGGACGTCTTCCATTTCCCGCATTTCATGTTTCTGCTATTGGCGTTGGAATAGTCCTTCCCAATTATAGAATGATCATTTATAAATAGGTGTTGGCTTGGGATGGACTAACATCTCCAATCTTTTTAGGTGGCAGACTATAAGAACACCTCACGCCGTAGTGAAATGTAACATCCAAAGAGCAGGCTGACTAGAATCATGGTTGTCCGGGTTGATCTTCCCCTGGAATATCGGACACCGAGTTAAGGATTATAGAATAATTCGAAACGAGGTGTTGAATGAAGCGAACACGCAGGCAGCACAGTCGGGAATTTAAGCAAGAAGCGGTCGGGTTGGTGGTGGAACCTGGCTACAGTTGTGCGGCCGCTGGGCGAAGTTTAGGCGTGAGTGGCGCGTTGATTGGGCGGTGGAAGGGCGAATGGGAAGCCCAGGAGGCGGAAGCCTTTCCTGGCAAAGGAAACCGTCCGGCCGAACAGCAACGAATCCATGAGCTGGAAGTGGAGAACCGCCGGTTGCGAATGGAACGAGATATCTTAAAAAAAGCCACCTTGAGTTCAATGGGTCGTTGCCACACTGACTTGAAGTTTCTCCGCTGGTGTCTGAAACGCCAAAGTTTTGCGTGGGCGTTGATTCAGCCGTAATGCCACGTGGTCTAATGCCGCTTGTGAGTACCGAGCCAGATCCGTTCCTTTGGGAAAATACTGGCGGAGCAATCGATTCGTATTTTCATTCGTGCCCCGTGGCCACGGACTCTGGGGATCGCAGAAATAGACCTTCACC
>JBGSSO010000056.1:0-4717 GCA_041737015.1 Nitrospirales bacterium
ATCGGATCTGTCTGCCCTTTTACCACCATCCATTCGTACTCCGTATCAAGATTTATTTTAAGTGTACGGTGACTGCCAGGTTTAGTCGCCAGGAGGCATAAATTTTCCAGAATGATATTCATATCTGGGGTGAAATGAAAGTAAATTGAGGCATGAAATGGTCTGTTCGGCTTCTTGTTCTCCAGGATATCTTTTATTTCTATTATTCCCTTTGCACTCTGGTATTGGATTTCCCGATGATGAAGCACTCCAATTGACCTGTACCCGTCATGCATGCCCCTCACACATTGTGCGCCATCCCTGTCCTTTGCTGATGACTCAATAAAGGCTTGTGCTTGCTCAAGCCACAAGAATGCACCACCAATTCGAGATTGATTCAGCCCATTGATCATCATGGTATTATGGGCTGACGTTCCGCGGAAATAATCCCGCCACTCGGCTTCGCTATGGTACGCATACGTACCAGGATCGACCATCCACCATTCACCATCCAGGCCCAGACAAAAACTCAAAGCATCGGCATGCCCATGAGCAGCGATTGATGGATAGCCTAACGAACCCGCATCGAACACGAGATGGAGATTCTTATCCCCAAGCATGGCATATCCACCCTCTTCGTAGAGTAAGGGATACTGTCTTGTACCAGTCCCGTCCATTCTATAATTTTCCTCTGGTAGTAGACCTGCCATCAATCCATACCAAAACCCCTTTGTCGATAAATTGGTCTTTGATATGGAATGATTGTCCTTAAATATGTGCGCAATGGCGCTTTGCACATCCTGGTAGGGATGAATTGGCCAAGAAGGCTCAAATCGAGTTACAAAACCATTATCCGAATCACCGATCTGCGGAGGTTCTCCATTTTCCAAGGAAATTTCCGCTAGAAATTCAGACATTTGGAGCATGAGTTTACGGAATATTTGCGAAAACGGTTGTTGGCTTCGTTCTCCAACCAGCCAGGCAAAAAGCAAATATTCCAGGACCCACAAGTGATAATAAATCGCCTGTTCTTTATTCACTCCGTCCGAATAATTCTGCGCGAGGGCCTCCTTTTCGAGCTCCAGCTGTGCAAAAACACCCCACTCTTCGCTGTTTCCACCAAGATCAAATACTTGACTTCCTACCCAAAGACCAACCAGTTCACCAATGAGGTGGTTGTTGGCAGAAGAGTACCTTGAAAGGAAATGCCGTATAAACCAGGCATGCTGATAAACTGACAAGCCGAATTTTTCTGGCCTGTCCACTACAGAAAACAAACCCAATTCATGATTGCGCAACATAAACAGGCTATGGACGACAGACCATGAAATCAACCGTAGACCAACCTCAAGGGCGCTGCACCAGTGGACCCCCATGCCGAATGGATTTGTCTCGATCCATCCTTCAATCTGAGCCACAACGGCGTCTCGGTAGTGCGTATTTCCTGAACAGGCGTAAGCCGCAGCAAGAGGAATCAAATGCTGATGCCTTCCCAGTTCCCACAATACCTTGATGTCCCCAACCTGCATGGCATTCCGATAATCCAGTGTCTTCCCAAATACTAACGGAGTTAGTTTCCCGGTTAGCGGGTCGCGGTGCCAATTGACAGGCTGGCCAATCCCAAGTGATTGGTAAAAAAGCAGATCGGTTTTACCATTAATGAGTTCATGCAGTTTGGCGTTATCAAGACTAAAGTGCTTACTCCATACACGCTCCCACTCGGCCTTTGCAGGGAACAGACATTTTCTATGGCCCACAGATCGTATTGGATGGGGCTGCCAACCCAAAACAAGGAACCATTTCTCGGCCTGCTGCCACAACCACCGATACCCGCGATGTAGGACCTCTTGCCCATTCATAGCCCGTAGGCGCTTCAACTTCCACAGAAATGATGTCATGCGCCCTTCACATATTCACGATGCCAAATTTCTAGATTAAGCAAGCACCAAAGCAATTTTTCGTGATTCTGATCTCCCGAGACATGTTCCTTCAGGATTTTTTGTAATTCTATCGGGTGGTAATAGTCGCGCGTCATTGAGCTGGAACCGGTCAGGTGATCGTACAGATAGTCTTTCATAGGACCTCGGAACCATTCATTCACAGGTACGCGAAAACCGACTTTTGGCCGTTCAAGTATGGCTTTGGGCAATAGCCGGTTCATGGCTTCGCGCAACAACCATTTTGTCGTTTGCCCTCGAATCCGGTAATGATCAGGTAATGAGGAAACATATTCAGCAAGTTTATGATCCAAGAAGGGCATGCGTGCTTCCAGTGACGCGGCCATTGTCATGCGATCGCCGCGTTCAAGAAGATTATCAGGTAGCCAGCTTGTCTGATCGAATGAAAGAATTGATCGTAAAGCACTTCGCGACTCGAAAGGATATTTTTTCCAATCGGGTATGGACCGTTCCCTTGATGGACGTATGGTGGTCAAAAGTTCGAGTTCTTGAGTAGATAATGCACCAAACCACCGCACCATGCGTTCGTCATAATCTTCCAGCCCCATGGTCGAGATGGCCGTTTTGACTCGACGAAATCCGTAGGGTAATTTGTTAATTAGTGGTTCAATGAGATTCCTTCTTAGAGCACTTGGCACCAATTGGTAGAACCGCACGTAGGCTTCAAAGATATGCTTGGGATATCCTCCAAGGATCTCATCACTGCCTTCGCCTGTCAGCACCATTTTGACAGTCTTTCTGGCTTCTTTTGAGAGTAGATATATTGGTATATCTGATGGTTCGGTCACAGGAGCATCGCGAAGTCGAACAAGAGCAGGCAACTTGTCCATCAAATCATCCTGTGAGACCACCAACTCATGATGTTCAGTCTTAAACTGCTCTGCAATGGTCCTGGCATAGCGAAGCTCACTGTATTCCGTCTCGAGAAATCCTACCGAAAAAGTTTTTACAGGCAAATCACTGTGACGCGCCATGAGGGCAACAATGGCAGAAGAGTCTATACCTCCCGATAGAAACGCCCCGAATGGCACATCACTCACCATGCGACACGCGACAGCATCATTAAGGTGGATGAGAAATTCATCAACCGGGTCTTTAGGTAGAGATGTTTTCTTGTAGGGATGTAGATCAGGTGGTGTATAGTAACGAGTTATGCTGAAATGTCCCTTCTTCCATACTGCATAGCTGGCCGAGGGGAATTTTTCGATGCCTCGAATAAGAGTATCAGGGCCAGGCACATATCGATAAGCAAGATAATTGCAAATTGCGTTTGAATTTACGTTGATTTCAACAGGTCCGGTGGAAATGAGGGCCTTGATCTCTGATGCAAACAATAATCCATCGTCCTGCTGCAAGATAAATAATGGTTTCTTGCCATACCGATCTCGAGCTAGAAATAGCAAGTCACGATTTACATCCCAGATGGCAAAGGCGAACATGCCACGGAAATGGTCAACACACTTCTCAGCATATTCTTCATAGGCATGGACTATTGTTTCCGTATCAGATGCCGTAGCGAATCGATGCCCACGAGCGGTCAATTCATCTCGCAATTCACGGAAATTGTAAATCTCGCCGTTGAAAACAACTTGTACAGAACCATCCTCATTACCTAGTGGCTGGTGCCCTGCGTTCAGATCGATTATTGAAAGACGACGATGGCCAAGTCCAATGGCATATTGCCCGCATGCAGATTTCGTTTCAAAAAACCCCTCATCATCCGGCCCACGGTGAGCAATGGTATCGGTCATCTTCCGCAGAACGGCTGACAACTCTGCCGGAGGGCCTGTAGTTACAATACCCGCTATTCCGCACATTTTTGAGTCTTACAATCGCAATTTAAACCCAGTTAAGGTGCTCAACCTTATGTATTTTTCGATAGCATGCTCGTAACATTTCAGCTGAAGTTGAGGCAAGAAACCGGCGCTGTGCATAAATATAATTATATTGGGAAATTTTCGCTAAACCCTCCCGACTTGAAATAAGTGATTCAATTGAGTCTGCTATATATCCGGAATCTGTCCGATCCAACAACACACCCATTTTATTGTTTTCGAAAAAATCTGCAATTCCTCCTACCGGACAAGTAGCAATTGGCATTCCAAACGCCATAGCTTCTAGAACCGAAATTGGCATTCCTTCCGTGCGCGAAGGTAGGCAAAATATATGGTGTGAACTTAATAATTGGGTTTTCTGTTTACCTCGAACATACCCTGAAATTTTAACCACCCCTTGATGGTGTCCAAAGCCAAAAATAGCCAAACGAACTTCATCCATAATCGAACCTTCTCCCGCAACTGTAAGAGACACTCTGGCGTTTTTGTCAGCCAGAATTTTTACGGCTTCGATTAACTCCAGGATTCCTTTGCTTCTTTCGAGCCGGGAGAGAAAAAGAATTCGAATAGTTTCAGCACTATTAATATCTGAAATTTTTTTCACAATTGAGAAACCGTCAAGCAAACTATCATCCACTGCAGTCATCCCTAGATGGATCGGTGCCGTTACACCCCATTCCCGTAATCGATCAGAAATTCTCGACGCCAAGATTATAAAAGCATCTGCGCGACCATATGTTATCTTGAAAAACCAACTCCCCCACCTTGAAATGGTCTTTTCAAATTGCTCATCCCATCCATGAAAAAAAACAAGGATAGATCTCCTGCGTAACTTGGCCAGGGCAACAAACAATCCATCCCTCAGAAAACTCCTAAGATCAAGCGATGGATTCAAATGAACAATGTCTGGTCGAAGCTGCCCTAATGTTTGCCAAAACCGTATTT
>JBGSSO010000055.1:0-4984 GCA_041737015.1 Nitrospirales bacterium
CAAGCCCTGTGTCAGGGTGGATTAAAAAATCAGAAACGATATCTGGAGTCGTGGAACATGAATCCTCACGACTGATTCGTGTGCCGGTCGATGGGAAGATGGTGTCGAAACCGTTAACGGTTGGTCGTGAGCCTTAGATAACGACATGCGCCGTGTGGCGGAATCGAGTAAGAAAACCGGAAAGGATTCTGATGAATAAGATTGAGGTGCTCAAAGGGGAAAAAGACGGCTTGGACATCAAAGAGGATATTGCCCGATATGCCGAATTAGGGTGGGAGGCGATCCCGGATGAAGATATTCAACGGCTGAAATGGTATGGATTATTTTTGCGAAATCCCACGCCGGGATACTTTATGATTCGCGTGCGGATTCCAGGAGGAAGAACCACGTCGGTCCAGATGCGCACATTGGCGCACCTCGCAAACATGTTTGGAAATGGCGTGCTGGATCTGACAACCCGTCAGCAGTTTCAGTTGCGGCATATGAAGATTGAGCATGTACCGGAAGTGTTTCGTCAAATGGAAGAGGCGGGCTTATGCTCCTTGCAAACCGGCATGGACAACGTCCGCAACATCATGACTTGTCCCGTGGCCGGGTTAACCGCGCAGGAACAACTGGATGCCACGGACCTGGTGAAGCGGCTCACAGAAGAACTGGTAGGGCATCGGGCCTATTCGAATCTCCCTCGAAAGTTCAACATGGGGATTACCGGCTGTCTCGACAATTGTTTACATCTTGAAACACAAGATCTGGCTCTGGTACCCGCGACGGTCGAGGGGGAGGGCAGTACGATCACCGGATTTAACCTGTTGGCCGGAGGTAAACTTGGATCCGGCGGGTACCGCATTGCCACCCCACTCGATGTGTTCGTGACTCCCCGGGAAGTCGTGGCGGTGACCGGAGCCATTCTTCGCGTCTTTCGGAATCATGGATGCCGGGAATCCCGCACCACTGCCAGGCTGGCTTTTTTGTTGGATGACTGGGGCGAAGAGCGGTTTCGTCTGGAAGTCCAGCGGGAAGTGGGATGGGAATTGTCGCGAGCGGGGAACGATGTCCGAAAGTCGTCCGTCAACGACCATATGGGCGTCTACCGGCAAAAGCAGCCTGGCTTGAACTACGTGGGGCTTAAAATTCCCGTCGGCCGTATTCAGGCGGATGATTTGCAGGGAATAGCCGGTTTAGCTGAAACCTACGGCACGGGGGAACTCCGCCTGGCAGCCAATCAAGCCGTCATCATGCCTCATGTTTCTGACCGGGTGTTAGGAGATCTGACCGAAGAGTCCTTGTTACAGCGCTTTGTCTACAATCCCACGCCGGTACAAAAGGGCCTGGTCAGTTGTGTGGGGAACGACTACTGCAATCTGGCCGTGATCGAAACCAAAAGCCGTGCAGTAGAAACCGCCAAACGAATTGAAGCGATAATCGGCACGGAGATGAAACCCATCACCATGCACTGGTCGGGATGTCCCGCAGCCTGCGGCAATCACCTCGTGGCCGATGTCGGTCTATTAGGGAAAAAGATCAAAGTCAAAGGTCAGATCGTCGAAGCCGTGGATATCTTTGTCGGCGGACGGTCCGGCCCCGATCCCAAACCGGCAATTAAGTTGCTGGAGGATGTGCCCTGTGACTCGCTGGCGGAGGTCCTAAGCGGAATCCTTCCGTACCATTCACGGGAGAAAATGCATCGTACAAAGGCAAAGACCATAAGCAAACGGAGCCCGGCACGACGGGCCATAGATCCGGAAAAAACAACACGCGTGACGAGCGATCCCGCAGGCGCTCTCATTGCCTCAACAGGGATGAATTAAGTCGGCGTGCTTGGGAAATCTGCGGTATGTGCGGGAGTCCAGTCATGCAGATTCATCAAGACAGGCGTCGAAAAAAAAGCCCAGGAAAACCCGGCAACAGCAAAGTGAATTTCACGGATATACTCTTAATGTTTGGGCACTAGTCGTTCCATCCCGTCAATGGTCGCGTTCTGGAAAATCTTAACTTTGGGCTGTGGTCCGGAAGGAATTTTTCTGAGACTGCTGCGGCGGGTTTAATCCTGGGAGGGCTAGGTAACGAAATTCCATTCAAGATTCATCCGATAAACCTCATGCCGATTGACACAATTGTCGGCAAGTCGTAATCTTTCGATCCTACACACTTAAAGAGGAGGGAGAGCGATGTCGTCACGTGAACGGCGCATCATCTTCCATCAAATCTTCTTCTTCCTCTCAATCCTCCACGTCTCGTACTTTGCCTGCTCAGCTAACGGTGTCAATCCCTGCCTGAACGTCATCCGGCAAACCCCAAAGGCAGATCAAAACAGTATTGCAACACTGAGGGAAATCTTCGTGTTTTTCCTGGTCATGACAGTGGGTGGTTTGTGGTGGCCAACTCCAACTTATGCCGCTTCCTGTGACGCATTGGTCGGCAAATGGGCCTGGTTCATCGGTGGCGAGGTGACGGTCAATCCGGATGGAACCTTTGTGCAGCAGTCCGGCAATGCCGGGACCTGGGAATGCACCGATGCTGTTCGGGGAAGATTTACTTTTCGGTGGCGAGACGGAGGGTTCGTGAACAGTTTGGCGCTATCGCCGGACGGCCAAGGTCTCACCAGCACGGATCAATCTCAATTTTATGTTACGGCACAGAGATCAGAGTCAGCACCAGCGCAAAAACCTCAGTTCATTAGAAAGGAGGATTGCTGCCAGGAGGAATATGCCTGTGAAACGAAACGGATCGAAGCGGAGTTCGATCAAGCCAGAGCCCAATGCCATCATCCCGGGAACGCCACGTGCAATAGTGACGCGGTGAAAACAAAGGCCTCGCAGCTGAAGGCGGCCAATGAAAAACTCCGCCTGTGTAACCGCACTGGAACCTATACGGGTCCTTCGTCAAGTCCGAAAGCCGGCGACACGCTTCCTTCACTGCCGGCCAGTAGTGACGAATTTCATTCTACTGAGGGAGCCGGAGGCCCCTGCCAGGTGTGCATGCCCACGCAGGGGACCGATCAAGCGTCTGGGGAAGGAGGGGATATCTTCGGGTCTGATACTCCCGGATCGGACCAAGGTCAGCCCCAACCGAATGGGCCGGGAGAAGTGTTTGGCTCGGATTCGCCCGGCTCAGACCAAGGGCAACCGCCGACCACATCCAAGCCCGAACCGACTCCGCCGGTTAGGGAAGTTCAAGATGATTCAGATTGTCTCCCGCAAGTTGATCCACACGTGCTGGAGCGTCTGAAGGCCGAGAGAGATGACATCTTGCGCGCACTCGAGGGCGGAGGCTATATGACCGATTTGATATTGAAGGCGATGGGAAAACTCATCGCGGCGCGATTGCATCATATGACGGAACCCAACGAAGGCATTCTGTCCCGGACTACCCGCACGGCACGAAGCGTCATTGAACACGCGCCCGAAACCGTCGTGAAGGCCGGAGAAGCAGTCGCGATGTATCTCACCAATGATAATGCCGCCAACCACCGCTACCTCTATGGCCAGGTAGAGATTGCCATCAGGAAGGCAGAAGCGGAATTGAAGCAAACGCTTAGGAACCCTCATATTGCGATCGCTACCACGGCAGACACCTTATTGGTAGGAAAGGGGACAGCTGCACTCGGCACGGTCTGCCGACAATGGACCGCAACAAAGGTATCGCAATTTACAAAGAAGGTTGATCAGGCAGAAAAAGGCGGCAACCGTTTTCGAGCCATTCAAAATATGGAACCTCCTTCATCGGGTGTCTGCAATCCGAAAAAAGAAGATTGTTTTTGGCAAACCTTGCACAATGCGACCGGTGACCCTTCGTATCTATTGCGCAAAGACCCGCCGAAGTCATGGGATGAAGTCTATGAGAAACTGAAGCAACACTTCGGCGGTCCTCACGCGAAGAATCCGCGGACCGGCCGTCCCGGCGACTTGCAAATGATAGCGGAAGGCATTCCTGTTGAGGTCACCCGCGGCGAATTTGAGGATATCCTCAACAATCTCCCGGACAATTCTGAAGGTATGCTCTTTATTCTTCGCAGGAATGGAAGTTCTCATGTCCTGAACGTGGCGAGGTTCGCGGGAAGGCCCCTGTTGTGGGACAACCAGGATCGCATGTCCATCGGAGACTCACGGCTTGCACAAGTCAAAGTCTTTCGGTGGTTCCCGACAAAATAGGTGCCCGAACGTTGTGTGGTGGAAGAGTCATTTCGCGCTTATCCCTAGACGGACCACTAATAGAGGTCAAGGCCACCAACTTATCACTGACAGGTTCGAGTGCGACGAATATGGAAGGAGGTGCATTATGGCTGGAGCAAAAACTCTGACATTCGTTTTGGTAGCGATACTGACTGTCCTTTCTCTACCCCAAACCATTCCTGCCGCCTCCTGTGATGGGATCGTCGGGAATTGGGCATGGTTTGCCGGGGGCGAGGTGACGATTAAGTCTGACGGGACATTTACGCAACAATCCGGCAACTCAGGAACGTGGACATGTGCGGATGCGTCGAAAGGGGTTGTCACCTTGACCTGGGCAAAAGGCGGATTTGTGAATAAGGTGATCCTGTCGAAAGATCAGCAAGTCTTGTCGAGCGGAGATCCGTCACAGCCGTTCGTGTCTGCGAAACGGGTGGGGACAACGGTTCCGGAGCAGGCAAAAAAAGAATTTTCACCACCTGCCGTTACTTCTTCCTCCGATTATGATGCCTTCACGAAAGGCCGCGATCTGGCGGCCTCTGGAAAATGCCGGGAAGCCATTCCATATTTCGATCAGGCGATCGCTGCCAATGCCCGTTATTCAAAGGCTTATTCGGACCGGGGAAGATGTCTGGCAAGCCTGGGCCAGCGAGACCGTGGCCTTCAGGACCTTGATAAAGCTGTTCAGCTTGCCCCGAACGACATGAGCCCCTATTTCAATCGTGCCGGTCTGCGGGCTGATGCGGGCGACGGAGACGGCGCACTGGCGGATTTGGATCAGTCCATTCGGATTGACCTGTTTTTTTGATAATGAG
>JBGSSO010000088.1:0-5841 GCA_041737015.1 Nitrospirales bacterium
GTATTTAGGGGAATTGTATGGGTACAAAGAATATCTCCCGAAGCCTGCAGCTGCAGTAACAAAAGGGTAAGTTGTCTCCCCGACAGTTTGCGTGCTTGGTTTGGATGCTCTTAGAGGTATGAAAATGGAGGAGGTTAAAAATGGCTATTCGTTATAACATTCGTATGGCAGGCGTTGGTGGCCAAGGCGTGGTGACTGCATCTCATATTTTTAGCACGGCAGTCATTAATGCCGGAGGGGAGAGCACCATCGTTCCCTTTTATGGGTCCGAAAAGCGAATGGCTCCAGTAGAAAGTTATGTGCGCGTCTCGAATGAGCCGATTTATGAAATTGGTGAAATTACCTTTCCCCATATCCTCATGATCTTTCATCCACAGTGCATCACTCATGGAAAGAGTTACACAAATCCTTTTTATTATGGGTTAAAAAAGGAGGGAGTTGTTCTTATCAATAGCAATACACCTATGAATCTTGAGCCGGATCAAGCTGCAGAATTGAAAGACCTAGGTGCCAAAATATATTATCTCCCAGCCACCCAGATGTCGCTAGATGTGGCGGGAATCGATTTGGCCACCAATATGGCTATGGTAGGAGCCATCGGCGCAATTACGGGACTTTCGACTATAGAGGCCACCGGCGAGGCAGTGAAAGATCGATTTCTCGGAAAGGGTTTTGTCGTGTCAGGTGGAACGGCCGCATTGGATAGTGTGGTGGAAAGAAAGTTCAAGAAAAAGGCAGAATTGATTGAGAAAAACTTAGCGGTGGTAAAGGCTGGTTGGGATTACGCCGTCGATAATGGATGGACATTGGGAGCGTCCTCAATGGCCGACCAAACAACCAGTGCAGCAAATAAAGCAGCAAAGGCTTCGGTCTAAAAAAAGAAGGAAAAAAGAGGAAATTGAAAGGGGAGAGCGATGTATCTTGTGGCAAATATAGATATAGATATTTGTGCTGCAACCAGCTGTAAGTTATGCACACAATTCTGTCCGGAAGCCAATACGATTCAGTATGATACGGAGGCGGGAAAGGACAGGGGTTTAAAGTATGGGTCGGCTTATGTAGCCGTCGATCGTTGTAAGGGTTGCGCACAATGCGTATGGGTGTGTGACAATATGGCCAAGCATCATGCCATTAAAATGGAAATGATCGATCAAATTGGGGATGCGGCACTCACTGAAAATATTTCCTATTTGGAAAAAAATACCAAGGCGGTTCTTGCTAGTCCGTTAAGGGGATAATCCAATAAAGTCTTTTCATTACTTCAGTCATTTCATACTCATCAATCGGAGTCCAACGTGGAATTAACGAAAGAGCTAGAAGAAGCAATCGTGGCTCCAGGGCCACAAGGTTTCCATCCTCCATCGGCTGCGGAACTGGGCGTACTGACGCCTGACGAAGGATATGGTCTGAAATTTGGCCATGTTGTTGCGGAAGAGCTGGCAATGGAAGCCATGGCGCGTACGATGTTGACTCGCAAGAATGCAACCATTTTTCCTGGTCCGTTGGTTTTGTGGAATTGGAATGATCATGCGGCCGATAAGGCTAGGGCTGTATTAGAGTTAGCAGCCCAATTGCCAGATGTGCTCGTCATTCCTATGCCGGATTATCGCCCCAAGTACCCTAAGGTTGAACCGGAAGAAGTGATCAATCCGAATCATCCCAATCTGACAATATGGGGGAATAAGATTGAAGCCTGTATCTTTATCGGGGTGCATTGTCACTATGCCAATCTGACCCTCAAGATGATTCGAGCTGGAACCAATTGCTGGACCTCTGCTATTTGCGCTGAACAAGGGCATGAGGATGCTATGTTCACGGTTCGAGATTCTGATGCCACAAAGATCCGAAGGGTTGCAGCGGTTTTTAAGCGGGTGCGGGAAGAAATGGGGATAAAATTGCCAGAAAATGGCAATAATGTTCGTTTTACCGGATTGCAATCCAAAGTTCATGGTGGCAAAACACACACCAATCCTTTGGATTTCAGTATTGAAAGCCCTGTTGATGGAAACGCGGCCCAGTTTGGCCATAAAGCTGAGCATATGCAAAGAGAAGCATGAGTATATTTATGAAGTATCACTTAAGTAATAAGGGGGTCAAACCATGAGCGAAGCCCTTGAATCAGAAGTTAAAACAAATCCTCAAGGTGATCCAATTACGAGTGCTCCAGAAGCACCATCCGTTGATAGCGCAAAGGGAAGAAAAGATCCTCATGGAGATGCCAAACGCCAGCGGGAAGTTTCTCCGGAATATATGTTTTTTGAGGCTCCTCGTGAACGGGAATTTATTACCGGGAGTGAATGTGCAAAAGAGGCGGTGAGGCGATCAAATGTAGATATGTCCGTGGCCTATCCCATTACCCCACAAAGTGAAACATTGCAATTAATTGGGGTCTTGTATGGGGAAGGGTATGTGAAGGAATTCTATCGAGGCGAGGAAGAATATGGCGTCATGTCGGCAATTGCTGGGGCTTCGCGCGCAGGTGTTCGAGCCTTTACGGCCACAGCTGGTCCTGGAACATTACGAGGTCTTGAGCCCATCGTCTCGTGGGCTGGTCACCGCCTCCCTGCCGTTTGCATGTTCACGTGCAGAGTCGTGAATGCTCCGCTGGCTATCCAACCGGACAATATTGAAATTGCCTACCTTTTGAATAGCGGAATGCTGGTATTTCATGCTGAAAATCAACAGGACCTTTTCGATTTTATTATGAAGGGTTTTATTATCAGCGAAAAAAATGATGTGACACTCCCGGTAGGTGTCTGCTGTGACGGTTTTTTTGTGACTCATGCTCGAGGATATTGTTCGATGCAGGATAGGGGGCTCAAGCTCCCTCCCCGAGATCCTTATCGAGGGTCGGTGCCGGTTTTAGATGCGGAGAACCCGCCAGCTCGACTATCTCGTGATGCTCCCGTTCAAAAATCTAATTTTATGGCCTACAACATTCACGCGGTGTGGCAGCAGGAAGTATGGGCCGGCGTGGAACGTTCACGCAAATATATTAATCAATATATGGATGGATTGTTAGAAGCTCAGGATGTGGAAGATGCCGATGTTCTCCTTATTGCATCAGGGAGTGCGGCGGCACAATCCCGCGAGGCGGTCCGCCAATGTAAAGAAAAAGGCATTAAGGCAGGATTAATCAAGATTCGTTCCTTGCGACCTTTCCCAACAAACGAACTAAGAGAGCTGTGTGGCAAAGCCAAGCTTATTGTTATTCCCGAGTTTAATTATGTCGGATGGTTGGCCAAAGATGTGGCTACGGCAATTTATGGGTTCTCCAACGCAAAAATTGTGGCCGGTCCACATGTCTACGGTGGGATGTCTATGCCAGTTGAGATGATTACGGATGAAGTGGAATGTGGGTTAACCGGTAAGAAGTCGAACACGGTTCCAGAGTCTCATATTATGGGAACGGTGGATCCAGCAGCGGTTGCTCAATTTATGAAGAGCATTTAGGATTAGTAAAATAGCAAAGATGGGAAGACCAAAAGCCCGCCCCAAGAATAATTGGGGCGGGCTTTTCTTTGCCATGAGGAAAAATTGAGGATTGATGAGTGGGAAGGCTGTCGGTAAGCAGAAGCTCCTGATAAAGTAAAAGGTTTAAATGATAGTTTCTTCTTCCAAACGACCCATTCTGGTTACCAATGATGATGGAATAAATGCTCCTGGCATCAAGGTGTTAGCTGAGGCTCTGCGCCCGTTAGGGGAAATTTGGGTTGTGGCCCCAGAGAAAACCCAAAATGCCGTTGGGCGGTCGATGACATTGCATAAACCATTGAGGCTGCGTTCCCTGAAAAAACGATGGTATGCCGTTAATGGGACTCCAGCGGATTGCGTGACACTAGCTGTGTGTCATCTTCTACCGGCGTGCCTGCCAAAATTGGTGGTATCAGGTATCAATAATGGATGGAATTTGGGTGATGACGTTACCAATTCCGGAACGGTTGCCGGTGCCATCGAAGGTATGCTTCATGGTATCCCTTCCATTGCCATTTCCCTGGAAGACCTACCAAAATGCCAATATGCCGTTGCAGGCCATTTTGCCTTTTTGGTTGCCAAACGGGTTTTAGAATGTGGGCTTCCTGAAGAGACCATATTAAACGTGAATGTTCCGAGTCGTCGATTGGAGCAGATTGCCGGCATCCAATTGACTTGTTTGAGCCAGCGACGTTATCTCAATCCCGTAGTCGAAAAGACAGACCCTAGGGGCAATCGATATTTTTGGATTGCCGGACAACGCGAGTCATGGGCTAGGGGGAAGAATTCTGATCATGATGCAGTTTCCAATGAAATGGTTTCAATTTCTCCGCTTCATTTGGATCTGACTGATTATTCTGCGATGCACGCGCTTAAGGGTTGGGAGAAGGCTCTGTTTCCCTCAAAACAATCCTTGCGAAAACCAAACAAGGTTTCTGGGAGAGGTAAACGATCTCCAATATAACCCAAATGTCTATGAGGAACTGAGCACCAGGAATTTCTACTAAAAAATATGGAATTGGGCAAACAATTATACGAGTGGATGTTATCGTGGTCTGACTCTCCCTATGGAGTTCCTGCCTTATTCTGTCTTGCTTTCGCCGAATCTTCATTTTTTCCACTGCCTCCTGATGTGTTGGTCATTGCACTTACTCTTGGCAATCCGAGCCTGGGCTGGTGGTATGCAACGGTTGCGACGATGGGATCTGTGCTTGGAGGAGCTTTTGGATATGGAATCGGATGGTTTGGGGGGCGGCCTCTTCTGCTTAAATTTATGGGCCAAGCCAGAATGGATTTGGTGCATCAGTATTTTCAGCGGTATGAAGCCTGGGCTATTCTCATCGCAGGGTTCACCCCCATTCCTTATAAAATTTTTACCATTGGGGCAGGAGCGTTTTATGTGAATTTTCGTACATTTATGGTGGCCTCACTTATCAGTCGGGGCAGTCGGTTTTTTCTCGTTGCAGGTGCTATTCAATTTATGGGCCCATGGGTCAAAGAACTCATAGAGAAGTATTTCAACTTATTTTCCATCATTTTTGTGGTGATGTTGGTTCTCGGATTTTGGTTGGTCCAACATCATGGGAAAAAACTCACACATCCCGCACCCACTCGAGAATCGTAAGCCATGCCTCTCACCCTGTATAACACCCGAACAAAAAAGAAAGAACTCTTTCTCCCGCTGACTCCCGATCAGGTTAAGATGTATGTGTGCGGAGTCACGGTATACGATGATTGTCATCTTGGACATGCCAGGAGTGCGTTAGTTTTCGATACCATCAGGCGGTATTTGGAATATAGCGGTTACCAGGTAACCTATGTCAGAAATTTTACCGATGTGGACGATAAAATTCTCCAACGAGCTCAAAAAGATGGTATCCCCTGGACCCAGGTAACGGAAAAATATATCGAAGCCTTTTATCGCGACATGAGGCGTTTGGGTATTATTTCACCAACCGTGGAGCCTCGGGCGACTCACCATATCCAGGATATTGTGGACATGATTGCCGGATTAGTAAAGAAGCACGTTGCCTATGAAGTGGAAGGAGACGTGTACTTTGAAGTGAGAAAGTTCAGCCAATATGGGCAATTATCAGGAAGGAATCTGGAAGAATTATTAGCCGGGGCTCGTGTCGAAATCGACCCTCGCAAAAAAGATCCCATGGATTTTGCGCTTTGGAAATCCGCCAATGCGGATGAGCCAGGGTGGGAGAGCCCCTGGGGTAAAGGTCGACCGGGTTGGCATATCGAATGTTCTGCCATGTCTATCAAGCACTTGGGTCCAACGTTCGATATTCATGGCGGAGGAAAAGATCTCATTTTCCCGCATCACGAAAACGAAGTGGCTCAGTCCTGTGCCTACACGGG
>JBGSSO010000089.1:0-9225 GCA_041737015.1 Nitrospirales bacterium
TATGCAGGGGTGAGTCGTCATGGAGCCACGCTCGGATTAATGAAGGCTGGGAAGGGCATCAAGAAGGATTTGGGCTTCCTGATGATTGTGTTGCCAGGATCCCGATGCAGGAGATCCAGAAGGTTCATTGAGTATGTGACGCAGTTCTTCCCGTGCAGCACGATGGTTCCGCCTTTTGATATAGGTTTTAGCCAAATCCAGTCTTGCTCGCGTGTAATCGGGTTTCACCTCCGTGGCCTGAATCAGGTATGTGATTGCCATGTCCTGGTCACCGCCGAGAAACCAGGGAAGTTCCTCCAGCATCATCCCCATCATGTGAAGTGCCGGTGCGTGGTGGGGGTTGAGTTCTAATGCCCTTCGCACATGAGTCTTCAACGTGTTGACCGTCAGGGCGGAGGCCATGGCACCTTCGATTTGTGCAGAGCTTCCCAGGTTCGCCGCGTATAAATAATGGGCTTCCGCATTGTCTTTTTCTCTATCAAGGACCCGGCGGGCCAGACGTGCTCCTTCATCGAATGCCCGACGTTTCCGGCTCTCGTCCTGATAGATTTCCTGTCCAATTTCCAGATACAGGTCGGATAATTGTAAAAGCATGGCCGGGTCTGAAGAATCCTGACTTCCCTCGGACAAGAGTCTTTGGAGTTGGACCAAAGGGGATTGCGAAGCATCGGGTTTGAGGGGACCAGGTTCTGCCCACCCCCCCTGAATCCCATGGAACAGCAACAGTCCGACAAGCACGCATCCGAAAGTTTTGGAAAAGAGGGCTCTGAGGCAGCGCGTAAAAGAATTGTCAGGGACCATGGTGTTCGGCGTGTTTCATGAGATTTCAGTAAGCAATAAGACCCACCAGGGATGTGGATTCTAGCACAGGTAAAATGCGGAAGTGGTCCTGGATGTCGAGGGAAACGCATGGATGGTGGCTTATCAAATGCGAAAAGCCGAATCCAAAAAATCTCGGGCCGAACGGCGCTGGTCGAGGCGAAGGAGTCCGCACGGATTTGAAATGAAAGGGTGTCGGCTTTTCTAAAGAAATTTTCGACATTGTAGGCTTCCACAGGTACAGGGCAGTTCCCCGTTGTGGTGTGAGTCGCCATAGTCGAGCGTGAGTTCGGTTCCGGCCTTGATAGGGTGCAAGGCATAAAACTCTGCCCGTTCTCCTATGATGCGCATAAAGGTATTGGGTGTGCATGAATGGTTGATGAACCGGAATCCTGTTCTCTCTTCTGCCCCATCGATCGACTTCCCATTATTCACTTCGACAATGGCTATCCACTTTTGGGTTTTCGCTCGCCTTCGTCCTTCTCGTTGCGTAATGCGTTCCCCTTCATACTCTCCGATTTTTTGTCTGGGTCGCAATGGCACTGTGGTGAATAGGCCACGGCCCTCAATGGCACTAGGTTTAACTTCCATCGGAACGGGCCATCTGGTTTTGCAGGCCGAAGCTCGATTGGTTAGGGGCATGCGCAGATGAAAACAATAAGTTGGAAAATTTCGAGGGAAACGGATTTCAGGGAACTGTACAAAATGGGAAGTTGGTGAGGCAAGGATGGAGGGGGGATGAAGCGAAAGGAGAGACGGCACCTGTTTTCCGGCGAAGGTCATTCACCAGATTGGAGAAACCGGCAATAGGTCTGATCATCCTTGGGGACACCGGCGAGTGCCGGTGGATGTATCAAGATCAATCACCGCCCAGGAACGCATCCTCATCATGTTCCGGCATAAGATCCTCTTCTTCCTCGATGCCTAATCCGCCTTGAAACGATTCCCGGATGGCGACCACGTGTTGATGCGAGGGAGTGCCTTCAATGTGCTTCCCGAATCGATCGAGGAATCCATCGCAGAGGTCCAGCCCAAGTTGAAAATATCGGGGGAGGGGGCCTTCGGTAACTTGCTGCCAGGTGATGTAAATGAGGAACTCCTGCAGGTGTTGAGCCTGTGGAAGCTGTGCGCCCAATTCCTGAAGGGTATCAAACGCGCGCTTGGCTTGTGGTCCTTGATCGGTGGAAAATATCGCTTCCGCTTCTAAGATGTTCGATTCAAGGTCCCCAAGTTCCCCTTGTTCCTCAGCTTGTTGAAGAGCGTGCAGGGCAGCGATGGCTGGATCAAAATTCATGGGACATGCCTTTGTGTGTGAAAATGAGATATTCGAACTTTGAGGGAGTGTAGCAGATCCCTGGTAAGTTTGCGTATTCAAAATCGGGCAAGCGCCAAACGAAATCTTTACAGGAACCAGACGCTCTATCCGAGGCATGATGGCGTGAGGTAGGTTATCATTCGAGGAAGGAAGGGGCTCAATGGTGGATGCACAACCCGGTCAACCATATCAGTCGTGGGAGGCGTTCTGCGGGGCCCGGCTGGACTATGTTCGGATTTTGGCTGAGACGGTGGAACAGAGTTTCCTCCGGCGGGATACAACTCATCCGACGTTCTGTGGGTGTATCGATTGGCATTCCAGTGTTCATGGTGCCTACGCGTTATTAACGGCTTCGCGGCTGACAAGTGAACCCCGGTGGGCCAGGGTTGTGAATGCGGCGCTGGCCCCTGATTGTCTGGAGGCGGAATTGGCCTCACTCAGGAACGGGGAACTCAATCATGAAATACCCTATGGCTTTTCTTGGTTTTTGAAACTGGCCATAGAACGGGAGCAGGGGTGGGGGAATATAGACTTGTTGCCGTTGGCGGCAGAAATTTCCACACAGTTGGAAAAATGGATTTTTTCTCTTCCCGCTGGAGAGGTTATTTGTAATTTGAAACAGAGGAACTATGGTAATTTGTCATGGGCCTTGCTGAATTTGTGGAATTGGAGTCAATGGAAGGCTGACCAAGTTTTAATTGAAAAACTTCTTAGGTTTACACGAATGTGGGTTGTCCTTCTTGATGAGGCCTTGCCTCCTTCATATGACAACGTGACGAATGAGTTTTTTGCGGCCTCTCTGCAACGGACCAGAACCATTTTTACGATTCTTCCCAAAGAAGAATCTTGGCGATGGTTTGAGTCATTTTGTCCAGACGGCCTTTCTATGGAACCGATCCCCACAGCTCCCACGCCACATTCCGCAGGACTCAACTTTAGCCGAGCTTGGGCATTCTGGACGCTCTTTCAATCCACTCGGAACTTGGCATTTCGTGACTTGTACGTCAATCATATTGCGACGCATATGGAGATGCCCCAGTATTGGCGGGATGATTACCGAAAGCACGGGCATTGGGTCCCCCAATTTGGCATCTACGCGATTGCGTTAAGCATAGAGGACAAAGGACCCGAAACCGTTTTTACCTGAATGCATCGTCTCTGGACTTCTTCCTTTTTTTTTCGTTATTGCCAACATCTCTAACCGGGAATTCATCTTTTTTCAATGAAATGCCGGGCCGAAAACCGGCATTTATGCGATTGGTTTAAGTCTTGGCAATGAGGAGAGGTAGTCCTGCTTAGAGAATTCCGTGCTTTCAAGACCTAAGGCGTTATTCTATCTTTCCAGTATCGAGGCTCTCGATGCAGGTGGGAAACGGCGACAACTAAGATTTCGCTTTCGAGTATTTGATAGACAATTCCATAGGGGAATCGTCGTAATTGACACCGGCGGGTATTTTGAGTGAAAGGGTTCCAGGCTTTGGGGTAGGTTTTGATTCGCTCAAGGGAGTGAATAAATTCAACAATAAAATCCGCACCTAATTCGGGTTGTTCTGAATTGTAAAATGTGACGGCCTCATCAAGCTCTGTTTCGGGGATTTTTAATAGTCGAATTTCCATTATCTCTGGTATTTGGATAAAGCTTGCTGAAGGGATACAGAGAGGATCTTCCCTGATTGGTAAGCTTCAACTCTTTTTTCGACTTCTTCTCGCCAAAGGCTATCAATAGCTTCATCTGGCTTATCAAGACTTGCAAGAAGACAGTCAACAAGGTGGGCTTTTTCAACGGGAGGAAGCCCGAGAGCTTGAATTAAAATGTCCTTGGTCTTTGTACTCATGCTCTCTTGCTCCTTGTATATTTCTGGTGTTTTCCCAGTCTATGGAACATGGAGGGTAGAAGGAATTTTAGTCTCTGTCAATCTAAAGAAAACTATGGTTAGATACTCAATTCTGCGAGGACAGATTCAGGAGAAATGAGGTTTCGTTGTAACCCGAGGCTCTTGGTATCCAACCCCATGGCAAGGCCTAGCAATTGGGGAAGATGGAGAATCGGGAGATCGATAGAAGCCTGATCCTGGCTGGCGGCTTTGGTCTGCATGCCGTCGAGGTTGAGATGGCAGAGCGGGCAGGGGGTGACCATGATATGGGCTCCGTGGGATTGGGCATCTCGCGTATGCGTGGCGACCATCGTGAGCGAGTTTTTTTCATTAATGGTCAAAATGGGAAATCCGCAACAGCGGGTTTTCCCTGGAAAGTCCACCACCTCCGCCCCTAATATTTCGATGATCCGTTCAAGAGATTTTCCCCGATCAGGATGCCGGTCGAATTCGAGCGCATCGGTCGGCCGTTGAATATAGCACCCATAAAACGGCGCGGCACGAAGACCGGATAAAGGACGGGTGATATGTTGCCGCAACGCCTCCTCGCCCACATCTTCCAAGAGAATCCACAAAAAATGTTTGATCGTGGTTGTTCCCCGATAGGTTAATCCTTCGTCTCGGAGCAAGCTGTTAATTTCCTGGAGATAGTGTGGTTGAGTGGTGAGGCGATGATTGGCTTGGCTCATCACACCCTGGCAGGTACTACAGATGGTCATGATGGGGAGGCCTTGTTGTTCGGCCATTGCAAAGGTGCGGGCATTCAGCGCATCGCCCAGCCGCAGGTCTTTTTCCTGCAGCACACCCGCACCGGTACAAGAGGCGGTCGTCATTTCTGCGAGTTCGATTCCCAATCTGGGATAGACCTGCATGACGGATTGATACAGTTCGGGGCAGGCCCCTTTTGAGACGCAACCGGGAAAGAAGGCATATTTCATCGCTCTCCCCCTTCTTGTTTTCTCCCTATACCAGGGAGGAAAGGTTTTTGCCCGGAAATAAAGGATATGGTCTTGGCAGATGTCATCGTTTAATCCTGACCTGTTTAAAGAGCCGTTGGATGTGTTGGATTCCGTGGATCGGGCGGTGAAGCGGACCCGAGAGGGGGACTTTGCCTTTGAGTACCGATTGAACGACCATGGGGATCATGCTGAAGAGTCTGCCAATATTTTTCAGGCCGAAGGTTCTGATCGCCAGCATGGGTTCGTCCAGAATGCCTTTATGTTTGATAATGTCGGTAAAGACTTCGGCGTGGCGGGAACCACAGGTAGATGGAACTTTTTCCGCCAGGCCTTTTGCCCGCAACGCCATGATGCGGTCCATCGGTCCTACCCCTTTGGGGCAGACCTGAATACATTCCATACATCGGGTGCAATCCCACATGCCGCCCGGTTGATTGAGGGAATTCAGTCGTTGGGCAGTCGCCGCATCCCGCGGGTCGGCGACGAATCGATAGGCTTTCGCCAGGGCAGCGGGTCCGACAAACGTCTTGTCGACCTCCAGGACTGTGCAGTCGGAGACGCAGACGCCACACATAATACAACTCATGACCCCGGAGAGGTGGCTCATGGACTCCGGCGAGGCGGTATATTCAGCGGTGGGAGGCAGCCCTTGCGGTTGGAGCCACGGCTGAATCTGTCGAATCTTTGACCAGAATGGCGCCATGTCGGTGACCAGATCTTTAATGACCGGCATGTTATTCATGGGTTCAACCTGAATCGTTCCACCTTCCGAGGCGACCGAAATCATTTTGGTTTTACAGGCCAGTGTGGCGTGCCCGTTAATGCGCATGCCACAAGATCCGCAAATGGCTCCGCGACAGGAACAACGGAGTGTTAAGGAATCATCAATGGTTTCTCGGATTTTAATGAGTCCATCGAGGACACTGTCGGAAGGATCAATTTCCAGATCATATTCCTGATAGTACGAGGAGGGGCGATCGTGTTCCGGATTAAAGCGGCGTATGCGAAGAGTGGTGTGCATCAGTGGGGGTGATTCCTCGGCTTGTGCTTACAGTATACTTCCTTCGAGCCGTTATCGGGGGCTCGCGGTCCGTAGACGGTTCTGAAGGGGCCATGATGGGCCCTTTGACTTCGTTAATAGACGCGGATTTGAGGTTGCCATTGGGTGATCCGCACCGGTAGATACTCGACGTGTGGAGGACCATCGGGTCTATGATACAGCAACACATGTTTGAGCCAGTGTTCGTCATCCCGATCCAGATAATCCGTCCGGAAATGGGCCCCACGGCTTTCCTGTCTGGTGAGCGCGCCCACAATTATGGCTTCCGCACAGTCCAACATAAACCCCAGTTCCAGTGCCGCGATCAATCCGGTATTAAACACCTGCCCTTTATCCTGGATGGTGAGGTCGGGCCAACGGGCTTTGAGCTTGGTGATATGGTGCAGGGCGGTCTCCATGCCTTCCTCCTCACGAAAGACCGATACATACCGGTTCATGGCGGTGCCCATCTCCAGGCGCAACGCAGCTGCTCGTTCTCCTGGTCCTTTCCGTGACACGATGCTGGCCACCAGGTGTTTATCTCCGTCCATGGCGCTGTCTGGAATGGTGGGAGACGGAATCGTGTTGGCATACTCTGCGGCATAAGTTCCTGCCCGTCGGCCAAACACCACGGTGTCCAATAGAGAGTTTGCGCCCAGCCGGTTGCCGCCATGCAAGCTCACGCAGGCAGTTTCTCCCGCAGCGAAAAGGCCCGGCACGCCGGCCCATTGACCCTGGACATCCCAACATCGGCCTTCGGTGTCGGTTTTGATGCCCCCCATTTGGTAATGCATGCCGGGTCGGATGGGTAACGGCTCTTCGGCTAAATCGATATTGGCAAATGTTTTGGCTTCGGCGTAGATTTGTCCGAGACGATCCTGAAGGAAGGCCCGTCCCAAATGCCGGCAGTCGAGCAGGACGCAGCCTTTGATGCCACGTCCTTCATTGATTTCAATTTGTTCCGCCCGGGAGACGACATCCCGTGAAGCCAGTTCCAGCATATTGGGCGCATAGCGTTCCATGAAGCGCTCCCCCTTGCTGTTGAGAAGATAGGCTCCTTCTCCCCTCGCGGCTTCCGTAATCAGGAGGCCCTTCCCCTTCAGGGTCGTCGGGTGATATTGCACCATTTCCATATCCATTAATGGAGCCCCGGCCCGGTAGGCCACGGCCATCCCATCGCCCGTACAAATCAAGGCATTGGTGCTTGGTTCGTACACCCGCCCTAAACCGCCTGTGGCCATGATCACGGCTTTGGCTCGAAATAGCGCGAATGTCCCTGTGCGAATTTCAAAGGCCACCACTCCGGCACATCGTCCCTGGTCGTCTTTCACGAGGGAGGTCACAAACCATTCTTCATAGACGGGAATTTTTGCCTGGAGAGTTTGTTCATACAGCACGTGAAGCATGGCCTGCCCGGTAAAGTCGGACACAAAAAAGGTTCGTGCGCGTTTTTGTCCACCGAATCGGCGCGTACCGAGTTGCCCTTCCTCGTTTCGGTTAAAGATGACTCCCATATGCTCCAAGGCAATAATATCCTGGCCGGCTTCTTGAGCGAGGACTTCAACGGCGTCCTGGTCGCTGAGATAATCACTGCCTTTTACCGTTTCGAATGCATGGTCTTCCCAGTGGTCCCCCCGGTCGGTCAGGGCGGCGTTAATGCCGCCTTGCGCGGCATTGGAGTGACTGCGCACAGGATGGACTTTCGTCATGAGGGCCACGGAAGCTCCTTGATTATGCGCGGCAATAGCCGCCCGCATTCCCGCCAGACCGGCACCAATGACGAGCACATCATAAGAAAAGGAAGAATTCATCATTTTCAAGCAAAAACGCGTGGCACAAGGACTCGCACAGCGATGACGTCGGCCGGGTTTGTGACCCGGCTAGGTGGATAAGGTCTCACGCGTTTCCACTGATTGATACGAACGATGGCGGGGGCCCTCATAAATCTGGTCAGGCCGGAACAAGTGATTATCCTGATATTGTTCAAAGCAGTGCGCTAACCACCCGGCCACCCTGGCCATCGCAAAGACAGGAGTGAATAAATCAGTGTCAATGCCCATTCGATGGTAAATGATGCCGGAGTAAAAATCCACGTTTGGCCGAATGCCTTTGGGTCCCACTCGTTGTTCCATTTCCTGCTCAACCGCCCTGGCTAGAGCAAATAAGGAATTGCCGTCCGGTCGGGAATCCAATTGTTGAGCATACTCTTGTAACACGGTGGCGCGAGGGTCCTTGACCTTATAAATCCGATGCCCGAACCCCATAATTTTTTGCTTCATCGAAAGTTTGGCGTCCAGATATGCAGGAATGGCTTCAATGGTTCCAATCTCCTCCAGCATATGAATGACGGCCTCATTGGCGCCGCCATGCAACGGGCCTTCTAATGTGCCAATGGCTGAGGCGATCACCGTAAACGGATCG
The DNA here is from genome assembly GCA_041737015.1 of Nitrospirales bacterium. Taxonomy (GTDB): domain Bacteria; phylum Nitrospirota; class Nitrospiria; order Nitrospirales; family UBA8639; genus Nitrospira_E. The sequence continues at coordinate 8,428 of JBGSSO010000089.1, forward strand.
GCCAGCGTGGAGGCTGTCACCAGTCCACTAAATGTCGAGGCGTTCATTGTGTGCTCGGCATGGAGAATCAAGCAGATGTCAAACATCTTGGCAATGTCGGGAGAAGGAACTTTTTCGGTGAGCATGTATAAAAAGTTTTCGGCGAAGGAGAGGTCGTCGCGCGGTTGGATCTGCTCATCACCATGACGCAGGCGGGCGAACGCCGCGACGATGGTGGGGAGTTTGGCGATGAGCCGGACAGCGGTCCAATACCGGGTGGCGTCATCCCGGACATCGGGTACCGGATAAAACATGCCTAGGGCGGCCACCGCGGCTTGCAGGGCATCCATCGGGTGTCCATGCTCGGGGAGGCATTTCAGAAGATCGGTGATGCGATATTTGATCCGGCGATGGTGCGTGAGATCCTCGTGAAATTGGGCGAGTTCTGCTTGGGTAGGAAGCCGGTTGAATAATAATAAAAACGCTGTTTCGGTGAAGGTGCTTCGCGTTGCAAGTTCCTCAATAGGGATACCGCGATATTCCAGAATCCCCTGGAGTCCATCTACATAACTGATTGTTGATTTCGCCGCAGGAACCCCTGCTAGGCCTGGCAAATAATCTTGCATGTTACCTTCTCTCTCTTGGATGTCTTATTCGTATCATTGGGCATAATCCAGTATACCTTGCTCGTGATCTTCACCCCAACTTTTCTCGTAAATTTGCTATACTTAATTTGGACAATAAGGATGAAGCGGGGTGTTGACCCTGAGGAAAGCATTTATCATTCGTTCTCGTTTAGTTTAATTTTTAATTTCAAGA
>JBGSSO010000061.1:0-14143 GCA_041737015.1 Nitrospirales bacterium
GCCTTGAAATCCTTTCCTGTTCATATTCTCGGCTCCCTGGCCTGAACACATTCTCATGAATGCTTAAGCCGGCATCTTGTTGTTGGAGGGAGAGGCTGCCCCCCTTGGCCATCTCCACGGTCTTGAACGAATGCCTTCGAAGGAGGTCCCTTCCGATGCCAAGACACGGTTCCTGGCACATTGCCACCCTTATAGAAAAGCTCAGAAAAATCAGGGGATGCCCGCAGACGACAAACCGGAAAAAAGGTGTTTTCACAGCGTAAAACAAGGATTGATAGCTGGAATCTGAAATTCCTTGGGTCGAATGCCCAGACAAATCCATTTATAGCTGTTTTTATTCAACTCTCTTGCTAAGCTTTTCGTGGCCTCCTTCTGGAGGTCATCATTCATCTTCATCTTTTTTACCTTTTAATTTATTTTTAAGGAGGGGCGGACGATGAAAAAAGTGATCTTGTGCACAGTGGGTTCATTATTTCTGTGCGGTGGTTTGGTGACGGGGTTCTGGGGAGCAGACCTGGCCGGATCCGGAGCAGCAGTAGCCGCATCATGTTCTGATTTGCCAGGTGTTGAAGCATGTATTCTCATAAAGAAAAATGGCAAAGTCGACATAGTCGCCGGCAAAGATAAAAAATTACGCAAGCCCAAAGAGCCCAATAAACCTGAGGAGCCAGCCGACTCAGTAAAAGAACCGAAGGATCAACCCAAAAGCAAACTTCCGACAACTATAAAGGACAGCGAGGAATACGAAAAATATGGAGATACATTTAAACCGTACGAAATCACCATTTATGCGGGCAATACCTGTGGGAACATCAACGGGGTTTGGTACTGTTGGTAATTCCTAATTGGGATAGATTCCTCAAGGGATGAGTACTGCCACTACTGAACAAAAGACGCGCGGAAAAAGGTTCTCGGTCTTGAAAGGAAGGAGGTGGCGACCGCTCAACCTGTGCGCGAAGAGGAGGAAAACCCTGACGCCGAAAGAGACAAGCAATCGGGTGTCAGGGACGACCGGAGAAAAAAAAGGATCTGAGGTATTTATTTAATGTTCAACCGAGGCAAAATACGTTACGGTTACTTTCCCTGACCTTCCAAGGTCATTTGTGGAGGACCTTGATGTGGTACTCCTTCAAGAGAGTTTTAAAAATTTTTGGGTAAAGAATGGAAGTACACTTCCCATAAAGAAGCCCCGTCATGGGAAGGGAAATGCCCTCATCAAGAAAAGAGCATGGGGATCCTTCAGGGGAACCTTCCTTTTCGTCGCCATAAGTGTTGGCGGGGGTTTGGTGAATATGGAGCTCGCGTTCGCCACCCAATGCGAAGAATGGGTGGCGAAGCTTGTGTCGGTCGAGGGGACAATCGAGGCCCGTTCAGTTGGTGAGACAAGCTGGGAAAAGAGCGGGACGGGGGCGACCTATTGCGTCGGCGATACCGTTCGGGTCCCTCAATGGCGGGCGGCGCTGGTACTCAAAAATGAAACCATCATCCGACTGGATGCAGGCTCCGAAATCACCTTCACCGAGTTCAAGGACGAGAAGCCGTCATGGATTGATCTTCTGAAGGGCATGGTGCATTTCTTAAGCCGCACCCCCCAGCGCCTGACAATCACCACCCCCTTCGTCAACGGGACCATAGAAGGAACCGAGTTTCTCATCCGCGTAACAGAAAATGAGTCCCAACTCTGGGTGTTTGAGGGGCGTGTCGTGCTGGAAAATGAATTCGGCAGGTTACCGGTTGCCAGCGCCCAATCGGCTGTCACGCACAAGGGAGAGGCCCCACAGCGCATAATTGTGGTCCGTCCCCGTGATGCAGTGCAATGGGCCCTCTATTATCCACCCCTGTTCGATTATCGCGCGTCACGGCTGGCAGGGCCTGATTCCCCCACCCTCCTGAAGGCAACACAACGCTATGAGGAGGGAGATGTGCTGGGTGCCTTGTCTCACCTCGAACATGTTCCGCCCGTCAGGCGTGATGTCCAGTATTTCACGTTGCGGGCCGGAATGCTTCTCTCCATCGGGCGTGTCGATCACGCGCAGGCGGATATTTCCGACGCACTCAACCAGGATGCCGACAATGGCGTGGCCCTTGCCCTGTCGAGCGTGATTGCCCTCGTCAATAATGCCACTCAGGAGGCACTACGGCTTGCGCACCGGGCCGTTGAACAGGCGCCGGATTCGTCTATTCCGCGTATCGCCTTATCCTACGCCCAACAGGGTGCCTTCTAGATCGAACAAGCATCGGCGAGTGCACAAGAAGCCACCCGTTTGGCACCTGAAGACGCCTTGGCCCAGGCCCGTGTGGCTGAACTGTGGCTCGCGCGCGGCTACTCCGGGCGGGCCATAGAGGCGGCCCAGAAGGCCGTCGAACTCAATGCCAAACTCAGTCGCCCCCATACGATCCTCGGGTTTGCCCGTCTCACTACCATGGAAATTGAAAAAGCCGCAATGGCCTTCCAGCAAGCCATTGCGCTCGATCAGGCTGATCCGCTCCCACGGCTGGGGTTTGGGATAACATACGTCAGGCGAAACGAACTGGAAGCCGGACAGCGGGAAATGGAGATCGCGAATACCCTTGACCCCAACAATTCCATTCTTCGCAGCTACCTGGGGAAAATTTATTTCGAAGAAAAACGCGACGGGTGGGCTGAAACTCAGTATGAGATGGCAAAGGAGTTGGACCCGCAGGATCCGACGCCCTGGTTCTATGACGCCATTCGAAAGCAGTTGGTCAACAAGCCCGTAGAAGCTCTCCACGATTATCAAGAATCCCTCCGCTTGAATGACCAGCGGGCCGTCTATCGGGGACGACTTTTATTAGACGAGGATGTGGCGGCTCGTGGCGCCACGGTGGGCCGCATTTATAACAATCTGGGTTTTGATCAGCGGGGAAGAGTTGAGGGTTGGTATTCCCTCACCAATGATCCCGCTTCGCCCATGGCCCATCGCCTCTTGTCAGACACCTATAGCGTCTTGCCCGGTTATGGAATCGCCAGGGTCAGTGAATTGTTGCAGGCGCAACTGTTGCAGCCATTGAATACGAATAATCTTCAACCCCAATTAGCCTTTAGTAATTTACAAATTATTGAAGCGGGAGGGCCGTCGGCGGTCTCTCTCAACGAATTCAATCCGTTATTCATGAGAGACCGGCCCCGCCTGCTGGTCAACTCGGTGGTTGGGAACAACGACACGTATGGTGGCAATGTAACGGGGTCGCTTTTACACGGGCCGGTGTCCGTCAGTGGCGGGGCCTATGGATTCAAGAGCGAACCGGATTTTCGCAAAAACTTCGATGTGAAACACACGATTTACAATTTATTCGGGCAGGCGGAGTTTCACCCCCAATTCAACGTCCAAGCCGAATACCGGTACCGGCACACCGAGCAGGGTGATCTTGTCCTCAATTTCGATCCGAAAAACTTTTCTGCCGATCAAAAAACCACCATTGACCAAAGCGTCGTCCGGACGGGTGCTCGCTTTACCCCCGGGCCACATTCGGACATCATTGGATCATATATTTATAGTCGACTCGAGCAGAACAGCTTCTTTCCGGGTGTGCCGTCTATCGACGGGAACGCCGTGGATAACGCCAATCAGGTCGAAGGGCAGTATCTGTTTCGGAGTGGAATCGTTAATGCCCAAATCGGCGGGGGGTATACTCATGTCAATTCGAACAATATGTTTAACGTACAGGCTACGCCGGTCCCTGGCCCTCCCTTCTGCATTCCTCCTGCTCCAATTTTTCCACCGCCTTCTTGTTTATTTCAGCAACAGGAACGGCCCACGACAAAAAATGGCAACGGTTATGTGTATCTCAACGTCCATTGGCCAGAACAAATTATCTGGACAGGAGGGTTCGCGTACGAGTCCGTCAATAGCCAATCGCCAATTGGTGCCCAATCGAATGAGTACGATCGGATTCTGCCAAAAGCTGGCATGCAGTGGAATGTGACCGACTGGGCGCGACTGCGATTATCTTATGTCCAAACGGTGAAACGGCCGTTAGTAGCCGATCAAACGGTTGAGCCGACTCAGGTCGCCGGGTTCAATCAATTTTTTGATGATGCCAACGGGTCTATTACCGAGCAGGAGGGCGTGGCGCTCGATCTTACGCTGACGAAAGATCTGTATGCCGGATTTCAACTGGCCCATCGGGAACTGAAGTGGCCAGTGACCAGCAACTCGATGACCGCCTTCTATGATCGGCGCGAGGACCGTGCATTGGGCTATGTCTATTGGGCCCCTCATCCCTGGTGGGCCTTCACGGCAGAGGGATCGTATGAACGGTTCAAGCGAACGGCTTCCGATCCGACGTCCGTTCTTGGAGGCCAACCCATTGAGCAAGCCACGGTGGTCGTGCCGCTCACCGCACGGTATTTCCATCCGTCCGGGTTCTTCGCGGGAGTAAAGGGGAATTTTGTCTGGCAAAAAGTTGATCTCTTACCGGGTGCAACCTTCAATGATGGCCATGACAATTTTTTTCTGGTGGATGCCGATATCGGGTATCGGCTCCCTAAACGGTTTGGAATCCTGAGCTTAGATGTCCGCAACCTCTTTGATACCTCCTTCCATTATCAGGATCTCAATGCCCAAACCGGACGGGAAGCCGTGATTTCGCCTTTCCTGCCGACACGCATGGTCTTTGGCCGGTTGACGTTAAGTTTTTAAGATGACACTCGTGGTTCCTTCAAGAGGACCATTGCCTGGTGGAATGAATGCCATGGGCCCGAACACCTCAAGTGCTTATGCGGCTTCCTACAGTCCTGTGATTGCCGCATGAACCAGAACGTGGTACACGAACACACTTTCAAGAAAAAAGATTATCATGGCCGTTCTTCATTCATGATATCACGGGTATCGAAACCCTACGTTGAGGCCGATGCCTTGGTGTCTTTTCGCATTCTTTCTTGTGTCAGTATAGTTCTTACCCGTTTTTTGGAAGACCCTGGTTCAATCACGAAACGAAGACCTGCTCCCTTGTAATCCTCACATGCATCCCGAACATCTCCAAAAACCCGTTTCGAAATTTAATAGTTGGATGATTGGTTGCCTGATCATCAGTCTGACAGGCATGGCGGTGGATCTCTTCCCTGTCGGATTTAATGTCGAGGAAGAGCTGGGATTACATTGGTTATTTCAGATACGCGGGGTTCGCCCCCCTCCTGAAGACGTGGTCGTGGTCTCCACCGATCGGCAGTCCGCGTATGAGTTAGGTCTACCCCAGGAACCCTACAAATGGCCCCGGTCCCTGCATGGCCGGTTGGTCAGCCGTTTGACAGAACAAGGGGCAAAGGTCATTGTATTCGACCTGTTTTTCAAAGACATCGGATCAGAGGAAGAAAATACCAAGTTTGCTGAAGCCATGCGTGAAGCAGGCAATGTGATTCTGTTCGAAAAATTGACCTCGACGGGTTCTCAGGCACACTCCGTTCGAGGCTCGATTCGGATTCCCCCAACGGCCCAATTGGCTCAAGCGGCCACCGGCTTGGCCTCTCATCCCCTTCCGACCAGTTCGCTTCGGGTGAATCAGTTCTGGCTGTTCGATCCGAACAATCCGCACCGAGCCACTCTGCCTTTCCTAGCCCTCCAATTGAACTCACTTCATCTTTATGAGGATTTGCTGGAACTCCTCCGAATTGTGGTCCCCACCGCAGTGGCAACGTTACCACTGCGACCTCGGGAAATTCAGGGACCGGATGGTACTCAAGATGTGGTGAAGATTCTGCGCACCATTTTCACCCTTCATCCGACTCTGGGGGCGGCATTACTTGGCAAACTCCCCATTCCACATTCTGACAAACAAATGAAAAACAATCGATTATTAGCCTCGCTTATTCGCGGGTATAGCGGGGAAGACAGTCAGTACATAGACTTTTATGGCCCTCCCAGAACTCTTAACACGGTCCCCTATTTCTGTGTGCTCATCCCTTGTTCCTCGCAACGGTTGGGCATGGATTCACCCTTCGACTTCTCCGGCAAGGTGGTATTCGTCGGGCTATCCGAAACCGTACAAAGTGAGCAGCAAGACAGGTTTCCTACTGTATTTACCTCAAAGGAGGGACTTGATCTCAGCGGTGTTGAAATAGCTGCCACGGCTTTGGCCAATCTTCTTGAGGGACAACATGTGAGTCCACTTCCCCTGTATCTTCACCTTCTCATGTTGCTGTTTTGGGGGATTATTGTGGGAACAGCATTTTTCCTGATTTCGGCTACACGCCTCCAACACCGAAGCGGATTACTGATCGTCTCACTTTCAGGCCTTGGTCTGGGGCTCGGGATGGTGTATTTCGTCATCATCGTGTGGGTGTTTATCACGCAAGCACTATGGTTTCCGCTTGTGGTGCCTTTGCTGATTCAACTTCCCCTGGGACTCTTTACGGCATTATTCGGAGCGTATCAGAATGTGAACCGGCAACGGCTGATCACTGAGAAGGCCTTGGCGAATTATGTACCTACCCCGGTCATCAAACCCCTCGCACGAAGAATTGAAGAAATTCGAAGCCAAGGACAGGCGGTGCATGGCCTCTGCCTCCTCACAGATGCCGAAGGGTATACAAAAGTTTCGGAAGCCTTGGAAGCGAACCCTGACAAATTACAAGCCCTGATGAATCGGTATTTCGAAGCGGTGTGCGCTCCTGTGCGGGAACAAGGGGGGATTGTATCGGATATTACCGGGGATGCGGTCTTGGCCATTTGGCCTGCAGGGATACTCACTGCCGAACTGCGCAAGACAGTTTGTGAGACCGCGCTGAACCTTGTGGCCGCAGTGGCTCGATTCAACACGTCGGAGCCTGAATATTCCCTCCCCACCCGTGTGGGATTAAGTGGCGGGCCAATGTTTACGGGGGAGGTCGGGGTTGGGGAGTATTTTACCTATACCCCATTGGGCGATATCGTCAATACCGCTTCCAGAATTGAAAACCTCAATAAGCAACTTGGCACTCGACTGCTGGCTTCGCATCTTGTGGTAGAACACTTGTCTGGGATTTTCACTCGAAGAATAGGATGTTTTCAATTAATCGGGAAAACGAAACCGGTGGTGATTTATGAACTTCTCGGGCAGGAGTCGGAAGCCGATATTATTTGCCGTGAAGCGATCCAACATTTTTTACACGGAGTAGATTTTTTCTATTCCCGGCGCTGGGACCAGGCAGAGGAATCATTTCTAACTTGTCTGCAACTTCGAGAAGATGATGGTCCCAGTCATTTCTATCTGCGACTCTGCAGTCACTATCGAAGCCATCCTCCGTCCCTGGATTGGCAGGGCACGATCATCTTAACCACAAAGTGACCAAACGCGTGAACCCATTCCTAAGTAAGCTCTTCAACTCAGAACGGTCTTCCACCGTCATGTTCATTCCAATGGGTGATCCGCATCCGTTTCAACATGATTTCCGCTCATCGTTCATATTGGCACCCGAATCGATTCCATCCCTTTCCAAAAATTCTTGCTTAGTCGAGAATTTCGTTGGTCGTGTGAAAATTTCATTTCAGCAGTTGCCCTCAGAGCTATCAAACCCGTAAACCTTCAGTAACATTAAACGTTCACCCCCTTGTTTCCTCATATTGGCATAGTTGCCATAATTGGACCTGAGCGTCCCAGCTATGAGACAAAATGATGGATTCAAATATTGCAGTGAAGACACCAGCCCATTGCCGACACTTTCTAAAAATGCTAGTTACCTTTTGGCACCCGCAAGAGAACGAGAATCATCTAAAAGATGACTGATTCAGTCTGAGACACCGAAATGAACAGAAGGGCGGAAAACAGGACTATTCACAGGCAGGCTTCAGGAACCGTATTGGGCCCGCCCGGGCGATTGACCCGATATCCGCCTTTGTCATTTCTTATATGCCCAATATTAAGGCCAAATTAACCCTTTCTCTTATTAGTTGATTACGATAATATTGTGCTTTCAGAAGTGATAAGAACATTCTTCTTTTCCCTCTGACCAATTGAAAATCCAATAAGTCTACTCACCTAACACCAAAGGAGAACAGTAATGGCGGAAACAACTGCAGCAATGTTTGGAGGACACAAAACCAACGGTCTGGTTCTCGTCGTGGACGATGAGCCCGATGTCCGAAAAGTGGTGCGGATGACTCTCGAAAAGGCTGGGTATGATGTCATCGAGGCTGAGGATGGGGAAAAGGCTATTCAGGAAGTGCAGAAAGGCGAAAACCCCTTAATGTTGGACGTTATTATTTCAGATATTCGAATGCCAAAAATCAACGGCGTGGAAGCCATTAACTATTTCCAGCAACAATACCCCCGTGTTCCCCTGATTGTACTCACGGGATTCCCGGACATGGAAATGGCTACTGGATTTCTCAAGCAGGGGATCGTGGATTATCTCGTTAAACCGGTTGAAAAGGAAAAGCTCATTAAATCCGTGGCCACTGCCATGGAAAAACGAGATCTCAATCGCCTGTAATCTGACGGGACAGACTTTTCAGATTTCGAGGTTCTTCTCGCGGGAGAATCGTTCCCCATGAAGAAGACTATGGTATATCGAGTAAAGCCCTATCCTCAGGATAGGGCTTTATACCATATGAACTTTGAGGCATGGAGAAACATCTCATACTCCCCACCTGACCTTAGCCTCACATCCTCCACCATTCCAAGATTCAAGGAGGGATTTTATGTCAACCGTTGAACCCCCAATTACCATTGCCATTCTCGGAGCCGGCAAGGGGGGAACGGCCATGCTGGAATCCTTTCTTAATTTACCCCATATCCGTCTCCTGGGCATTGCCGACACCAATCCTCACGCATTGGGTTTTCAACTTGCCAGACTTCACAATATCCCGACAGTCTCTCACCCTCTGAAGCTTATTCAGGAAGACAAGTTGAATTTGATCATTGACGTGACCGGGGATCCCATTCTTCCTTCATACATTACGGAGCACAAACACAGCGGGGCGGAAGTGCTTGGAGGGACCGCCGCCAAAGTTCTCTCAGAGTTGATCCAACATCAAACCTTTATCCAAGCACAACTGTTTCAATCGGAAAAATTGGCCAGCATGGGAACCTTTGCCTCAGGAATTGCCCATGACATTAATAACCCTCTGTATGTCATTTTGGCGATGGCCGAAGAAATTCAAGATGAAAACAATCTTGATCGCATTCGCCTCCATGCTGCCAGCATCCATGAAGCGGCTCAACGCATTCAAGCCATTTCACGAAATATCACTGATTATGTTCGCACGTCCAGTCATCAGGAACTCGAAAGAATCGACCTCCATGCCAGACTGGATGAAGCCTTAAGCATTTCCAGATTTGCGACAAAATTTCGAGAAATTACGGTTCAGAAACATTACCAAAATGGCTTGACTGTCCAGGCTAAACCCGAAGAAATGCTCCAGGTATTCATCAACCTGATTACCAACGCCATTCATGCCATGGAAGAAAAAGGCAGCCTCACGATTACTACCTCACACAGCAACGGAACAGTTCAGATTGCTATCAGCGATACTGGCTGTGGCATTTCCCCGGAACACCTCAAAAAGATTTTCAATCCCTTCTTTTCAACGAAACCGAAAGGCCAAGGGACGGGCCTTGGACTCTATAACGTCAAAACGATTGTCAAAAAATATCATGGGGATCTTCAAGTCGAAAGCGAAGAGGGGAAAGGCACCACGTTCCGATTGTCCTTCCCCGCCATTCCTCCTGTAGAAGGTACGGTGTCCGGTGGACAACCCTGAACCTAAACCCGCCAAAAGAAAAAAAGGACTGACCAAAAAACTGGTTCTGTCCATGCTGTTGGTCGGCGCCCTCCCCTTGATCATTGGACTCTTGCTGGCTTTCTACCAGGGCACACAGGAAATTCAAGAGGTCAATGGATCCAGCTTTGAAGCGCTTGCAACCGAAACGGCCAGGAAAATTGATTTGGTCATGGCAGATGAACTCGCCCGCACGGCCTTACTGACAACCGATGTCAAAATCATTGAACGACTGGAACTCACCCGCGATGCCCTCGGTGAGTTAAATCCCCAAGATCTGGCTCTCACCCTTGAAAAGGAACAAGAAGCCTGGAATGCCAAGGAGCCAGACATCCTGCAACGAATTCTGAAAGGACCCTTTGCCGAAATCCTGCAACAACATGTGGGAGGAACCTTTATGGACCCGGGCCATCCAATTCCGGTGATTACCCGATCTGCCACACGCGGGTTATTTATCACCGATCGTGCAGGACGGGTCGTTGCAAGCCTGGATTCCGACATTCCCTACCTTCATCAGAAAGAAACATGGTGGAAAGGCGCATTCCACAATGGGGTCGGTCAACCGTATATAGGCCAGGTGGCATTCGATTCACTACGGGGAGTCTATACGTTTACCCTCGCGCTACCCATCATGGATAGCTTGCGGTATGAAGCCATCGGCGTCCTGCAACGGATTTATGACGCCAAGGAGTTCTTTGCCCCTTCCATCGACATTATTCGATTTGGCAAAACCGGTCATGTCATGCTCATTGACAGCCGTGGCGTCGTCTTGAGCTGCCCGATCCTTCCCACCGGCACCTCCATTAGTGACACCCGGCTTATTCCCCTCGTCACCCCGCTGCATGCCGGATGGACTCCAGCCCCAAGCGATGGGCATGGAGGCACTGCTGCCTCCATCATTGGATTCGCCCCCCTGAGCAATACGCGTCAGATTACTCAAATATCCACCGGCCAGACCTGGCATATGTTTGTGTGGCAGTCATCTGAGGAGGTTTTTGCCCCTATAGAGCATTTTTTTAAATGGACGGCGACTTTTGGGTTACTGGGAGTCGCGTTGCTCGTCACATTGGGATACATAGCGGCCAATCGAATTGCCGCCCCCATTCGTCGCCTTCAGGAAGCTGCCCAACAAATCGGCAGGGGGGAATATCGCGAGCCCATTACCTTGTCCACCGGAGATGAGATTGAGGAATTGGCCGATGAAGTCAATCGTATGAACCAACAGCTGGCTTCACAGTTCGCCGGATTGGAAAGCCAAGTTGAGTTGAAAACCCAGGAAGTGAAATACCTTGAGGAGTCGACCATTAAAATTTTGGATAATGTGCCTGACCCGGTCCTCATGGTCGGCCCAGACGAACAAATCGAATATTTGAATAAGGCCTCGAAAGAAGCCTTTGCCGTCACCAACGGCGAGATCATCGGCACCCCACTGTTCCAAATATTTTCCTTAGATCCCGCGACACGAGATCGGCTTAAACAAGAAATGCACGCGGTCCAGGTAATGGAATCTCCCTCTTCAGACAACACGAAGACCAATCCGTCCAACACTTCGTTGCAAGATCCCCTGGTTCCCACGAATTGGACCCAATCAGGCACCAATCGCCAGGAAATTCGAATCAATCAGCGAACGTTCCGGTACCGGTGGTTTGGTGTCCAAGCCCGCCCAGGAAGGGGGCCGAGTGCCGGGTTGGTCTTACGAGATACGACGGAAGAAAGTATCCTTCAGGACCGGGTCATCCAAGGGGAAAAACTTGCAAGTTTGGGCGTGCTCAGTGCCGGGATTGGACATGAGCTCAATAATCCTTTGGTCGGAGTCATTGGATTAGGCGAAGCGATACAAGAGGAAACCAACCCCGAGCAAATCAAAGAATATGCCAGGGGCATCGTTCAACATGGAAAACGTATGGCTTCTGTCGTTCGGGACTTTACCGGACAATCCGGAAAAAAATTAACTGAAGGGCAAACGCTTATTAACCTCAATGAACTGTTGGAACAATCCCTGACTACGGTCAAGGATCTCTTTCCATCAGTCCCGGTGGAAATACAGACTCACCTGGGGCCTATCCCTCCCATTCAGGGAAAAGCCTTGGAACTCGGGCAAGCCTTTACCAATATCATCACCAATGCTTTTCAAGCAATGAAACAAGGTGGAACGCTTGATATTTCCACGGAAACGTCAGGACACGATCTGGAAATCCGTATTAAAGACTCGGGGCTCGGCATCGCCCCAACTCATCTGCCCAGAGTCTTTGATCCTTTTTTTACCACGAAGGGGCAGGGGGAAGGATCAGGCCTTGGACTCACCGTGGCCTATCGGATTATCAATAAATTAGGCGGGCACATTCGAATGGAAAGTGAAGAGAACCAGGGGACGACCTGCTTGATTACCTTACCCGTCTCGAATGCCAACCTGGCCAAGGAAAGGAGTTCGGCGTCATGACAAGCGTACGAGATAGCAGGACCGGCTTATCTATGTTTTTCCTTGCGACTCTCCTCATTGGAATAGGCTTTTCAACATCTCTTCAAGCTCTTCCAGCAGGTGAATCCAACGCCATGAAAAACCTGTCACCGGAGAAAGTTGCAGACTTCATTCATGCCATCGTGGAGGCGGATCGCCATGTCTACACGACCCATATCGTGAAGAGAATGCAGGAGCAAGGCGTCGTGATTGCGCGAGAAGACTGGGAAAACAAAAATGCCATTCCCCTTCCTGCACAGTTTCTTCATATTTCTAGTAAATTAGTCGCGGAATCAGGACACGGCATTCGATTCCGTTTAATTAGCCTGTGGCCCATATATCGAAGGAATGGACCTGCAACGGATTTCGAGCGAAAGGCCTTGGAACAACTTTCGCTCAATTCCGACACACCTCAACGTGGAATTGTTTCCACCGGAAAAAAACGCTTGTTTCAGGCCATTTACGCTGACAAAGCGATTAACGATACCTGCACGACGTGCCACAATGCTCACCCCTTAAGTCCCAAACGGGACTTCCAAAAGGGTGATCTCATGGGCGCTATTGTGATCACCATTCCTCTGGAGGACTAAAGCCCCGCACCAGTTCAGCTACAGGCTGCATTCTTCACACATCCGATTGTATGCTTCCTCTTTCCACGTATTTTTTTGTTTCCCGTTATTTCAGGGGATAGGTAGGAAACTTGTCACGATTTCTCATAGTGCAAATTTTGATAGGATTAGCCTTCACGATTCCTGCTTGGAGCGGTGACGATCAACACTCCTCTTCTCCCTCCATCCCCATGGTTATCGGGAATATCATCCAGGACATTCGCGAACTGAGTCATCCATCGTACCAAGGTCGGCAGGCCGGCTCGGATGGTAGCTTGCAATCGGCCGACTATCTGGTTGATCGATTCCGCTCTCTCGGCTTACAACCGGCCAACCCCTTCTTAAAACAAGAACAGGATTTTCATTGGTTTCAACAACGGTCCATGACAGCGGTTCAATTGCTGGAGCCGTCGACAATCACCCTTTCCCTTGTTCACCCGAACCAAACGTCAATGACGATGTCACTTGTTCCAGGTCAAGAGTTTCTTCCAATCTTGGATTCACCTTCCACCAGAACCACAGCCAGAGTCGTTTTTGTAGGATACGGCATTGTCGACCCAGCCCGGGGAATAGATGAGTACCATGGAATGAATGTCGACAATCGCATAGTCCTATTTCTCCGCGGGAAACCCCCTTCCTACCCTGGGTGGGTCACGCATGAAGAAAAAGCGGCAATCGCCAAAGAAAGAGGCGCCGTAGGCTATTTGACGGCAACCGGCCCACTGCTTGGTCGTTATGAAGCCCGCAAAGGTCTGGGGCAAGGTCCTTTGGCCATTTATGGGGAGACACCCGATCACCGCCCCATCCCCGGGGCATGGATACATGGGAAACTTCTTGACCAGGCATTGAAAGCAGTCAATGACTCGCTCGAAGTCCTGCAACAAGCCGCCAACGATATCGGGACATTTCGTAGCAGACCTCTTCCGCTTCTGGTCCAATTCCAGTGGGAAAGCCACAGTCAGCCCGGGACGCTGACCAATGTCATCGGCATGTTACCGGGTCGCGATCAGGAACTACGCAAGGAACTCATTCTCATCGGTGCACATCGCGACCATTTTGGCCAACAAGCTGGCTTGCTTTTTCCTGGAGCCGATGACAATGCATCCGGAACATCGGTGATGTTGGAACTGGCCAGAATGCTCTCCCAAAGCGCCACCTCACCCAAGCGGACCATTCTCTTCGTGTCGTTTGACGGAGAAGAACGAGGCCTATTGGGATCGACGCTCTATGTCAGCCATCCCGTCTTTCCATTGGATCGAACGGTCGCCATGATCAATCTTGATCATCTGGGGGCGGGGGATGGAAACCTGACGGTTGGAGTCACTCGAATGGAGAAGACGCTGGCACAGCAAGCAGCT
>JBGSSO010000099.1:0-11358 GCA_041737015.1 Nitrospirales bacterium
ACCCATTCCGCTTCAAATTCGACGAGTTCTTCAATTTCATGTAAAAACCAGGGATCAACCCGCGACAAATGATACAGCTCATCCACTGACATCCCGATTCGAAACGCATCAGCCAGAAACCACAGGCGATCAGCGGTCGGGATTCGAACCTGAGATTGAAGGCGGTCATGCAGCGGATGGGCGGATCCGGCAGCGTCTTTTTTCCCATCAAGCCCATATAACGACATTAACCCATACCGGTCTGTTTCAAGGGAACGAATAGCCTTCTGCAAGGCTTCTTTGAAGGTGGCTCCGAGTGCCATGGCCTCTCCCACGGATTTCATGTGTGTTGTCAGAACTCGATCAACACCATCAAATTTTTCAAATGTAAACCGTGGAATTTTTACCACCACATAGTCAATGGTCGGCTCAAAACAGGCTTTAGTCACTTGCGTAATATCGTTGGGAATCTCATCCAGGGTATACCAGACGGCCAACTTCGCAGCGATTTTGGCTATCGGAAACCCCGTCGCCTTTGAGGCCAGTGCGGAACTCCTGGACACGCGGGGATTCATCTCAATAACCATCAATGCCCCATTGTCCGGATTCACAGAAAATTGGATATTTGACCCGCCGGTATCCACACCGATTTCTCGAATGATGCGAATGGCCGCGTCTCGCATGTGCTGATACTCTTTATCAGACAAGGTCATGGCAGGGGCCACGGTGATACTGTCTCCCGTATGCACACCCATCGGATCAAAATTCTCGATGGGGCAGACAATGACCACATTGTCTTTGGAGTCTCGCATCACTTCTAATTCATATTCCTTCCATCCCAGAAGAGATTGTTCGAGCAAGGCCTGTCCCACAGGACTGGTCACAAGAGCCCAATCAATATACTTATCAAACTCTTCACGATTATAGGCAATATTGCCCCCTGCTCCTCCTAGAGTGAATGATGGACGGACGATAGCGGGAAATCCAATTGTTTCAAGGAGCCGTAGGGCTTCTTCTCTTGAACGAAATGACCCGCTTGCCGCCACGTTTAATCCAATACGTTTCATCGCCTGTTTGAATAAGTCACGATCTTCCGCCTTTTGGATCGATTCATAGGAGGCACCGATAAGTTGCACGCCGTGTTTTTCCAGAATACCCCGTTTCACTAATTCCACGGTGATATTCAGGGCAGTTTGTCCGCCCATGGTGGGAAGCAGAGCATCAGGGTGCTCTCGCTCCAGGATGGCTTCCACTACTTCTGCCGTAATCGGCTCCACATAAGTCCGGTCCGCAAGATCGGGGTCGGTCATAATTGTGGCCGGGTTACTATTGACGAGGATGACTTCAAAGCCCTCCTCCTTCAGGGCCCTGCACGCTTGCGTTCCAGAATAATCAAACTCACAGCCTTGCCCAATAACAATCGGTCCAGAGCCGATTAATAAAATTCGATGGATGTCGTTTCTACGTGGCATGATGGGCTCTCAGGATTTTAAAATCGATCCAGATATCGGTTTTTTTTGAGGGGATTCAGGTGATTCGGAAGGTGATGTCTCAGGATGATAAAATCTCAATGCTTGGGGAATCCAGGCTTCAATTTGATTTATTCTGGTCACATCCGAAGGATGAGTGGACAAAAATTCCGGAATCGCATTCTGACTGCGAAAACAAAATTTTCCTATCATTTTTCTCGGACACCCACTCATGCGTTCCCAAAACGGCACCGCTTCCCTTGGATCGTAGCCGGCCTTGGCCATCAATTGCAGCCCGATAAAATCGGCTTCGGTTTCCTGGTCACGGGAATTGGGAAGGGCCACGCCTACTCCATAGGCGCTCATGGCCCCAATAGCCAAGCCAGGGTCAACGCCACCGGCGGCGGCTCCAGCTAAAGCGCCGAGTTGACCAATTTGTTCCAAGATCCCACGACTGTATCGCTCGGCTCCATGCCGTTGCAACGCATGGGCAACTTCATGTGCCATGACCGTCGCCAGCCCGGCTTCTGTTTGTGTGTATTTTAAAATGCCCGTAAACACTGCCACTTTGCCACCAGGCAATGCAAAGGCATTCACTTGATCATCATCCTGAATGACGGCGAATTCCCAGACATATTCCGGTTTATTGGCTCCCTTGGCAATGCGTTGTCCCACACGATTCACCATTAACGTTACTTCCGGATCTCTGCTTAATGGTGCCGACTTCAATACCTCGCGAAACGCCGCAAGTCCCAGGGCAATTTCCTTTTCTTCCGAAATATAAATTAATTGATCTCTCGCCGTCCCCGGAGCCTTTTGACAAGCTGAACTTAGCAACAGGAAGGCACACACCGCACTGGCCAACAGCCATTGAAATGCCTTTCCAGAGACGGGTGGATCGTTGGTCATGGGCACAACATTTCTCACATCAGAACACAGCAGATTTTACGGCATCCACATGTACAGCATTTGTGGTGTCCCTCCGGTCAATACGTTGAAGAGAGAATGCGCATCGACCTGGGGAAACCCGATTGGCCCAATCTGAGGAGGATCAAACTGTGAGTAGATATTCTGATGAGTTCCCCCTCCCCTGGTGTACGTGACGACTCTGGCCTGTTCCAATTTCGCTTCTTTTTTGGCCAGATCGACCGCCTCATCTAAATACCCAATGCTATCCACAAGACCCTTAGCTTTGGCAATATCGGCGGTAAAAATCCGCCCATCGGCTACCGTGCGAATCTGCTCCATGCTTAATCCGGGTCTTCCCTCTTTCACCACCACAAGGAACTGCTCAAACAAATGATCAATGGTCCCTTGGAAAATAGCCCGCTCTTCATCATTCATCGGCCGAAATGGAGAACCCATAGATTTTTTAGGACCCGAAACAATCGCCGCCGGTTGGACCCCGACTTTTTCCAACAGCCCCTCTGCATTCATTGTCACCATGATGACTCCGATACTTCCGGTAATGGTCGAGGGATGTGCAAGAATATGGTCGGCGGCCATCGCGATGTAATACCCGCCGGAAGTGCCCAAATCCATAATGGCCGCAATGACGGGCACAGAGCGTTTTTTCTTAAAGACTTTCAGCTCATGATATACCAGATCTGAGGCCGTAACCGATCCTCCTGGAGTATTGATTCGAAGGACGACGGCTTTGACATGTTCATCCTCCTCGGCTTTGGTCAATTCCTCTTTGAGCCGTGCGGGAAGACTGGGTTCCTCTAAGATACCTGATGCTTTGCCTGTCGTCAGCATGCCAGAGATATCAATCAACAACACCTTATCCTTTCCCTCACCAGATAGGATGGCTTCCTTGAGGCTTCCTCCTCCGGGAAACAGATCAATATGAATGCACCCGCTGACCAAAAAAAGAAAAAGAATCAGAAAACAACGAGTCACAAACATCATCCACGGCCTTTCATCATTTCCAGAAATTGTCGGAACACATACGAAGAGTCATGGGGACCTGGGGAGGCTTCAGGGTGATACTGAAGAGAAAGAATCGGACTCTCTAAGCCCGCCATCCCTTCACAACACCCATCATTCACACTTCGATGCGTGATTTCCATCCGTCCAACGAAAGAGTCAAATTGTTGAGACGTCAACGTCGTACAACCTTCTTCTTTGTGAGGAAGGCCAACGGCAAAATTATGGTTTTGCGAGGTAATTTCAATCTTTCTGGTGCGAAGATCCATTACTGGATGATTGGCTCCATGATGCCCAAATGTTAATTTATGGGTGTGCAATCCCAGGGATAATCCCAATATTTGGTGTCCCAAACAAATCCCCAGCAGCGGTTTCCAACCCAATAGCTGCTTGATGGTTTCTACCGCGTAAGGCACCCCTTCGGGGTCTCCTGGGCCATTGGATAACACGATTCCATCGGGATTAAGTCGACGGACTTCTTCCGCGGTCGTCGAAGCTGGCACCACTCGAACCTGACATCCCAGATCCACGAGGCTTCGTAAAATATTCTGTTTCACACCAAAATCCATGACCACCAGTTTTAAAGGAAGCTGAGCGGGATCGTGAGGAATAATTGATGATTCACTAGGAGTCGAGTCCATAACGATCGATCTCTCAGTCCATTCATAGGCGTCCGGACAGGTGACCTCTCTAACCAAATCACGTCCAATCAGGGAGGGTGCAGCCTTCGCCTTTTCCCGCAAGGCGGTGGCATCGAATTTCACATGGGAAATGACTCCCATTTGTGAGCCGTGATCACGGACATGACAGGTCAGTGCTCGCGTGTCTATCCCTTGAATCGCCACAATACGATGCTTAATTAAATATTCTTCGAAGGATTGCCGGCTCCGCCAATTACTCGGGTAATTGGCGGCTTCACGAACAATAAATCCTTCCGCCCAGACCCGATGCGATTCATCGTCTTCCGGGGTCACCCCATAATTCCCTATTTGGGTTGAGGTCATCAGCACGATCTGCCCTTTATATGAAGGGTCGGTCAAAATTTCTTGATACCCAGTCATGGCAGTATTAAATACCACTTCCCCCACGGTTTCGCCTTCGAACCCGAGTGCACGTCCCTGAAATATGGTTCCATCGGCTAACGCCAAGACTGCGGGCTTCATGGTCTTTCCTTTATCATTTCTTATTTCCGTCGTACGATTAAGAGTAATTATTAGCGAGGAGCCATGGAATGGTGAAAAAGAATTTTCCGCACCTTTACAATAAACAGTGAAGCCGCGAGACCAAAATTCACCAGGTGACAAGCACGCACGACCATATGAAGACGAAAAAAATTTGCATAGGCGATATCTTTGTCTTCTTTTGAGACCGCTTCAAATGCCTCATCCTGTAAAGCAATGGCTTGGGGACCAAGGACCACAAGTATGCTGAACGTCATGAGAGCCATTCCAGCCAGAAGCCACCATTCCACGGAAGAAACGGCAAACATCTCGGAGGGATTGTGGCCAAAAGCCCGTAAGCGAATCCCGGCCACCACACTCAATAAAATCAAAATCCAGACATTCATCAAGCCAAATCCATCAAATACTCGCCGTAAAAAACGCCCAGCCGGTTCCATCCCGAACGAATTAAATACAGCCGGAATCACCAACGCAATAATGACGGCTAACCCGCCGACCCATAAGATTAAGGCACACAGTTCAAAAAGAAAACCCACTACCCCCCAATTTATCCGCTTCATACTCATGAATTAACGGGCATCATAAACAATCCTGCCATCAACCAATGTCATCTTCACCTTTCCCTTCACTGTCCAACCACCAAATGGCGTATTCTGACTTTTTGAGAAAAATTTAGTGGGATCCACCACCCACTCTTCATGAGGATCAAACACCACGATATCGGCATGGGTACCAGGCTGGAGGGTTCCAACTGGTAGATGAAAAAGCTGAGCAGGAGATCTGGTCAACTTATCAAGCGCCTGTTCAAGGGACAAGACCCCATCATGCACCAGGCGGAGAGTTAAGGGAAGAGCGGTCTCAAACCCCACGATTCCAAAGGGAGCCGTATCAAATTCCAATTGTTTTTCTTGGAGAGCATGGGGAGCATGGTCGGTGGCAATGACATCGATTGTCCCATCAACCAACCCCTGCTTAAGCGCTTGAACGTCTTCATCCGTCCGCAGTGGCGGATTCATTTTGGCATTGGAATTATAACAGCGGACGGCTTCTTCGGTGATGGAAAAGTGATGAGGACAGACTTCTGCGCTTACCGGCAACCCCTGCCCTTTTGCATGACGGACCAGTTCCACCGAACGGGCCGTGCTCAAATGGGCCAGATGCACATGCACTCCGGTAAGATCCGCCAGAGCCAGGTTTCGAGCCACCATCACTTCCTCTGAGGCATCGGGAATCCCAGGCATCCCGAGTTCGGTCGACACCATACCCTCGTTCATACATCCGCCATCGGTTAAATGCAGGTCTTCGCAATGGTCCACAACAGGAATTCCAAAAGCCTTGGCATACTCCAGCGCCCGTCGCATGACCAAACTATTCATCACGGGCCGCCCATCATCCGAAATGGCTACACATCCGGCGTCCACCAACTCACCAATATCCGCAAGTTCTTCTCCTTCGGACTTTTTGGTGATGGCACCGATTGGGAACACCCTGGCCTTGCCGGCCTCTTGTCCTTGGGCCAACATAAATTTGGTGATGGCAGCGTTATCATTCACGGGCTGGGTATTCGGCATACAACAAATGGTCGTAAACCCTCCCGCCACTGCTGAGGCCGCGCCTGTCGCGATGGTTTCCTTATATTCAAACCCGGGTTCCCGTAGGTGGCAATGCAGATCGACAAGGCCAGGAGCCACTATCCATCCATTGGCCTCAAGAATTGTGACCGATGAATCCTGACAAAGAGGGTTCGTCAGTGGAAAACCGACTTCAAGAATGTTTCCATCTTGAATAAACACATCGGCCCGTCCATTCACGTGGCCAGGGTCAATTACGATTCCACCTTGAATACAGAGCAGTTGTGAAGAGGTGGGAGACTGTCCGGTCTTTTTGGTCATGTTGTCCGATCATTCGTTAAGGGTTGAACGTTCACCAGATCCTGACAATAAATACATAAGGGCCATCCGCACAGAAACGCCATTGGTCACTTGATCCAGAATCACCGCGACATTGCTATCGGCGACTGATGGCGAAATTTCCACGCCCCGGTTCAGAGGACCGGGATGCATCACGATGGCATCCGGTTTGGCGAGCTTGAGTCTTTCCGGAGTCAAACAAAACAGTTTGGCGTATTCTCGAAGACTGGGAAGTAACGCCCGCCCCAACCGTTCACGTTGCAATCGCAGCATGATGATGACATCCGTGCCAATTAATGCCTCATCAAGATTGTAAAAGACCTCCACGCCGAAATGTTCGAGGCCGAAGGGGATCATGGTTGGTGGAGCCACGACTCTCACCTCTGCCCCGAGTTTTGTCAGAGCAAGAATATTCGAGCGAGCCACGCGGCTATGCGCAACATCGCCAACAATCAACACCACTAGGCCTGAGACGTGTCCTTTTTTCTCTTTTATGGTAAAGACGTCCAAGAGGGCCTGAGTGGGATGTTCATGCCACCCATCTCCCGCATTGATCACCGATGATCTGACCGAACGCGCAAGGTTTTCTGCGGCACCAGGAGATGGATGACGCAGCACAATAATATCGGCCTGCATGGCTTCAATATTTCTGGCGGTATCGACTAAGGTTTCTCCTTTCACCATACTGCTGGTGGAAGGGGAAAAATTAATGACATCGGCACTCAATCGTTTAGCGGCCAATTCAAAAGACGTTCGTGTACGGGTACTGGGCTCAAAAAATAAATTCACCACCGTTTTCCCTCGCAGAGCCGGAACTTTTTTGATATCCCGCCCCCCAACTTCTTTCAGGGATTCGGCTGTCGTCAGAATCAATTGAATTTGGTCAGCTGATAAGGCCGCAATAGTCAATAAATCTTTGCGTTCTAGACCCATAATGACTTTACGGTGTTAAAATAGAGACCCGATCGTCCTGCCCTAATTCCTCAAAAAAGACCTGTACATTTTCTTCCCGGGCAGTCGGAATGCTTTTCCCGACATAATTCGCACGGATGGGAAGCTGCCGATGCCCACGATCGACAAGAACAGCCAGTTGAATTTCTGCAGGGCGCCCCAAATCCATCAACCCATCCAAGGCAGCTCGAATGGTTCGTCCGGTAAACAGTACGTCATCGACCAGCACAATTTTCAAATCGGATATATGAAACGGAATTGTCGTTTTTCGTATTTCCGGCTGATCTTTTCGAATGGATAGATCATCTCGGTACAATGTGATATCCAACTCTCCAAGAGGCACGTCCCGTTTTTCGATCTGCTGAATTCTGACGGCAATCCTTTGGGCGAGGAACACTCCGCCTGTGCGGATCCCCACCAAAGCTAACCCCTCAAGGCCCTTATTCCGCTCAAGAATCTCATGACTAATGCGGGTTAAAGTCCTGGCCATTTCCTGACCATCCATTAAAATTCGTTCGTGTGGTCTTGGAGAAGTGTTCAGGTCATCGCCCCCCATCATGTCCCCCATGAAGACAAAAAAAACCCTTCTCAGAACGACTTGAGAAGGGCGCACATAATATGGCCAATTTAGTGGCCGCCATCGCTTTACTCTCCTTACCCACCTCGCCGGATGGGTTTTAAAGGTTTCCCCATACTATTCGCGCAACGTTCCGCTGTCAAGATCGGAAAGAGGCATGGTCATCCACAGGGAGCAACCAGCAATTAAAGTTTTACGGTAGAGCCTCTTGGAACTAATTCTGACCAGGATTCTGAATAATCCAAACCGTCAATTCAGGATTCAACCATCCTTTGGGAAGAATTGTTTGGTGAATCCGGAAGGGAGGCAAAGAATCTCCCACGGCAGAATGAAGAATCTGAAGGCCTTGCCTCTGGAGGTTCTCTTCCAGAACGGGGGGACCGGCCACACAACCGACACTACCATCAGAAAGATAGGTCCTTAAAAATTTCACCCAACAGTCGATCATAATGGAATTTGAATAATCTGAAAAGGGAATCCAGTGATAAATCCAATTATACCCGGTCGGCAAGGTTTTCAACATGAGCGGCTCAAAGGGGATAAATTGAAAATTTGAAAACCACGCCAATCGATCCATCCTAGAAAGTCTATTCCAAATAGATTGGGCATGTTTTTGCGCAAATTGGGGCCAGGTATACCAAATGGTATGGATTTGAGTTTCCTGGAACTGAAGACATGAACCCAATCCTGCTTCGCAATGCGAAAGCAAGACGCGTTTGGCGTGAGATCGTACCCGAAAGAGATCCTGGTGTTCCTCAAAAAAATCATCTAAAAAATCAAAAACAAAAGGTTGACTTTCTTTTTCGCCAATCATCTCAGACTTCTCCGGGTAGAGTAGGACCGAAGAGAAGGCTTCCACGGGGGTAAGGATCGGTGGCCTCATCGGGAAGGCGTCCCGCCAGGTGCTATCGAGTGGCTTCCAGGAAGCTGAATCGTTACGGTTGGAGAGCTGCCAGGATGGTCGAATGGTCAATTCCTTTCGTTCAGGGCCATCAAATAACCACAGGCCGTCCGCCGTGACTCCCGCTCCCCGATTGTCCGACACCGGCACCCCTGACTCGTGTATTCGGGTAAACGATAGGCCCGAGGGATCATCCCACCATGTGACTTTTTGAATCATCTGCTTTCTGACCGTCACGCAAACTTGCTGTTCTTCATCCATATAGCGAACTGGGAAACCGGAAGTGGGAAGCCAGTGGACTTCATGCGATCGTTCAATATCCAAAAACACTTCCAGAGGGGATTGGCGGGAAGCAACGGAAGGGGTGAAAAATAGGCTGAAGAGCCGGAACGCCGCCTCGGAGGGGTATACCGGAATACCCCTGTAGTGCAAGGGGATCGCGCCATTAATATTTTGATCGTCGTAGAGACCTCGGATGAATTCAAAGGTCGCACTGCCGGTTCCCGGCAAAAGGGATAAAAACAATTCTACCACTGGCAGGTAGTCAATCCGACTCCACTCCATCCGGCTCATACATGACATGAACCTGGCTTCTTCAAACGATCCGTTAGGTAACACATAAAAGGCGTCTTTAACCTGGTGAATCGTGGCTTGCCCGTCACCATGAAGGACGACATCCTCATCCCGATAGAAAAATCGGACCATTCCCAAGTCGGAATGCAAGGACCGGGCTGCCATCTGACGCAGGTCGTCTTGGGTGATCTGTTCCCAGCCTGGCCGCCGGGATAAATCCAAGGAAATGGTATTGACCAACCCTTCCGGTTTAATCCCGACCCATTGGCCCCAATCTAATCGAAGACGTGCAGAGACAAGCGAAATCCCACCCGTTGGCTTTTGCTCCCACAAACATTCATGGAGAGGATTTCCCTCTGGATCTGCCAAAAGAATCCGTTGCCCATGCTTGCCATACAACACACAATGACCAGTGGGTTGTTCTATGATCCGCCCACCCGACGACTCCCATTCCTCTCTATAGATCCGATTGGCAGGAAAACGTAAGGCTTGGGGATGATCCAGCACACACTGAAGGTTCATGATGAGGCATGGGAAGGCTTAGAAGGCAGGTGCCATCTGGAAACAAAAACCTGAGACGGGATTGGTGTGAGAAAATATTGCTGGAAACACTGCATCGAATCGATCGGCCCCCTACTCCCGGATTTGACCGGAACCGTATACAACATATTTCGAACAGGTTAAATCTTCTAACCCCATGGGACCACGTGCATGGATACGGGTCGTGCTAATCCCAATTTCGGCCCCCAACCCAAACTCATAGCCATCGTTCAAGCGGGTCGAGGCATTCACCATCACTGTACTAGAATCCACCTCTCGCAAAAATCGTAGAGCCCGATCATAGTCATTGGTCAGAATAGAGTCCGTATGACGGGAACCGTATTGGTGAATGTGGTCCATGGCGCTCTCCATATCCTTCACCACTTTGATCGCCACAATTAAGGATAAAAATTCTTTGCCGAAATCGTCTTCTTGGGCAGGTTTGGCCTGAAAAAGGATCTGGCAGGTTTTCGGACATCCCCGCATTTCGACCCCTGCCTCTATATACTCTTCGGCCAACGGTGGCAAGAATTTTTTGGCCACTTTCTCATGCACCAAAAGGGTTTCCATGCTGTTACAGGTCGAGCAACGCTGAGCTTTCGCGTTGAAACTGATTCGTTGGGCCATGGCCAGATCCACATCTGAATCCACATAAATATGGCACACCCCTTTGTCGTGCTTGATCACCGGGATGGTGGCGTGCTGAGTCACCGTGTCCATCAGCGCATCCCCACCCCGAGGAATGATGAGATCAACAAACCGGTGGCTTTTGAGCAGAGCAAGAACTACCTCGCGGTCCGTCTTGTCGATAAAGGTAATTGCTCCTTCGGGAATTCCAGCCTTTTGGGCCGCTTCCCCAAGAATGGTAGCAAGAGCCAAATTAGAATGGTGCGCCTCTGACCCTCCTCGCAGCACGCACACATTGCCGGATTTGAGACAAAGGGCCGCCGCATCAGCGGTCACATTGGGGCGAGATTCATAAATGATCCCGATCACCCCAATCGGCACACGCACTCGACCGACTCTCATTCCATTGGGTCGTTGCCAGAACCCCATCGATTCGCCAACTGGATCCCGTAATTGCGCAATCTCGCGAATGTGCGTCGCCATATCGGTAATTCGGGATGGCGTTAAACGAAGTCGATCAGCCATAGCCGTCAGTAAGGGATTCCCTTCGAATGCTGAAAGATCTTCTTCGTTGGCCTCGAGAATCGCTTCTTGCCCAGCCTCTATCCCATCGGCCATAGCCATTAACGCCGCATTCTTTTTCATGGCAATCAATCCACTCAATGGGCGGGCAGCCTGTTTGGCTCGTTGAAGTAAGGGTTTCAAGTAATCCTCAGGAGAG
>JBGSSO010000109.1:0-3313 GCA_041737015.1 Nitrospirales bacterium
CCCCATTCAATACCAAAGGAGGATGAACACATGACAACACAGACACAGGACATACAAGTACGGGATAAGCGGGAAGTCAAATCGGATGCGGAGCAAACGATCCCTGGTCGGGTGTTTTCACCCAATGTTGACATATTTGAAGACGATCAGGCGCTGACAATTGTGGCTGATATGCCCGGAGTCCCATCCGAAAATGTTTCAATTGATCTTCGTAACGATGTGCTTTCCTTGAGCGGTGTGCCGTCAGTTTCTGTTCCTGAGAAAGAGGAATATGTATTACACGAGTATGACACCGGAAAATATTTCCGACAATTTACTCTTTCTGAAGTGATTGATCAGGAACATATTGAAGCCAAACTGAATAATGGCGTATTGCGAGTGACTCTGCCAAAAGTGGGGCCTGCCAAACCTCGCAAGATTGAAATCACGGAAGGATAACCGGATCTCAACATTGGAGGGGAGCCGTTCTAATAAGGCGGCTCCCTTTTTTTGCGTGGAGGATCGCTCGCTGGGGATGGATTATTTTGATCCCTCTGATACCCTGACAGGAAGACCGCCTCAGGACAGAAGTCTCTGCAAGAAGGCTGAAGCCCATAAGTGAACCACTGGAAAATCTGGTTAGCCCGCTTCCTCCGACATGGTCATCTTGAATTAGTAATGTGAGAGCGTGAGTCCGCTTTGTCCCATTCCATCGTGAGCGACAATATAGACTGCATCTCCATCGTAGACTTTAGTCTCTTCACTGGCAATTCGCTTATTCACGGTCACCATGACTTTTTTTTCTTTTAACAACTGAAAGATTTCCCGAAGCGGTTTGCCCTGTTTCCTGATCAGTTGCTTAACGGTGACCGAGTCGGCAATCTCGCATCCAAGGGCTCGCTCTCCATCAACCGTTTGCAAATCACCCATTAACGTAATCGTAACCATAATTTCCTTTTGTTCATCATCAATAATCCTCCGAGTATCTTTCTTCAATGTTTGATCTGATTTGCTCCTAAGGCACGGTTGCGATAATTCGAGCCGGGCCTCCTGTGCCTCCTCGAATCTTCATAGGGAGGGCCGTCATTCGAGCTCCTCGAGGTGGTAACAGGCCAAGATGCGCCACATTCTCCAACGCATAGCGATTCGCTCGACCAAGAATTTGATGAACGGGAAAATCTCGTGACTGCCCGGCATCAATGCTGGCTGTATCTACCCCAATTCCTAAAATATCCCGTTTCGTAAGCAGAAATGTTATGGCCTCGGCAGAAAACCCGGGGAAATGGAGTGTGGCGGGATCCTCCGGGGTGGAGCTGCCAAGATATCGGACTTTGTCCGGCCAATATTGTCCAAACCCGGTAAAGAGTAACACGATGGCTTTTGGAGGGATTGGACCGTACGAGATTTCCCATTGGGCGATATCGTCAACTTGTAGAGTATAATCCGGGTTTGAATCCACTTGCGCTCGAATATCCAGCAAGATCGCTTCACCGGTTAACTGGTCGACGGGGATTTCATCCACACTCCATCCGGATTCGGCAAAATGAATAGGGGCATCGAGATGAGTGCCGCCATGCTCTGAAGCTGAGTAGACCGCCGATGCATACCAATACCCTTGTTTGGTGGGGCCCCAACTTGTTTTCTTCCAGTGAAAGGACTCATTCGTTGGCCAATACACGGTATGCTCATCAAAGGGATAGGTCAGATCGACCATTGTTCCAGTTAGGGGAGGGCTCATGGTGCATCCCCCGAATGCGAGAACCATTAGCATGACTCGGATTACCATGCACTGAGACCTACGAGGCTCAGAAAAAAAATCAACGGCAGCATAAAGAAAATCCTAACAAGTTGAGAAAGGGCACAGCAATGGAGGAAAGCCTGGTGAATCACCAACCACCTTTGGAAAGAGCCGTTTACGGCATAGGTGGAATCAAACCCGAAAACATGGTACAAAATGCTATCTATCCCAAAAGGCTCATCACACACCATGTATAAAATTATTACGATTCTGATTCTTTTAGTGATCTTGTTCTTTATGGTTCGTCGAGCTTTCCGTGAATGGAGTCAGCCGAAACTTGACCCCGCCACGCCAGGGAAAGACGTGATGATTCAAGATCCCGTCTGTAAAGTCTACGTGGCTGCCGGCACGGCGATTGTGCAGGAGCTAAAGGGAAAGAATTATTATTTCTGTAGCCAGGATTGCGCCCGACATTTCAAGCCTGAGGACGCCACCTAAACACCGGATTCGAAAACTGATAATTGATGATGGAAGGCAGGCGAGTTAGGTCAGGGCTCCACCGCAAGATGAGCCGGAACCTGCCGTGCACCCCAGGCAATGTGGCCCGACAACAATTGGACGGTGTTCCAGTTCCGTCAGATTAAACCGGTCTATCCAGGCATGGGAATCCGGCTGGGCTGGCAGATCCAACATCTGATTGAAATCACAGTCATAGAGACGCCCGTCCCATCCCACACTCAGCAGAGAACGACACATCAGCCCATCGACAGCTAATGGATTGAAATTATTTAATAAGAGCGTGTAGTAATGTTCAAGTTGTCCTGCCTCGTGTAACTCATCCCAGAAACGACTGATTGGCATATTGGTAATGGTATAGAGCCTGTTAAACAGTATGCCATATTGCTGCCCCAATTCTTCTTTAAAATCCTGTTCGAGTTCGACTTGAGGC
This sequence comes from Nitrospirales bacterium, assembly GCA_041737015.1. GTDB lineage: Bacteria > Nitrospirota > Nitrospiria > Nitrospirales > UBA8639 > Nitrospira_E. The sequence continues at coordinate 2,667 of JBGSSO010000109.1, forward strand.
GGTGGAAGGACAGGGCCGAGCGGGTTGTAGACCAGATCCAGCGTAAGACCAGTTCCGTGTTTTCCATACCCTAAACCATTGAGACCCTGCAGCGCGGTAATGCTCCGATCAAACACGCCTTTTCCCCGTTGCTGATCGACATTGTCTGCTTCATAACAGGGGAGGGAGGCAACGATATCAACGCGATGGTCTGCAAGAAATTGGGGAAGATGCGCTTTCCCTTTGACATAAAACACGGTCAAATTACAGCGGTCGATCACCTTTCGGTTTCGTTCCCGACATTGCTCAACCAGATACTCAAAATGGGGGTTCATCTCAGGGGCTCCACCAGTGATATCCACCGTCGTGATCTGAGGGGTGCGATCAAGAACGTCCAAGATCTGATCGATAGTGGCTTTGCTCATGCTTTCCGTCCGTTGAGGCCCGGCATCGACATGGCAATGGTGACATGTTTGGTTACAGACCTTCCCGACATTGACTTGAAGCGTGGAAATCGATTGAGCCTTGAGGGGAAGCGAATGATGGAGTGCCAACGCTTGCTCGAACGATGGAGCCATCCCAGAAGATTGATCCGGGGTCACCATGGGGAGAGCTGAAGATTTCATCGTCTTGATGGCCTTAATTCCTTACACACAGACAGGTTGGTT
>JBGSSO010000113.1:0-15290 GCA_041737015.1 Nitrospirales bacterium
AACGCAGCTGAACCAACGTCAGAGACCACTCCCGCCCCGACTACTCCATAAACTATTTTTTTGCTGAGTCGGCAACTATTTGGACAATTGGTGGAATGGCCCAGGATCTTGTGGCCGCCTGGTGAAAAGGGCAACTCCTAAATAGGAGTCAGCCAATTGGCATAGGCAGATTCTTCGCCACGCACGATTCTAAAGAAATTCTCTTGCAGGGCCTTGGTGAGAGGCCCGGGTTGACCTTCGCCGATTTTTCGATCATCCAATTCGCGAACCGGTGTGACTTCGGCAGCTGTTCCGGTAAGAAATATTTCGTCTGCCACATACATCGCATCACGAGTAAAGCGTTCCTCAATCACCGGGATGTTTTTGGCTCTCGCCAATTCAAGAATCGAATTCCGGGTAATCCCGTCAAGGATAGAGGTCAAGGGAGTCGTTTTTAAGACCCCCTTTTTCACAATAAACACGTTTTCTCCGGTCCCCTCAGCGACATATCCATCAGGATCAAGGAGAATGCATTCGGCATATCCAGACTTCTTTGCCTCCCATTTGGCTAAAATCGAGTTGACGTAATATCCGGAGATTTTTGCCCGAGTCATGGATACATTCACATGATGTCGGGTGAAGGATGAAATTTTTGCCCGGATACCTTGCACCAGAGCATCCTCCCCTAAATACGACCCCCATGGCCAAGCCGCAATAGCCAGACGAATCGGGTTGTCGCCGGGGTACACTCCCATCGCGCCGTATCCAACATAGGCGATGGGGCGGATGTAACAGGAGGCTAATTGATTGATCCGAACCGTCTCCACAATGGCGTTCGACACCTCTTTTTTGCTAAAAGGCATGGGCATCATGGTGATATGGGCAGATTCAAAGAGCCGGTCCACATGCTCTTGCAATCGAAAAATGTTTGATCCGGCCTTGCCCTGATAACAACGGATTCCCTCAAATGCCGCCAGACCATAATGGAGAGAATGGGTAAGAACATGAACCGAGGCCTCATCCCAATCGACGAGGGCTCCATCCATCCAGATTTTTTTTGACACAGTCACCATAAGAATACTTCTCCGATCGACAGAAGCTGAACGAAACAAGGCATGGGAGCCAAGGGCATCACGGATTTATTTTTGCCAGGTATCAGGAACGCGTGATGATATACTAAAATCTTGACATAAATGTAAACATACTGGCAAAATGCGTGTTTGTTAAGGAGCTAAAAAACATGTATGCAATTATCGAAACAGGTGGAAAACAATACCGGGCGGAACCGAACGGTATCCTACAAGTCGAGTCACTTGAAGGCGATGTCGGATCAATCATTCAATTCAACTCAGTGCGATTTGTCCAAACGGACCAGGCGCCTATTGTCGGCTCTCCCATGATTACAGATGCAGTAGTCAAAGGAGAGATTATCCGACATGCGCGAACCCGGTCCATTACCATTTTCAAAAAGAAACGACGAAAAAACTATCGACGGACCAAGGGCCATCGTCAGGGATTCACACAAGTTCGAATCACTGAAATTGTGGCATCCGCTTAACATTGGTCTTTAGAATTCTTTGGAGGTTTGACTCATGGCGCATAAAAAAGGTGGCGGATCATCCCGCAACGGTCGCGATAGCAATCCACAATATTTAGGCGTCAAAGCCTATGCTGGCGAAAAGGTGAGCGGCGGAAGTATCATCGTTCGTCAGCGTGGAACGAAATTCTTTCCTGGGACAAATGTCGGACTTGGTAAAGACTACACCCTCTTTGCCAAAGTAGACGGGATCGTTAAGTTTGAAGGAGGAATCGCCCGCCGCAAGGTGAGCGTGTATCCTCCCGTCTAGCTTCCCTTCCCATTTCCTGCTTTTCTCAATTCATCTCCTTCATTTTTCCCTGGTAAGTCCGGTAGGATTTAAGGATCAGTATGTTTATTGATCAAGCACGAATATTCATCAAAGCCGGTGACGGTGGCACCGGACACTGTAGCTTTCGACGAGAAAAATTTGCTGAATTTGGTGGTCCCAATGGTGGCGACGGTGGTGATGGAGGAGACGTGGTGTTTGTGGCCTCCAATAGAGTCTCAACCTTGCTCGACCTGCGATATCAAAAACACTACGAGGCCACGTCCGGCGTAAGAGGCCTCAAGACTAACTGCCACGGAGCCAATGGCTCCGATATTGTAATTGCCCTTCCTGTCGGGACTCTCGTGAAAACAGAGGACGGCGACATCATCGCCGATCTTATTGCGGAAGGACAAACCGCCATTGTAGCCAAAGGAGGCAAAGGCGGAAAGGGCAATGCACGTTTTGCCACGTCTACGAATCGGGCGCCACGTCAATTCGAGCCAGGGACTCCCGGCGAAGAGCGATGGGTAAACCTGGAATTGAAGCTCTTAGCCGATGTCGGCTTGGTGGGCTTTCCTAACGCCGGCAAATCCACATTAATTTCAGCGATCTCTTCTGCGCATCCAGAAATTGCGAGTTATCCTTTCACCACCCTACGCCCTCATTTGGGAGTGGTGGAATGGATGGAACATTCGTCGTTTGTCGTAGCCGATATTCCAGGATTGATCGAAGGCGCTCATGAAGGGAAAGGGTTAGGAATTAAATTTCTGCGACATATTCAGCGAACCGCTTTTTTGTTATATCTGGTCGATATCACCGAATGGATTTCAGAAGATCCCATCGTGATCGTTGAAACATTACAAAGGGAACTCCAGGCATTTGACCCCGAACTCCTTGAACGGCCGTTTGCCATCGTAGCCACAAAAGTTGATTCACAGGGAAACGGCCAGCACTTGGAGGCCCTACGGGAGTATTGCGCCACACACCACTATCCATTCTTTCCCATTTCGGCCGTGACCAGGGAAGGCCTCCCATCACTTGTGACCTATTTAGGGAAAGCCGTTCTGGAAGCAAAGACCTCATGCGCGAGCAAGTGTTAGCGGCGTGCAAGAGGATCGTCGTCAAAGTGGGAAGCAGCCTGGTGGCTTCCTCGCAAGGCGGTCTACGTCTCGACCGTATCAACCGTTTAGCCCAGGAATTGGGCACCCTGCAGGCTCAGGATCGACAGATTGTCGTGGTTTCCTCAGGGGCCATCGTTGCCGGCATCTCACACCTCGCCATTTCGTCCTATCCCACTGAATTACCCCTTCAGCAAGCCGCCGCTGCCGTCGGACAAAGCCGGCTCATGCGAGCCTATGAGATGGCGTTTGAAGACACGAAAAACAAGATTGCCCAAATCCTCTTAACTCACCAGGATTTATCCGACCGTCGACGATTCCTGAATGCGCGCCATACCTTAAGTACCCTTATTCAGCTAGGGGTCATTCCGATTATCAATGAAAATGACACCGTGGCCATCGAGGAAATCAGATTTGGTGACAACGATACTCTCGCTGGAGAAGTGGCCCACTTAGTTGACGCAGATTTGCTGGTGATTTTATCAGATGTCGATGGGCTCTATAGCCAGGATCCTCATCTCAATCCTTCCGCGCAATTAATCCCTCTGGTAGCCAACGTCACCAAGGACATTGAAGACCTTGCGGGATCTTCTCGAACACAAGCCAGCCGTGGCGGCATGGTCACCAAGATCAGAGCCGCCAAGCAGGCAGGACGGTTTGGGGTCCCTACCCTCTTATTAAATGGGGAAACGCCAAATGCCTTAGGAGAGGTCCTGAACGGAAAGCCCGGAGGAACGTTTTTTGCGTCAGACCAATCACCCCTGACCAGTCGAAAGCAGTGGATTGCCTATACGCTTCGGCCAAAAGGGGAGCTCCGTTTGGACGAAGGAGCCGTGGCCGCCCTCACCCTTCGAGGAAAAAGTTTATTGCCCTCCGGCATTCTGGACATCACAGGCATCTTTCTGACAGGAGACCCCATTACCTGCGCCACCCGGGAGGGAATGGCCTTCGCGCAGGGACTCACGAATTATTCTGCCGAAACCCTCCACCGCATCAAGGGGAAAAAAACGTCCGACATCAGGCAACTCCTAGGCTCATTAGAGTATGAGGAAGTCATTCACCGGGACAATTTGGTCTTGACTAAGCACCAGGTTTCATAAGCAACGTGACTCCCAGCTCATGCACAAACCTCCCTTGGCACAGGTATAGATCGCCTTTTATCTCTTAAAAATAACACAAAAGAAAATTCTAGACTGATGTTTATCGGCCTGTTAGGTGGCTCATTCAATCCCATCCATACTGGGCATTTGCATATTGCCCAGTATGTCTACAACACGATCCACCTTGATCGGATCATTTTTGTCCCGACGGGAGATCCTCCACACAAACCATCAGCCTCACTTGCGCCAGCCCACCATCGATTAGAAATGGTGAAGGAGGCGATTGCCCCGTTTCCCTACTACACGGTATCCGATCACGAAATCCAATCTGCGGCAGTGTCCTACAGTGTCGACACCGTCACACATTTCAAAAAAGAATGCCCCGAAGGAACGGAATTGGGTTTTATTGTGGGACTGGATGCTTTTCTCGATTTCTGCAATTGGAGAAAGGTGGACCATTTGCTCACCCTCTGTCATTTTATCGTCTGCTCTAGACCGGGGGTTGCCTTCACACAACTTCAATCCCTGCCGTTCCTTCCTGCAACAAAGCCTCAAGCATTTCAAAGCCTTGACCAACGGGACACGACGCGTCTGGACATCCTTCTCCCTTCGGGTAAGACGATTTACCTCCTATCCGTCCCGCCATGCGAGATATCGGCCTCGACGATTAGGGAGCACCTGGCCGTCGGTTCTTCCGTAAGCCATTGGTTGCCGCCCACCGTGGAGTCCTATATAATTCAAAAACGATTGTACCAATGGCCCGTTTAACCCACCCGAAACCATCTCCTACCCTCGAACAAGCGGTCTTCATCGCTCAGGCGGCTCAAGAAAAGCAAGCCGGAGAGGTGTTGGTGCTTGATGTGGGAGCGATGACGTCAATAGCAGACTATTTCGTCTTTGCATCTGGGGATTCAGTACCTCAAGTACGAGGGATTACCTCGTTCATTGAAAAAGTCATGTCCACACGCTATGAAATAAGCCCGGATATTGAGGGAAAAGAAACGGCCAATTGGATATTACTCGACTATGGAGACATCATCGTCCATATATTCAAATCAGACATCCGGAAATATTATGCCTTAGAAAGCATGTGGGCGGACGCTCCACAAATTTCTATTCCTGAAAGCCGCAAACCTTTTCCGCAGGTCGCACGAGCGCCAAAAACACCAGGAAAAGTCGCCAGGCTTTCTTAAGCTACTAGAAGTTTTTGTCTTTTTATCCGTAGGTTGGCAATCGAATTTTTTAGGAAAAATAATGGAGAACCCCATGACCGCATTTCAAGATTTGGCAGACCGCGTGCTGGAGGGAACAATCCCAAGCCGGAAGGAAGGCTTGGCCATTCTGGACACCCCTCAGGACAAACTGCTCGATCTGGTCAATGCGGCCTATCGGATTCGGTCACGATATTTTGGCAACACCATCCGTCTGCAAATGCTGCTCAATGCCAAAAGCGGAGCCTGTCAGGAAGATTGTCACTATTGTTCCCAATCAACGATTTCCACCGCTCCCATCGAGCGATATGCACTCGTCTCTCCGGAAAAAATGCTGGAAGGCGCTCGACGGGCCGCACAAGCCAAAGCCCAGCGGTATTGCATCGTGATCAGTGGCCGCGCCCCGTTACAATCAGAAATCACACACATCACCAGCGCTGTCAAACAGATTAAAGAAGAACTGCCCATTCAAATCTGTTGTTCCCTGGGATTATTGAATGACGAACAAGCCAGCCAGTTAAAGGCGGCGGGAGTCGATCGGATCAATCATAATCTCAACACCAGTGAAGCCTATCACCCTGCTATTTGCACCACCCACACCTATCAAGATCGTATCGACACACTGAAACATGCCCGCGCAGCCGGATTGGAACTCTGCAGCGGCGGTATCGTCGGGATGGGCGAAGGAGACGAAGATCTGGTAGATCTGGCCCTGGCATTACAGGACGTCCAACCCGATTCCATTCCCCTAAACATGTTGTACCCCGTCGAAGGCACGCCATTTGACGAGATGAAGAATCTCACTCCAGTCCGCTGCTTAAAAATTCTCTGTCTCTTCCGGTTCTTCCATCCGAAAACGGAAATCCGGGCGGCTGGTGGACGGGAAAAAAATCTCCGTTCGCTCCAACCCTTAGCACTCTATGTCGCCGACTCCCTCTTCGTGGATGGCTACTTAACGACACCAGGCCTTGCCCACCAGGAAGTCTGGAAAATGATCGAAGACCTTGGCTTTACGGTAGAAGTAAAATACCAGGGGATCGAAGCCGAAAAAGCCGAAACCTGCTCATCCTGATTGCTCTACCTGCGGATTCTAATATTTCTTTATCGATAGGCCCCCACGAGTCATTCATACCGTAAATCCTCGGCTATCGGTTGCCAACTGGCCCATCTGGCTGGGCCCCACGCTCCCAGCAATGCGGCCAACAGCGCCACCAGGACAGCCATTCCCAACGTTTCCCATGACAGGGTGAACTGAATTGTCCAGCCAAATGATTGCTTGTTAATGACGTTGATCAACAACACCGACAGCGCCAATCCCACCAGAATGCCCAGGCCGGCACCCAATCCGGCCACATAGCAGGATTCCCAGAAGATCAGTCCTTGGATTTGCGGGCGACTCACTCCCAACGCTCGCAACGTGGCCAGTTCCCGACGGCGTTCGGTGATGGCGGTCATGAGAGTATTGATAATCCCCAGCACCGCCACGCTGAGGGCAATCAATTCCAACACATAGGTGACACGAAACGTCCGATCAAAAATTTCCAGAATCTCGGTTTTCAGTTCCCCGTTACTGATCGTGACGATGGGGATGTCATTTTTTAACACCTGTTCGATTGCACGTCGCACGACTGGGAGCGCCTGACCGGACTTGAGATAGACCGCAAAGATGGTCGCGTCGGCCTCTCCCCAATGCCGACGAAAGAGTTTGTCGTCCATGACCACTTTTCCTCCATCGGTGGCATAATCATAAAAAATGCCCTTCACGGGAAAGGCGTGGTTTCCTGAAGACACCTTCACATCAATATCGTTCCCTACCGCCAGTCCCAGCCTCCCAGCTAACACCTCAGACACAATCACGCCTTCATCTTCGATCGTTTCTTGTAAAATGGGAGTGGAATCACCCGTCACAAACAGATATCGGCTGCGCCCGGCATGAAGGGCCATGTCGCGTGCGACCAATGACACCGTCTGCCCTGAAACCTCCCCCACCATTTCCAGATATGGATCAACCGCCTCAACCCCTGGTATCGACATGACCGTCTTGACCAGAGACAACGGCAGACCAGGCTTGTCATTCTCGACCTCTTGTTCCCCCAACCATGACACCGGAGCCACGATGATATCCGCCAGCATTGTTTGCTCGATCCAGATGTCTACCGTATGTCGGAAACTCTGGATCATGATGCCTACTCCAACCATGATGGCTAGCCCAACGACAATCGCTGCCATGGTCACACTGGTCCGAGCGGGATTGCGGCTGATCTGTTCTGCCGCGAGGGACGGCAGGAGGCCCCATCGCCCGCTTTGCCATGTTCTCCTCCATTCATGAATCAACCCGCAGAGCACAGGCCCAAGGGCAGTTCCGCCCACCAGAAGACAAAACGCCGCGGCATACCCTCCGACCGGAATACCGTCTATGGGAGCCATCACACTCAACGCGGCACTACCTCCAAAGGCGATCACCGCGATCCACCCTGACTTCCTGTACGAAACAGATTCTTCATCTTCGGATTGGCTTACCGACAAGGCTTGAACCGGGGCTATCGTGCTCGCATCCCAGGAAGGGCGGAGCGCTCCAAGAAGGGAAACCCCGACCCCAATCCCTATCGCTTCGAACCACAGCCAGGGATAAACCTGCGACACGGCCAAAGACGTGATCCCATATAATTCGCCGACACTTTGCCCGATGAGCGTCGTCAACCCGCCGGCCAGGAAAACCCCGAACCAACAGCCCATGACTCCACCCACAAGGCCGAGCAGACCAGACTCCAAGAGAAACAATACCGTGATGGCTCGCCGTTCCATGCCGAGTGCCCGGAGAATGCCAATCTCCCGTCGATGGTGCGCCACCGAAAATGCCATCGTGTTATAAACCAGAAACACCCCCACTAACAGCGCAATTCCGCTGAGCATGGTGAGATTAAACTGGAAGGCCTTCAACATCGATTCCACTTGCTCCGTCCGTCGCGAGGATTGACTCATTCGAATATCCGGCGGCACCACGTTTTGTAAGGCTTGGATAAGCGTGGCCCCCGCCATACCAGGTTCAGGAACTACGGCAATGGAATGCAGACGTCCCACCCAACCGAACACCCATTGGGCTGCAGCAATATCCATGATCGCCTGTCGCTCCGTACCTTGAAAAAGAGCATCGGAGGATCTCAACAGACCTCCCACGATCAGATCATGGGAGATGCCCTGACTCGTCACAGTCAGTGTCTGCCCTTCGCTCAGCCCTAATTCCCTGGCAAACTCTTTCCCTAAAAAGACCGTCTGCAGAGAAAACACCTGTTTCCACTGATTGTCCGTGATCGCATTTGTCGAATCCCCTGATGGCCTAAGCTCCTCATAGTCCAGAAGATCGACTCCCCAAATCACGAGCGTGTGACCCGTGGAGGGACCTTCCTGGATCATGGACTCAATTTTCAAAACAGGCTGAGCCGATTGGACCCCAGGATGCCGTTGAATCTCCTCGATAATCGACTCATCCATCCCCTCCGTCCCACGCGAAAGGGTAATGGAGGCCTTTCCAACAACGGACGCCACCGATTGCTCAAAGGATTGATAAACTGCGCCATTGGCCAGGCGAATGGCCAACCAGGCCGAGACGCCAATCGCCACCCCGACCACTGTGAGAAAGGCTCGAAAGGGCCGATGGCGCACATGATCAAGGACCAATAGAAGAAGAATTCGTATCATAGGAGCGGTTGTCGGAAGTAAGGAACGTATGTTAAAACAACTAGAAAATTATGCGTGGGGCACTGACTCAACATGCCAAAAGGGAAAGTGACTGAATCGGAATCAACAGAAGAACTCTTGGAATCAAATTCCGAGGGCCAATCTCTCACCGCTCGGCAAAAGGAAATCCTGGGCCTGGTGGCTCAAGGCTTTACCAATCGTGAAATTGGTGAACAGCTCGACATTAGCGTGCGCACGGTTGAAGTCCACCGCTTCAACTTGATGCGCCGGTTACGGGTCAGAAACGTGGCCCAATTACTCCGGCAAGCCATTGCGCTTCGTATCATCCCCCAAGGCCCAACGACTCCGACCACAAAGACCTGAGGGACCTGTATCTCGACCTGGCCTCTCATAAAAAGGTCAAGAACGCAGTGCTGCAGCTCATTTTGAGCTTTACCTGTTCAGGCCAATCCATATCCGTTTTTTTCAATCCATCTCCCGTAATTTCCCTCGACAGGCCATTAACGACGGGTAGCCTTTTCCTTGCAGGCAGTCGGCAATTTCCCGTTCGAGCCTTGCAAACACCTCGCAACCTTCCTCAACCAGCACCGTGCCTATCTGAACCGCTGAGGCGCCACACAACACATGCTCGAACACATCCACTCCATTTTCCACTCCACCTGTTCCAATAATAGGAATCCGCTCACCCCAGATTTTCCAAAACGCGCGAACGTTGGCCAAGGCCACAGGCTTAATCATCCTCCCACCCAATCCCCCAAATCCCCCTTTGGGCTTAATCACCACCATTTCCCGCTCCGGATCGACCACCAGGGTATTCCCCACTGAATTGATGACCGTGACAAAGGCTACGCCACTTCGCTGAAGCACCTCGGCAATTTTCTGATGATGGATCGGATCAAAGTAGGGCGGGAGTTTCACTCCAAACGGCACGGTCAGTAGCCCACGGATCTCTTTCAATAACCGTTCCGTTTCCTCAAAGTCATACCCGATCTGCGGCTTACCGGGAATGTTCGGACAGGACAAATTCACTTCCACCAAATCCGGTCGAGCGATCTCCAAAGCCTTTGCACCTTCGAGAAAATCATCGGGATGAAGGCCGGCCAGACTGGCGATGACGGGTTTCCCAAACCGCTTCAAGGCTGGAATGAGTTTGGCATAGGCGGGAAATCCTAAATTGGGAAGGCCCATCGAGTTGATCGAGCCACCGTCAAACACCACATACCTCGGTTGGGGATTGCCCTCACGGGCAAGAGGCGTCATCGATTTAGTCACAATCGCACCGGCATGAGACCTGCCCAGGTCCTCCAGCTCTTCCGGCGTCACGCACAAGGCTCCCGACGCGTTCATCACCCCACATGGAAAGGACACACCGGCAATTACTGTTGAAAGGTCCATTGCGTATTACTCCAATTGTCCGTCTCGAATCGCGACGATCCGATCCGCCGTCTGAGCGGCGCGTAATGAATGGGTAGCCAGGAGCACCGTCTGGCCAAATTCCTTCGCACATTGACGCAGCAACGACACAATTCTCGCGCCCGTTTCACCATCTAAATTGCCGGTGGGTTCATCTGCCACGATCAGTCGAGGGCGATGCACAAAGGCCCTGGCAAGCGCCACCCGCTGTTGTTCTCCTCCGGATAATTCATGCGACCGGTGACCCAGCCGATGACTCATCCCCACCCGCTCCAGCATGTCAGCTGTCTTGGTTCGCACCGTTCCGGATTCTTCCCCTTGTAAACGCAAGGGAAGCGCCACGTTTTCTTCGATCGTCAATCCCGGGATCAGATGAAACGCCTGAAACACGACCCCCACCTGTTCCCGACGCCACCGCGTCCATTCCTGATCACCAAACGCCAGGCAGGAACGCCCATCCAGTAGGATATCTCCGGATGTCACCCAGTCCAGCCCCGCCACCAAATGCAATAGCGTGCTTTTTCCACTCCCGCTGGGCCCCATGAGCGCACAAAACTCTCCCTGCTGAATGTCCACACAGACATCCCGCAAGGCCACGACCGGAGTGGATCCGCGCCGGTATTCCTTATAGACATGGTGAAACTGAATCACGTGAACCTATCAGATAATTCTGCCCTCAGGAAGGCTCTTGAATCATGGCAAATTCGATATCTCTCCTATATCATAACGAAGGTAAATGGACCAAGGCGCCCAAGGAAAATTAGGCATACTCCACGGTTGACCTCAGCTCTGAAAGATCGCCTCCATGGTTCCACCATTTACCGCGACGCGCCTTCTCCGAACGCTCCTGCATGTCATTTTTCCCACCGCCTGTGCCGGTTGTCGGAATCCCTTGCGGGACGATCCCGTTCCCTTTTTTTGCCTTCAGTGTTGGGGGACACTCAAACCTATTCCAGGCCCGGTTTGTCCGCGATGTGGACGCCCCTTTGCTTCTCCCACGGCCTTACTTCATAGTCCGGCCCATCAGTGCGGAGCCTGCCGCGCACGACCATTGGCCCTCACGCAAGTCTGGAGTCTCTTTCCCTACCAACCCCCACTGAAAGAAGCCATTACCCTGTTTAAATACCGTGGCAAACTATCGCTGACTCAACCACTCGCTCAGGCCATGGTTGAGGCGTTGCCCGCTTTACCAACCTTAGATGCCATCATCTCCGTCCCCCTTCACCCCCAACGATTGCGGGAACGTGAATACAATCAATCCCTACTGCTGGCAGATCGGCTCAGTCACCACACGGGGATTCCTCTGTTACTCTCGTGTCTACTCCGAATTCGTCCTACCGTCCCCCAAACCTCGTTAACAAGGAAGGAGCGACTCACGAACCTGCGTCGGGCCTTTTCCGTCGCCAAGCCTGCCCACATTCAAGGCAAACGGATCTTATTGGTGGACGATGTTTTTACCACTGGCACGACCCTGCATGAATGCGCCAAGACGCTTCGACGTGCCGGCTCAGGCCCGGTGTATGGGCTGACACTCGCTAGAATGCTGTAAGGAATTTATTACCAAATCCCTTCTGGAGGTCGAGACAAACGGTCTGCCAACACGGAGCTTCTGCTGGCTGTTTTCTCTGAATAAACACCCATCTCCCTTCCTTCCCGCTTTGCCTGTCCTATCTCGATCAGACATTTTGAACACCCCTCATACATGAGGCTAACCAGAATGAGTCAGATGCGTTTGCGCATATAATGCATTTGAGATCTTTCGATTTGCATAAACCAATTTTCGACTCTTCCCAAAGAGACTATTTTGCGATATATACAGCCCGTACACTGCGATCAGGAGGAACGACTCGATGCCCATATATGAATACCGTTGTCAGGATTGCCGGAAACGCAATTCTTTTTTAATCCTCACTTCAAGCGCCCCAGTCCCATCCTGCAAGCACTGCCAGAGTGCCAACCTGGAACGCATCATGTCCCGCTTCGCTGCACCCAAATCGGAAGAAGCTCGGATGGAAGCCTTGGCCGATCCCAGCAACTTCGGGGACCTGGACGAAAACGATCCACAGAGCATGGCCCGCTTCATGAAAAAAATGGGAAAGGAGATGGGAGAAGACGTAGGAGAGGACATGGACGAGGCCATGGACGCGATAGACACCGACGATATGGATATGGGGATGCCTGCCACCGAAAGCGATTAGCTCGACTACTCAAGCAAAACTACTTGACTTTTCTTAAACTTTCGGTAAGCTACACTCACAGATAGGACGTTCAGGAGATCCAAGGAACATTCAGCATGTTTGCTGGACAATATTATTGTAAAATCGACGAAAAAGGACGATTTGTTGTTCCGAGTCCTATTCGTGAAGAAATCGAAGCTCACGGAAATAGTCTGATGTTCCTCAAGGGGCAGGATATGCCCGTCTCTGCCTATACCAACCCGGAATGGGCCAAGATCCTAGAAAACGCCAAACAATCTCTCGATGAAGACCAGCGGCGTCTTTTCATGTATCACATGGTCTCGGAAGCCTCCGCATCAGAAATGGATAAGGCTGGTCGAATATTAATCCCGGGCCGGTTTCGCAAACTCGTCCCCGTCGATGAGGATCAAGAAGTGGTATTAGTCGGTATGTTTCATCGTCTTGAAGTGTGGAATCCATCAGAATGGCGACGTTTTGTCCATGTAAATGAAGACACCTTTGAACACAGCATGAGCAAAATTCAGAGCCTCCTCTAACGGACCATCTTTCTCGCTCCACGACCAATACCACACCCCCTTTATAGATTCCCCATTGAGAACTACCCTCATTGAGAACTATTCGTATTCCCTCCCTTCCCAAGCTTTTGCAGTCAAAAGTGCGGGGTGGCCTCGTTCTCCTCTCCGGCCATAATAAACGAAAAGCGAAGACCGTGGGCTCCCTGATGCATTGGGAACATCTTGGGGGCGATGCTCTATCACCGCGCGAACTCTTTGTTGTCTTACCCCTCCCACCCAGCATTAATCATCAATACGCCACCGTCAACGGGCGAAGAGTTCTGGCCTCTCCCGGGCGGCAATACAAGACGGCTGTGGCTAGCCACTTACTCACCGTGTTGCGGCAATCTTCTCATCGGACCGAATTTTTATCGCAACTGGAAACTCACGCACTCAGCCTCTCCCTCCGATTCCACTTCAAAACAGCCCTGCGACGGGATCTCGATGGCGGGCTCAAAATTGCGCAGGATGCCATTTGCCAGGCCATCGATTTAAATGACAACCGTATCACCGAAATTCATCTGCACAAAGACCTGGATTCGGTCCGCCCCCGCCTAGAATGCCTATTAGCCATTCAGGAACCCATCACTCGGCCAACCCGATCCCCCAAAACTCTTTCGATGGTTGCCAAAACGAGTCCCCGCATTGTCCCTCAGTCCTAAGCAGACCGTAATTCTCGTCAGAATCTAGACACGCCGGTCCTCTCTAACCGCGGGTAATCCATATGCTGTTGGTCCTTCCAATCCTCATGCGCCAGACCTCGTTTTTTTCAATTTACTGAAGACGGAAGCCGTCATGGGTGGGGCGTTGAACGAGGATGCTTCATGATGATGCCATTCCGGTCAGTAGTCAGATGAATATCCGATCATGATCGGGGATATGGCTGAAATGAGAGAAAAGAAGAAGAAATTATAGAGAGGTGACTGCGCGAGAGAGAGAATGCAGAACGATGGTCAGTGGGTGCTTGGCCCCTCTCGTGGGATGATTGGTCAGGGCGGGGAACAAAAATCCCATTTTCTGGCCCTTGCAATGCCGGACAAGTCCAGGCAACCAAATGCTGTCGCCGAGGTAATGCAGCTTGACAGACACCTTGGCCCCCGTACGCACAGGAGGAATTTGGTCGTCAGGAAACTCAACGAGCATGCCTTGAGGACTGAGATTGAGCACACGGCCCTGACAGACCATGTCCTGCCCATAACGAATGGCTACCGGAAGCACCTGGTAGGGTTTGACGGACATCCGTCGAAACGTTCGTCGATCTCCTTGGGGGATTGGTATCGGTCGCCAGAGATCTTGTTTCAGTGCAGTCGATGTTCCCATCGTCATGACTCCGATGAATGCTCTTTGCTAGATTCAAAGGTCTTCAAGGCTTCATCTTCGCTGGAAAAGATGGGGATCCATTCCCCAATTTCAGTGATCTCCAGAACATCGCGAACAAATCCTATCGGAGAAATGATGGCAAGCTTGCCACCAATTCGCTGAAAACGCCGTTGGGCAAGCACCAACCATCCGAGGGCAGCGCTGTCAATAAATGAAACGGCCACCATATTTAACATGACAAACCGATAACCCTGCAGAATGGCATGATCAATCCGCCATTTAAAATCCTGTCTGGCATGTTGATCAAACCGACCCGCAAAAGTTTCCACCAGGGTATCGTGGTTGAGACTACGTTCGGAAATAACCATAGAAGATTCTTTCGTGGTGATTTTGGGTGGTGTCTCCTTGTATCGGTTTTCCTCGCTCCACTCTTAACCCGGCAGACAGGCAAAGGACATTCTTTTCTTCAATAAGGTTGAAGGGACCTTTCAGGGTTGGGAAAGGAGTTCCACCATGACATCGTCTACAAACTGAACCGGCGCCGGTTTCCCGGCTCCGCTCTGAAAGGGACGGGTCACCCGAAGCTGGATGGTATGACGACCTGCTGCCACAGCCACTTTCCCAATGAATTGGTGCTGAACCGTGCCACCATCCTCCACCGGACCGACATCGAGATCGGCTATAACTTGACCATCAACGACCCATTCAAACAATCCCCCGTTCAGATTCCTTTTATAATCGGGGGAATGGTAGGTAACTCCCACACGGGCTGAGAGCTGAATGATGCCAGAAATAGTCATTGTGGTGAACCCAATCCCTCCACCTTGTTGCACTTCATGGGTAGGAGCGTA
>JBGSSO010000173.1:0-6953 GCA_041737015.1 Nitrospirales bacterium
CCGTCCAGGCCGACCCCACGCCTGTCTTCAACGTCAAGAGCGATACGGGACCTATGCCCTTCCCTCTCTAGCATTGCTCTTATGCGGTGCGAAAGCGCAACAAGGACTGTACTCATTATTCCCAATATCACTACCACAACCGCCCGCTTCGTTTACCCACCACCAATGAAGAAAAAAGCGCCTTCCATGACCACCGCCCCCATGCAAACGGATCAACTCACGCTCACGAGAAGACAATTACTGCAGGCTTGTTTGCTCGGAGGAGGATTAGCTGTCTCAGGGTTTTCCCTGCTTCATTGGCTTATGAGCCCACGTTTGACCGCGCAGACGTTCATCGGTCAAGCAAAAACATACCAGGCTGATTTTGCGGTACTCATGCGCCAAGGATTCCAAGAATTGGGGATCACTCCATCTGAGATAAAAGGGAAACGCATTCTATTAAAACCTAATTTAGTTGAGCCACACCAATCGTTATCGCATATCAATACCCATCCCCTGGTCGTTCGCGGAGCCGTCGAGGCATTTCTATCCCTGGGTGCGGCTTCTGTGGTCGTGGCCGAAGGGCCTGGGCATCGCCACGATACTCTTTTAGTCTTGGAAGAATCCGGATTGGCAGATGTGCTGTACGAAGATCGTATCCCCTTTCAAGACCTGAATACGATGGAAGGGGTTGTCATGCCTAACCTGGGAGGCCAGACTTCGCTGGCCACATTGACGTTTCCTCGAGTAGTCCAGGAAGTCGATTGGGTAGTCTCGCTAGCCAAGATGAAAACTCACCATTGGGCTGGGGCGACCCTGTCCATGAAAAACTTTTTTGGCGTGATGCCCGGGAACTATTATGGATGGCCAAAAAATGTGCTACACCAGGCCGGAATCCCACAATCCATTTTGGATATCAATGCGACTCTCAAGCCTCATTTCGCCATTGTCGACGGCATAACCGGAATGGAGGGGGATGGTCCGATTATGGGGACTCCCGTTCAAGCCGGAGTCCTAGTCATGGGGAGAAATCTCACGGCCGTCGATGCTACCTGTTGCCGGATTATGGGAATCAATCCAGATAAAATCGAATACCTTCGTAAAGCGGACCAGTGGTTAGGTCCCATTCACGAATCGTTGATTGAACAACGCGGAGAACCCTGGGAACAGGTGTACCACCCTTTCGCCCTGGTCCCGGAGATTCTCGCCCACCAAGGTATTCGTCTCACCTAGCGAACATGCCCTGCGGTATTTGAAGGATCACCAAGCGTTCTCTGCCCTAAATCTTGGTTCGTCATTAATCAAAATAAGAGAGATGCCCTCACCTAGAGTTAAAGTGAGCCTCTAACCACTCTCAGCCTTCTCTATCACATTGGCGGGTACTCATACCAAAAACAGGTTATCCATTGACACTCTGAGTCAGGAATTGGTGAGACGGTGTTTTTCGATCACCTATTTTCCGTTTGAGATATTCCCTGCTAGGTTTCTCAATCCAGAAATAGCACAAGGAGGCAACTGCAATTACCAAAACGAGAATTCCACATAAATGAATCCACAACAGAGGTTGATTGAGTTCAGAATTCACTCCTGAATAGTAATCATTGAATGCGTATCGAACAATTTCCAATACCGGGTAGTGAACCATGTAGATCCCAAAGGAGATGGTTCCCAAAAATACGCCTATCTTATTCCCGAATACCTGAGCAATTCCCGTTTGTGCATTTGCCAAGGTCACGATAATAAACGGAATAAGGGGATACAGGAACACAATTGGAAGTCCTAATACCAGAAAGACCATAAATGCCAACAGAAAAGCCAGACACCAACGAGATGCCCGCAAAGCATCGTTGAGTATGTCAAAATGCTCCTGAACACAAAACATCAGGCACCCTAAAATAAATCCATTCAACACCCGGGCCACGGCAACCCAGCCATAATGCCATTCCCATTGCCATTGGAAGTACATAATGCTCATCGGATACAGAGTGACCAAGAAGAAAATAAGCAGGAGTTGAAAGTCTTTTCTTTGAATCGAAATCAAAAGTTTCATGATGATTGGAAAACAGAGATACGCTAGCCATTCCGCACTCACGGACCAGGCAGGAGTATTCAACGAAGGATTCACCCACATATTTGTGAGTGTGACATTTCGAACGATATCCCCATACGAAATCACCTTTTGATTCCAAATCCCAAGCATGGCGGCTCCAATGAATACAACCACGACAACTAAATGCATTGGGTAAATTCTTGCCAATCGAAGCGAAAGAAAATTCCCGACTCCATGCAAGGTCAATCGGCTTTCAAATTCGTGCCGATGCACATACGTCAGAATGAATCCGCTGAGAACAAAAAATATATCAACGGCATAGACTCCTTGGAGAATAATATTTCTTCCTAACCCCCACTGAATCTTTTCGTAGAATCCCGGCAAATACCCATCTGGTTCCCCAAAACACACGTGAAAAATCACAACCCATATCGCGGCAAAACCCCTGAGCCCTGTTAACGTCTGAATATTTTCCCTGCTCGGAGATAGCATAGTCTTGTCACCACAGTTGATATATCACCGTAAGCGAAGCTTCGGTTTCTGAAGGGAAATTCTTGAATTTAATGCTTGAGGATCTGGCGTAAAGCAGACTTCAGAGCTGCTACCTGTCATCTACGATTCAGAGGGCGAGGATTCATTGAAGCATTTCTGTAATACCAGGCACTTTTATCTAAAATTATGCCAGTGACGAGCTGGCCTGGCTCTCCCGCCTCTGAACAGGCAAAGGTACCCGTTCAAAGGTAAAACTTAGCTGTACAGTCTATGTGAGACAAGACGAGATAAAACGACACTGGAGAAATTGGAAGTTTAGGAAGGGTTATCGAGGAAGGCATTCACTTCTTGAAGACGACCATACGCTTTTCCAGCTTCTGGGCTTTCGGGATGGGTCCGTACAAGTTGTTGAAAGACCGACCGAGCCATTGGTAGTTCGCGTAATTCGATATGCGAATAGGCAATTTTGAGTAGAGATGCCGGTACTTTATTGCTGGAAGGGTAAAAGGCAAAGACTCGTTCAAATTCATCAATGGCTTCTTGAAACCGTCTTTCACCATAATAACATTCACCCAACCAATATTGTGCATTTGAGGCCAAAGGAGAGTCTGCAAAGGTCCTCAAAAATGTCGAAAACCCGGTGGAAGCTTCGCCAAATTTTCCTTGACGAAGAAGTGACATCGCCCGGTCATATATCACCTGAGCGTTTCGCATATCGACATGACCCGAAGAACCCTGGGCCGAAGATTCTCCCAGAGCCGGCAACATCCTTGATAGTTGGGACGAGGGAGCATATGCGGCAACCGACCCAGTCACAACCGGACGAGAACTTTCCTTTGTAGATGGTGGGTCATTCATTGCGCCCGACCGCAAGGATGGTGGAGTGAGTTGAGAAAGGAAATCTCGGGTAATTGCTGTCTGCGCCGACAGATCGCGGCTTTCGGGCATGTGAGCATTGGAGGAAAGGGAACTACCAAGTTGCCCAGCCACACGAGAGAGTTTTTGCTCGTGCTCATCCAATCGCCCCCCGAATGTGACACTGACTTTTTCTAACGTCCCTACCACCGACTGTATACTTCGCCGAACCTCTTCAAAATTCGCCTGGACTTGCTGCGCCTGAGCATCACGTTGTTGCGCCTTGAGGTCAATTTGTTTGCGTAACTCCGCGACGTGCTGTTCTTGTTGGGTAACTTGTTGTCGAAGAGAGGCTAGCACCTGCTGGTAATCCACTAACGAAGTCCGAAATTCGCCTAACTTACCTCCTTGCTCTGTCAGGAGTTGCTCCTCCCCTGCTAAACGATCTCGAAGTTGATGCACCAGAGGTTCAGATTGTTGAAGCTGGGTTCGGACTTCTTTCATATCCGCGTCATATCGCGCCATTTTTTTTGTCAATTCGCTGACCTGGTTCTGATTGCTTTCAAGCCCCCCACGAACCTGTGAGAGGTCCGTCTCCTTTAAGGTAGCAACTTGATCCATCACTTCGGCACGAGCATGCAGTAACTCCTGAATCTCAACCCGCTGTTTGGCAATAAGGGAATTCGCTTTCTCCAATGCCGAATTCGCTTCACTCACGGCTTGTTGGAGTGATGTTTTGCTCTTATCCAACTGGCCAATCTTGGCGTCTAATTCCCGTTTGATTCGTACCACATCCGCCTGCTGAGCCACACACCCTGCCAAGGTCACGCTCACCCCCAAAAGGACAAATCGAACACTCA
Organism: Nitrospirales bacterium; assembly: GCA_041737015.1. Lineage (GTDB taxonomy): Bacteria > Nitrospirota > Nitrospiria > Nitrospirales > UBA8639 > Nitrospira_E. The sequence goes on from JBGSSO010000173.1 coordinate 4,237, forward strand.
AACGATACAAAAACGAATGAGGGCTTAGCATAGTCTTATTCTATCCTCTCAGAAACCATAAACCCGTCCATGTCCTGCAAGGGACCTCTACCAATCCCGGCGGTCGGCGACATAGGGCATCGGGGTCGAGGCCACACTGATATCTAAGACGAGATGAGCACGCCGATTCTTCTGGAAACACGGTTCGGTCGAATCCCAACAGGCCGGATTCTCCTTGCCGAATGACATCACATGAAGTCGCTCAGCAGGGACTCCCAAACTGGTGAGGTAGGTTTTGGTGCGAATGGCACGCTTCTCACCTAAGACATGGTTATAGGAAGCCGTTCCGCGATCATCGCAATGTCCTTCAATGGTAATCTCCGCATGCGGATGAGCTTTCAGCCATTCCGCGTTAGTCCCTAACGTGGCCTTAGCTTGTTCATTGAGTTGAAAGCTATCAAATTCAAAATGCACATCTCGCAACCCGCTTTGTGAGGTCAATTGTTCGGCACGAGTTCGATTCCCCCAATAATCATTGGGAGAGTCAGAAGGCGTGAGACCTGACCCAAATGTGTGGTCCTCCCGAATCAAGGGATCTTCTGCAAGCAGATCGGACAATGCTCCTGCCCCTTCCGGGAAATACCCCTCCCCAGTGGATGTCCCTTTGTTTAATGCTTGTTCCGAAACTCCCGTGGAAAAATCTCCCTGTGAGGCCAACACGGTTGGCGCGCCCGATTTTTTGCCATATTTATGAACTCCATGTGTGGACCGATGCGCACAGCCGGTGGCCAGCAACAACATCAGGATCACTATTCCCCAAAAATAGATTCTGCGGGTCGATGAATGAACAGTCATATTGCGAACTCCTTGTTCAACGGCTACAGCGAACAAATCACGAAATATCTCTTTGAGATCGTCCACTACAATCAAAAATTGCAAAAACAAGGCCAAGGGATCATGCCGAATACAACAGGAACTCCTCGTCGAGATGTCTCGATAACGGAAACCCCATCAATTCTGAACAGCCGGAAGAAATGTGGCCAGACCAATTACCCCAAATTCCATAGATGTACTGCAGAGTTAGAGATTTCACGGCATGGTCCGGCTAAGAACCATCCCTTAATCTCTCCTGACAAAATGGCAGAGGATTCAGGGAAGTATTATATGGAGGATTAAAAAAAACCAGCACACCAAGAAGGATGGGTGGCATAACCCGAAGCAGCATTTACTCAACAATCGTGGCATTTTCTCAACGATTTTAAAGGACACCCAGACATGGGAGATACGTAAGCGGGATAAGCATGCGTAGGATCAATGAATTCTTGGAGGAGGCGTGACAGGCCCAGTCGGATGGAAAGAGGGAGGAACCAAATCCATTTTTTGAGGCTACCTTGAATGAGATACAAGAAAATTACTTTCTGGAATATCGCTTGAGTTTAGCTCTCGGGATGGATGCAGGAGGAGTGAATCAGCATGACAAAGCTTATTCGTCATTCCATTCAGATGTGGCGAAATACCAGCACTGTCCACCACATTCTTTAGCCCGATACATCGCCTGGTCGGCAATTTCTAACAATCGATGGGGATCCGTAGAATCCTTCGGATAGACCGAAATCCCAATACTGATCTGTATGAGGATTTTTTCTTTACCCAATCGAATGGGCGGAATAAGGCATTCTAAAATTTTCAGCGCCACCTGACGAATATCCTGAATATGTTCAAGCCCTTGAAGAATCACCGTAAATTCATCCCCGCACAAACGCGCGACGGTATCGGTCGATCGTACACAAGATGCTAACCGCTCCGCCACGATGCGCAATACGCGATCTCCAGTTTGATGACCATGATAATCATTGATAGTTTTAAAATTATCGAGATCCAAAAAGAATAACGCCAGTAAAGTCCCATTCCGCCTGGCTTGCGCCAACGCCTGTTCCAGGCGGTCTTCAAACATAATTCGATTCGGGAGATCAGTTAACGGATCGTAATAGGCATGATGCTTCATGAGCAGTTCTTGCGTTTTCCGAGCAGTCACATCATGCAAGATCACCACAAAATGCGTGAGGTCCCCCTGCTCATTGAGCAAAGGAGTAACCACTTGTTCAAAAACCAGAGATTGTCCCTTGCTTCCCGTTTGCATCACCTCGGTCTTCACGCAACTGAATTCTTGGGCAGATGCATCTGACAGAGACCTCCTGACTTGCAGTTCCTCATGAGGGAACGAACTCAACGGAAAACCCAACAGCGATTGAGTCGAGGAGCAACGCAAGGCGGCATAGGCTTCATTCACCCATTCCAAACGACCCTGAGCATCTGTCACACAGATTGGATCAAATACTGAGCCCATAGCCACACTTTGCAATCGCCATAGATCCAGCTGTCTTCCACGCGCCATCAAACATTCGATCTCATAACCTAATGCTTGCAACCACCCAAGTACCGTCGGATCAACCGCCTGTGGACCTGCCGAACACACCACCAGCATACCGAAACAATCCTCATGAAAAGCCAGTGGAACACCCCAGGTTTGATGAAACTGGAATCCGGGCGGAAACCAGGCCATAGCACTTGTGGGAGAACAACACGGAGAAAGAAGTGATATTTCAGAACCCTCGCAGGCCTGAATCAACTCACCTTGTTGCGAAACCTCGCTCCACCACAAAGCCCCTTGTGTCTCCCAATCAAAATCGGCAGTCATCGCATGGGCGCGTAACTGGGGCACACATCCCTTTCGCATA
>JBGSSO010000079.1:0-4457 GCA_041737015.1 Nitrospirales bacterium
AGAGAGGAGGAAACGCAATGCCATACCAGTTCGAATTGGATAACGTGGCGCGTGTCGTTCGTAGTTGGGGTTGGGGCGTCCTGACCGACGACGATCTCCTCAACCACTTGGAGAGAATGCGACAGTTTTTTGCCGACGGGACTCTCGATTCCACATGGGCTCAAGTAGTCGATTGCAGTGCTGTGGAGAGTTTTCATGATGTCTCATGCGAAGGACTTTGCCGTCAAGCGAGACTTAACCCGTGGCCCAATGGTTCACTGCGAGCGGTGATCGCGCCAATGGACATAGGATTCGGCTTGGGCCGCATGTATGAAACACTATGCGAGGGCAAGGGCGAAAACGTGCGTATCTTCCGTTCTGAAGCTGAAGCATTTGCTTGGATTATTCAAGAAGGGCATAGTTCCGGCCAAGCTACCTAAGAAATAGCTGCATGGGAATTCCATTAGGCTGGCACTCCGCAAAATCCATTGTGTTCAAACGTTAAGCTGGCTTATTCCATGGCAATACCCTAAGTTTCAAAAGAGCCCATCATGAAGCTGGGCTTTGAGTGGGATGACGGGAAAGGCAAAGTGAATATCAAAAATTGGCGTGTCATTTTCTACCGTGGGCACGGATCCTTCGCCGTTGGCTCAGGGTGACATTCGATTTGAGATTTAACTGAGTAACACGGTATTCGTTGCCTGTCTAAACAGTGAGATCTCAGGTTTTCCCATGGAAAGCGCGGAAGAGGCGGAGTTGGCCGTAATCGTAGAGGTTGCCGAGAAGCTCTTTGGCGCCGGTGAGATTGCCAAACCCCGTTTTCTCGAAGGCCGCTGCCATTTCTAATTCCTGCTCCGGTGTCCACAATTGGGTAAGGTCTACCGGCTCACAGGCTTGGATGGCTTGTTCCAGGTGTCCATAGATGGTGCTGGTGACCAAGCCGCGCTCACTGGCGATCTGTTCGATCGAATGCCCCGACCGAAAATAGCGCAACGTATCATGGACGGTATCTCCAAGCGGCCTTTTTTTGGAATAGACCGCTGGTGTGGTAGGAAGATTGGATTCTTTTGGAATAGTCAGGGGAGCGTAGTTTTTCAAGTGTGCAGTAATGACTGCGAGAAACTTGGGGCCAAACTCCTGTAATTTTCGATTCCCGACTCCGCTAATTTGTAGAAAATCCTGTTCATTGGTCGGATAGTCTCGTGCCATCTGCCGAAGTGCCACATCGGAGAATATGACATAGGCAGGGACATCAGCCTCATCGGCTAATGTCTTTCGCAGTTGGCGGAGGCGAGTGAAGAGCATCTCGTCGTGGCCAAGGTCCTCGCCGGAGAGCGCCTTACGTTCCGGTGTGCTCATGGGTTTTGTGAGCATGAGCGTCTTGGGGTCTTGAAGGAAGTGCTGGCCCTGGTCGGTGACTTCCAACACCGTGAATGGATCGGCAGTTTGCTGGAGATATCCCAGCCGGATGAGTTCCCGGCTGATGGCTGCCCATTCGGGCCGCCGGTGGGCTTCCCCTTTCCCGTAGCTGGTTAATTGGTCATGACGCCATCGGCGGATTTTCTCGGTGTTGGCTTTGGTGAGTACGGCGATGACGTGATTGAGTCCGACGCTAAATCCACTTGTCCCACGTATCTCTTCAACGCATGAGAGAACGGTCTGCGCGGCATCTGTGCCGTCGAAGATATCCCTGGGCGAGAGACAGTTGTCGCATCCGCCACAGTTTTCTGACTCAACATGTTCTCCAAAATATTGGAGAAGCGTGCGACGCCGACATGTGCCGCATTCCGCATATTGCACCATTTCCTGCAATTGCCTGTTGGCAATTTGCTGTTCCTGGAAGTTGGGTTTCTCATTGATGAAGCGCTGCTGCTTGACCGTATCCCCGGCACTGAAGAGCAGGACACACTCGCTTGGCAGGCCATCGCGCCCGGCGCGGCCGGTCTCCTGATAATAACTCTCGAGATTTTTGGGTAAATCGTAGTGAATGACAAATCGCACGTTGGGCTTGTTGATTCCCATGCCGAAGGCAATGGTGGCGCAGATCACCTGGATTTCATCTCGCAGGAACAATTCCTGATGCCGTGTGCGCTCCTCGGCACTCAGGCCTGCATGATAGGGCTGTGCGTTGATGCCATGGTCTTGTAATCGTTCCGCCACACTTTCCGTGGTCTTTCGGCTCTGGCAGTAGAGAATTCCGCAGTCCTTGGGGCGTGTCCGGAGAAACGAGAGGACCTGTCCAAACGGGTTGTCCTTTGGCTGCACCTGATAGGTCAGATTGGGACGGTTGAAACTGGCCACATAGCATGCGGGATCTCGCAATCGCAGGAGTGTCACGATGTCTTTTTGGACCCGCGCCGTGGCGGTGGCGGTGAGTGCGATGATCGGGAGGGCAGGGACCTGATCTCGTAGTTCCACGAGTCGCCGGTATTCGGGCCGGAAATCATGGCCCCATTCACTGATGCAATGGGCTTCATCAATGGCCAGCAGATTGACCTGAAAATTCCGGAGCAGATTGAGGTATCCGGGGACCATGAGGCGTTCCGGTGCCATGTAGAGCAGGCGGTAATCACCCTGATGCAGCCCACGTAACCGTGCCTGGGATTCCTGCGTGGTCAGAGAGGAGTTGAGAAATGTCGCGGCAATGCCATTGGCTCGGAGCCCATCCACTTGATCTTTCATCAGCGCAATGAGCGGGGAGACCACGATCGTCAGGCCCGAGCGGGCCAGCGCCGGCAACTGAAAGCACAGGGACTTCCCTCCACCCGTAGGTAACAGGGCTACCACGTCTCGCTCAGCGAGGACATCCCGAATGATCTCTTCCTGTAATGGTCGAAAGGCGGTGAAGCCAAAATGTTCTTTTAACAGAGAGAGAAGCGGAGGTTGTGTTGAGGGGTGCAGGTGCCGGGAATCGGGATGTTGAGGGGATAGGTTGTTCTTCACAATTGGAGTTGTCGCAAATGTAGGAGATGTTGATGGATAGTATTGATAGGGATATGGTGGTCTGCCGCGAGGCTCATCTTGTGGGGGGAAATCCCCCAGTGAGCTTACGGTGCCTTCTTATTGTCCGCTCCGATCGCTTTCTTCCGGCTCAAGCGCGATGTTACGCATTTTTCCTCAGTTTCTTCAAAGTTTCGGCATGTTGTTTTTGCCAGTGGGGGTCTCAAGATCCGTCATAATGCTCTTTCCATAAAGAGGCTGTCTACCTGTGTATGCACAAGACCCTCGACATCAAGAGGAAATCAGGGACATTCAGCAAGAATCGGCGGAAATTGCCGAAAATAACAAAATAACCCCTGGTGTCGAGATGCAAGTAGCCGAACGAATGCAAGATACAACGCTGGTCTTGATGATTTCAGGGCGAGTGACCGTGTACTCCCGGAAAGTCTTTCAGGGGATGGTGAAGTCCGCCAGGTTCTCTGGCGCCAAGCATATCATTTTTAATATGCAGGGCGTCACGTTCATGGACAGCATTGGTTTGGGGGGCTTGGTGCTCGCCTATCTCGACTTGAATGACAATCATATGGCCATGAGTGTCGTTGAACCCCAACAGCCGGTAAAAACCTTACTCGAAGACGCAAATTTTCCCGATCTGATTCCGACGTTTCCCACCGAAGAGACTGCCTTTCAAGCCATCCAATAGATTGCCGGGTGCGCTTCCCTTTTTCATCGTTTAAAATGATGTGAGTTGATTTTTCATACTTTCCCTATGCGGGTGTCGGGAAGTTGATCCAACGCACATCCGAGACGATTCAGGATGTGTATGGATTTGAAATATGGGGCGTAAGTGTGCTTAAAACAATCGGCAAACAATGGCGAATGTGTTATCTTCGTATGGACTCGCTAAAGGGAAAAAGTAAAATCTGAACGCTTAGGGTAATAGGAATGTTGTGATGGCATATGAGCATCTTCTGGCGCTGCGAGTGGAGCTGCGCCGACAACAATTGACGGGTTTTGTGGTGCCGCATTCGGATGAATATCAGAATGAATACCTGCCTCCCTGCGCAGAGCGGCTTGCCTGGTTGACCGGGTTTACCGGTTCGGCGGGAACGGCGATTGTCCTAGGGGATGAAGCCGCAATATTTGTGGATGGTCGGTATACGCTTCAAGTGGCTGACCAGGTTGATGAGAAAAGTTTTGCGCTTCACAATAGTGGAGAAACTTCCCCACATGATTGGTTAGCACTTCGTGCGGCACCAACCGATCGAATCGGTTATGACCCCTGGCTTCATACTCCGCAGGATCTCGAACGGTTTCAGACAGCAACCGAACGAGTAGGTTCACAACTCGTCCCCTGTGTATCGAATCCCATCGATGGCGTCTGGCATGATCGGCCTCAACAACCTTCAGGTGTGATCAAGCCTCATCTCCTGGAGTTTTCTGGTCAAAGTTCCCAGGTTAAGCGTGAGACATTTAGCAGGAGGTTTTCAGAAGACCGGATAGATGCGGCCGTCATCACGGCACCCGATTCCATTGCC
>JBGSSO010000084.1:0-12336 GCA_041737015.1 Nitrospirales bacterium
GACTCGGCTATTGATTGGCTGGTTAATGAACATTTGGCGGGTATCGCGATACCCTGGGCCATTCGAGAGGGGTTGGTTCGACGTCGGGGCTTGATCGAATGGGAGCAATTGCGTAGGCAGGTGGAAGCTGCCTCGAACAATAATGAGATGGCGGATGTTGCTTCAACGGTATTGCACAATGTGGGGAATGTGCTCAATAGCATCAATGTGGCCGTGCATGTGGTTCATGAGTTGATAGATCAGTCTTCGGTGATTTTGGTTCATCGCATAGCGGAACTATTGAAGGGACATGATGAAAATTTGGCAATCTTCCTGACTCAGGATCCAAAAGGGAAACGGATTCCGCCGGCGATTATGAAATTGGGGAGCCACCTCATAGAAGAGCAACAGACCGTGCTAAAAGAATTAGAAGGCCTGGTTCGCAATATTGATCACGTGAAACAAATTATCATTTCACATCAGGCGATGGCGAAGTCTCGGGGCATCAGTGAGGCTCTTTCTGTGGTGGAACTTCTGGACCAAGCGGTGGAGTTAAGTTTTCAACCTGGGGATGCGAAGTGGATCAGGATCCAACGGGACTATCAGTCTGTACCGGCTGTGGTGACCGATCGCCATCAGCTCCTTCAAATTCTCGTGAATCTGTTGCGAAATGCTAAACAGGCGATGCAATTACAGGTGGGAAATGATCATCTCCTCACCATACGAGTGGAAGGTCCAACAGAAGATGGGCTGTCCGTGGTCATCACAATTCAAGATACGGGCATGGGAATTGCGCCTGAACATTTGGCCAGGATGTTTACTCGCGGTTTTACGACCAAGCACGATGGTAATGGGATTGGTCTGCATAGTTCGATGGTCACGATTCATCGTATGGGTGGGTTGTTGAAGGCACATAGCGATGGGATTGGCGCCGGCGCGACCTTGACACTGATTCTTCCGGTTGAGGTAGGGGCAGGACAGACATGAATCCCGTCTGTACTCTTAATCGACGGATCTTAGTGATCGATGATAGCCCGAACATTTTGCAGGATTTTCAGAAAATTTTGTGTCCCGCAATTAGCGTCATTTCCAATGGGTGGTTTGAGACCAGGCATGATTTTTTTGATGGTTCCTTCCTGTATCCTGGCAAAGAAACCTTCGATCTCGATTGTGTGAATAATTGGGAGTCAGGGCGGGATCTGGTCACGCAGGCTAAGGCGCAGGGTTCGCCCTTTGCAGTGGTGTTCTTGGATGTGCAATTGCCCAATGGTTGGGACGGGATTGAAACGGTTGAGCGAATTTGGGATGAGGACTCTGACGTACAGGTCGTGTTGTGTACGGCCTATCCCGATTTTGGTTGGGTAGAGGGATTGCCTCGATTAGGACACCGGGATCAGTTATTAATCCTACGCAAGCCTTTTAATCCGATTGAGGTATGGCAATTGTCTACGGCTTTGACGATGAAGTGGCATTGGGCTCAGCAGGCCCGGTTGCGGATTCAGGAACTCGAACAGACCGTGATGACTCGCCCGGGCCTTCTTGAAGAAACCAACCGTCGTTTGGAGCAAGATTTGCTTAGGCGACAAGCGGTTGAGGTGCAGTTGGCTCAAGTGGTCCGTGATCTCGAAGAACGAAATCTCGAACTTTCTGCTGTGCGGGACCATGCTTTGAATGAAATCCATGAACGGGAACGGGTCGAAATCATATTGCGTCACAAAACCGATGAATTGGCCCGGTCGAATCGAGACTTAGAGCAATTTGCGTCGGTTGCAGCCCATGATTTACAGGAGCCGCTTCATTCCATCCAGGTATTTCTTGATCTCTTACGGCTGAAATATGGATCAGCCCTCAACAATCATGGTCTGGGGTATGTTGATCGAGTCAAAAACGCGGCTGGTCGTATGCAACAGCTGATTCAAAGCCTGTTGGTGTATTCCAGGGTCGATTTCCAGCATACGGCAGAGGAGAAGCTTGTCTTGCGCGTTTTGGTTGAGGAAATCCTATCGGATCTTGGCGCCCGGATCGAGAAATTGCAGGCTGTCGTTCAGCTTGGGGAATTACCCACCATTTATGGAAACGCGTTTCTAATCAGACAATTGTTACAAAATCTGCTGGGCAATGCATTGAAATTTCATCACCCGGGGGTGCCACCTGTCATTCGGATTACAGGAACGATTATTCAGGATCGACGTCACTCAGTTTCAGATCACCCTGGGAGCCTTTGCCAAATCGAAATTCATGATCAGGGAATAGGTATTCCGTCAGAACAGTTCGGGAAAATTTTTGGGATGTTCAAACGACTTCATCGGAAGGATGAATTCGAAGGGACAGGGATTGGGTTGGCAGTATGTCAACGTATTGTCGAGCAGTGCGGTGGTGCCATCTCCGTTCGTTCCAAGCTGGGAGAAGGGTCCACCTTTATAGTCACGCTGCCTATTCAGCGATGATAAGAGTGGACGGCCAGTTCCAAAGATGACCATCAGAACTTTACCGATTGGGAGAAGCATGGATTGCTGGCATCTGGTTTATGGCTTCATTACTCTTCTCCGGCTAAATCACAGGTCCAATACCCTTCAAGTCTGGTACATAGGGAATACGACCTCTCCAAATTTATAATTGGGTTATTCATATAATTTATGGCACCGAATCCTGCTCATCGCCCTGTATTACTGATCGGGACGCATCCCGAAACCCAAGACATGTTTCGCGATGCGTTGTCTGCACCGTCTGCAGGTGCCGGGCCGGTAGCGAGCTCATTAAGTGACAAAAGTTTTGCGAGCTACGGTGCTCAGCCATTTTTACCGCAGTTCACCCTTGTCAGCGTGGAAATGGGACATCATGCCTTAGCGAAGTTCGCAGAGGCTCAAGCTACTAACAATCCTTTTACTCTCGTTGTTATTGAGGGGCGTCCAGGGGAATGGGAGATCGTGCGAGATCTGGTTGAGGGGCTGTGGAAATGTGATCAGACCCTACGGTGCATCTTCTGTCTTCCCTCTGATCGCGCATCCTGGCCCCATCGCCTGGTTGTGAGCCGGCCCGAGCAATGGGCGGTACTTCGAATCCCATTTCTTGGAGAAGAGGTCTTTCAATTAGCCTGTTGTCTGAGCCTGCCGTTCCCGAAACCTGTGGAGACTGTGTTCAATGGGGCAACCGACTCTGGTGAAAACGGTTGTTCCTCTAACCCCGATCTGGATACCTATGCCAATAATGATGAAGAGGCGACGGGAGCCTTGGAATCTGCTCGTGGTGAATTAGCGGCTTCCAGATATTATGTTGATAATATTCTCCGATCGATGGCGGATTCTCTGTTAGTCATTAACGCCGATATGACTATTGGAGCGGTGAATCCTTCTTTGTTAAATCTTTTAGGCTATCAGGAGGATGAGCTCATTGGGAGGTCTCCCGGCTTGATTTTTGGCGAGGAATTTTCCCAAGGCGCTATCATCGAAAATCTCTTACTTCAAGGATCGGTGAGTGGCGTGGAATCCAGTTTTCTGACTCATGAGGGACAGAAAATTATCATTTCAGTCTCTGGTTCGATGATGCAGGATCTGCAGGGGCAATTTCAGGGATTGGTATGTGTTGCTCAGGATATCACCGAACGAAAATGGATGGAAGAAGAGAAGCTGCGGTTGCATGAGCAGTTAATGGAAACCTCAAGGCAGTTGGGAATGGCCGAAGTGGCGACAGGTGTGCTGCATAACGTGGGCAATGTGTTAAATAGCATTAATGTATCTATAGGAGTCATCACGGATCTTTTGAAAAATTCGATGGTGGGGGATGTGGGTCGGATCTCACAGTTATTGGATAAGCATCGTGAAGATCTTGGAACGTACTTATCGCAGAATCCCAAGGGGAAACAAGTCCCGGATTATTTGGGAAAATTATCGGGGCAATTGAAGGAAGAGCAGCGAGTGGCACTGTTGGAATTAGAGCGCTTGAGGGAGAAGGCCGGGCATGCTCAGCAATGTGTGGCGGCCCAACAGGATCTGGCCAAACCCAACGGAATGACGGAACAGGTATGTGTGGCTGAGGTGATAGCCGAGGCCCTGGCAGTTAATCAAAAGATGTTGGAGGAAACTAAAGTTGCGGTGATTCAGGAGTTTCAAGAGGTGCCACAGCTCATCGTGGATAAGCATCAACTCCTATCAATTTTGGTGGATGTCATTCGCAATGCCTGTCAGGCAATGGAATCGGTTGCTCATAGGCACTTAGTTGTGCGTATCAAGCTTATCATTGGCCCTCCGGATTCTCTTTGCCTAGAAATTCAGGATACCGGCAGCGGGATTCCTCCGGACGACATTACGAAAATTTTTGGGCAAGGGTATAGCACTAAATATGGAGGACGGGGCTTGAGTCTGCATCATGGTGCATTAATGGCAAAAAATATGGGCGGGGCGCTTCGCGCTCACAGTGAGGGCATGGGACACGGTGCCACATTTTCTTTAGACCTGCCAGGGAATTTTCATTTTCCCGGTTTGTAATTTCTTTATCCAGCGAATTCAATCGTTCTTTCTGATTGTCTCTTCGTGAGTGTTGCGTTGTTCTGTTGTCTCTTCCTTTCGTTTGGCATTGTTCATGTCCTGTCTTACGGATTCACACCTCAAGAGTCAGTCTGGTGAAACCGAGAAAATTTTGAAGGTGTGAGAGGAAGCTTTCAGGCCTCTGCAATCCTTCTGCGTTTCTTGGAGGTTCTCTCGTGATTGAATCTTGGCCTCGAACAGATGATGACTCTTGGAAGGGGAAGGGAGAAATGACTCATGGGAATTGGTTGTCTTCCTTTCATGCTGGAAAGCCACTGGCGCCCTGGTCCAGATTTTTTTCACCCCGGTTGCCGATAAGAGGGCAAGCAAAATTTGATGAGCTTTCATCTCAAGCGTTTCCTCATGTTGACCTTGATGTGGAAGTGCATGTGCAGGCAGTAGCGGGTGATGCGGGAATGATCCCAGTTGATCTGGAGCGTGCGTTAGCCCTTGGGGTGGAAGTGTTTCTCCTATCCGAGGGATGGGCAGTAGAGTCTTCGTGTATTGCCGCCTTGTGGCGGCATAGCCTCAGAACGGGATATCTGGCTGCACGGATTGCCTTGAATCAGGGATCGAATCAACGCATGGTCTGGCAATCGTTTGTGGGAGGGGTGCTTCATGATATTGGCATGCTAGTGTTTTTGACTCAGCATCCGGGGGTATTTAAGACGGTCGTAGAAATATCCCAATGCCGCGGAGGGAGCTTGGCGGTGTTGGAAAGACGGGTCTTAGGGTACACTCACGGGGAAAGTGGAGCCACTTTTCTGACACGATGGGGTATCGATGATGTGTTACTTGCGACTGTGGCGTTCCATGATGATCCATGGAAGGTTCCCCATGCGACCTTTGGCCCTTTGACAGCGGTGTATGCCGCAAATTTTGTTGAGGGGGGCGGGATCGCCCAGGATGGGGATGGAGTCATTGGGAAAGAAGGTGAAGCATATTTAACCCGTTTAGGTCTGTGGGATGATCTACCGATTTGGCAAAGCTGGATGCCAAGTATTCAGCAACTGGCCATTCATTGAAAACTAGTATTGCTCAATTCATTATCCAACCGTTTGCATGGCCCCTCATGCCCCTCCCCTGCTTTGACGTAGATGCTTCTCCTTAATCTTCGTTAGCATTTGCCACGCAATTCTTTCTTCTTTGTTTCTCTAGTCTGGTCTGAAATTCTGGAATTCTTTGGGTTCCCATTGCCAGGAAGAGGGTGTAGGATTTGTCTGAAGGGTGCGTTCCCGTGGTATCGAAATGAGGGGATGAAGGTCAGGCCTCCGTGTGACCTGACTTGTCACGTTACTGATTGAGGTTTTCTTGCCTATTGGTGATTGTATGCATGACGAATACTGGGTAAGCTGGTAGATAATGATATTGAGGAGAGTCATGAGGATTCTGTCGATAAGTTTGATTGGCGGAGTGATCGTGGGAGGATGCATCCTTTTCCTCCCTCAGACCGTCGTCTCCTTGGACCCTCCTTCTGCTCCGTGTCAAAACTCTGAAGAATGCGTTGCGCAATTTCTTGAACAACTAGAATCTTCCGGAACTGGTTCTGGAGCTAGATTGGATCATGCTAAGTCTTTCAATAAGATTGTTGCAGCCTATGGTAATTCCGGTTTGGCCAAACATGCCGGGTTTCGTTATGGATATTGGCTCAAGGAATCCTCCCCTCTTGAGGCCATACCTCTTTTGCAAGCTTCCCTTCGTGATTTCCCAATTCTAGGGGATTACCTCACCTTTTGGATGGGGCAGGCATATGTCCATGCTGGTTTAGGGAAGGAGGCGGCAGAGGCGTTTCAACAGTTTAATGAGCATTATGCCGATTCTTTGCTTCGGGCTGAAGCCCTCTATGCGGGTGGGGATGTTTTGGCAAAAATGGGGGAGTGCGAAGCAGCTCTCTCTATGTGGTCTCAGGCTCTCAGTATAAAATCTGACCATCCCAAATCCGCAGATGCCTTTTTCCAAATGGGTCTATGTTCCGCTCAGATGGGGCAACGGGAAAAGGCTATTGAGGTTTTCCGTGAATTATGGTGGAAATTTCCCTTAGCCCCAGAGCGAATCCAGGCTGAGTCGTGGCTACACCGGGAAGTGGGTTCTTTGTTTTTACCCTCCCAGGACGAGCGATACAAGCGTAGCATGGCTTTGTATAACGGGGGGGCTTTGGAGGAAGCCGTTCAGGAATTTCAACACATTACGTCTCTGTCTTCTCCCACTCCTCAGCTTTTTCAAGTCCAATATACGTTGGCCATGGCTTTGGTTCGCTTGAAACGGTATGACCAGGCAGAAGCGATTCTGACTTCACTATCGCGTTCCTCCTCCTCCAGAACAGATGATGCATGGGTATGGCTCGGAAGAGTGTATTTGCGCCAGGGGAAAGGGCCAGAATTGGAGGCTCTTGTCGGAGCCCCCTCGATGGATAAAGTAACCGGTGATCAACAATCGTTGCTCCTCACCTTTTACGGAATTTGGTTGGAAGATCATGCGCGCTGGCTAGAGGCTGGGAAGGCTTATAGGCGGGCAGCCGCTGTGGCACACACGCTGACGCAACGGTTAGATGCGCTTTGGCGAGTCGGGTGGATTCATTATCAACAGAAACAATTCAATGAAGCCATTGAGATGTTTCAGGAGATTATCCAGGCCGGCGGAACCCCTCAAACCGATTCTTCTCTGCATGCGGCCTCACAGGCTTTCTATTGGTTGGCCCGTGCCCAGGAACATCTTGGGCAGATGGAGCCTGCGCGAGAACGTCTAAAAAAATTAAGCCAGGACTACCCCTTAACCTACTACGGGCAATTGGCGGAGATTCGACTCGGTCCCACAGAATTCCCGACGAAGCAATGGGCAATGTTAGCATCAACTGACATGATGAATGTGGAGACTCCAGCTCATCTTCAGCAGGATATCCATTATCAAAAAACTCAAGAGTTACGAACCCTTCGCCTGCATAAGGAGGCAGTCCAAGAGCTTGAGGTTGTTTTTGCCCGCTTCGGAGGGGACCCCAAAGCTTTTCCTCAATTGGTTTCGTTAGCAAGCGAAGTTGGAGCGTATGATGTCGGGATTCGTTTATCTATTCGTCATTTTGGCGGGACGTTGCGGAAAGGACAGCTTCATTCCTCGTCTGCTGCCTGGTTGGGAGCTTTTCCCATGGGCTACCAAAGCGTCATTCAATCGTTTGCCCCAAAGCATGTGGATCCGTTTTTAGTCGCCGGGCTTATACGAGAAGAAAGCCTATATAGTGCTCGAGTTGTTTCCCCGGTTGGCGCGATTGGCCTGATGCAGCTCATGCCAGAGACAGCCAAAAAAGTTGGTCGTCAATTGGGATTACAGGATTCCGATTCGGATCGAAAGAGCCTGGACGAGCCAAATCGCAATATTCAATTGGGGACACATTACCTGGGTCAATTACTGAATGAATTTCAGGGCAATATTATTTATGCAGTAGCCGCCTATAATGCTGGACCTCAGGCGGTTAAACGGTGGATTGGGCAAAATGGTCATCGAGATCCTGATGAATTTATCGAGCTGATTGGATATCGAGAAACCCGTGGATACGTGAAACGCGTACTTGGAAGCTATCGAATTTATCGGACATTGTTTGGGGATGTCTGCCGAGGTGTTTCTCTTGACAGGTTTTGTTGAACGAATTATAGTCCGCCTCGTTTGACCTTGCGAATAAGGAGGCGTGCACGTGAGCGTAGAGAAATTAGAAACGTTGGAGATTCGAGTTAAGAAATTACTTGATCTGGTCATTGAGCTACGGCAGGATAAATCCCATCTTGAACAGGAGTTGGAATCGACTCGGGAACGGCTGGCCAAACACGAAGAAATGTCTGAAGGATGGGAAGAGGAGCGAACCACGATTCGATCCAGAATTGAAAAAGTGTTAGGCGAGCTTGAATTTTTAGACCGTTCAAACGATTAACCCCACAGGATTTAAGAATGACGAGGACCATTGAAGTCGAAATCTTTGGTCATCGAATCTCTCTCCAGGGAGAGGGAGATGAGGCGTATTTTCATGAATTGGCCGGGTATGTTGATGCGCAAATGCGTACCCTCGCTCAAAAAACCCGAACAAGCACTCCCACAAAGCTGGCTATTTTGGCCGCAATTAACATTACGGATCAGCTTTTTCGACAGGAGAGACACCGGCAGTTTGGGGAAGCTGAAATTGAGCGACGGACTCAAGTCTTACTGGAAACGATAGAAAAGCACCTCGAGACCAACCCGCATTAACCATTTTCTCCTTCGTATCCTCTCGTCCAGCGTTAGTTCCGTATTACCTTTGAAATCAATTGGTTGAAGTGCTTCATTGCGTTCGTTGGCGGAAGGTTGTCGGCCTATTCCCATCATTCAATTGTCACATTATTGAAATTCCTCATCGTCTTCTGATATTTTACTCTTCATAAGTTATTGAATTGCAAAGAAAGAAAGGAATATCCCTCTTGTGGAGGGAATTGAACTGGAGGCCCACTATGACAAGGATTTTCATAGTCATTGTGGGTTTTTTGTATGATGGGATCGTACGAGGTAGGAAAATTTTATTTGAGGGCAGGTTGAATTCTTGGAAATCGTTCTTAAAGAGGCAAATTGCTCATTTCTATCCAAATGGCTCGCCTTTTGATCTAAAAATCTTAAATTTTTGGCCTGTGTTGTTTCCATGTCCTTCTAATTCAAGCAGTAACTGTGAGGGCTGGATTCATTGGGTGAGTCCTTTGCGTGGCGCTATGGGCTCTTTTGGCTTAGAGAGTTGCCCTATCTCTCCTCCTCCTCGTTCCTTACAAATCCTGGCCTTCTGTCCTATCAGATAGGCTTTCCTCCAGTTTTCGTTTTCCTTCCTTTTCTGGTTTTCCCCTGTTGTTTGGCTGGTTTGTTTACGCCTAACAGAGGGAGAATAAATCTTTCTCGTGATTGTGACATGAGGAAACGAATAGGAGCTAACCTATGGACACGGTAATTCCCATACTTGCAGTGGTGATCGGGTTGTTTGTTGGATTTGTGTTATCGAAGGTGTATCAGCAGCAGAGGGACTTGAAGCGTCGGTCAGCAGCTGAAGAGCAGGCTCAACAGGTCACCCAAAATGCTCAACGAGAGGCCGAAAATCTCGTCAAAGAAGCAAAAATCGAAGCAAAAGATCTGCTGTTTCAAGCCAAGTCTGAACTTGAAACAAAAGAAAAGGAAAAGAGGAATGAGATTCAAGCCGCGGATCGAAAAATCATCCAGCGAGAAGAGGCCCTTGAGCGTAAGATCAGTCAATTTGAAAAACGTGATGAGGAGATGCGACGAAAAGAGCGTTCCCTTAAGGAGAAAGAGGAAGCTCTGGTCAATAAAGCCGCTGCGTGCGACCAAGCCATTAAAGAGCACCGGCTTGCCCTAGAGCAGGTGGCAGGAATTACGGCCGAAGAAGCCAAGCGCCAGTTATTGGGTGAAATTGAAAGTGAAGCCCGAATGGATGCGGCGTTGTTAACAAAAAGAATTTTGGATGAGGCCAAAGAAACCGCTGAACGAGAAGCTAGAGAAATTGTGACCCGGTCGATACAGCGGATCACAAGAGATTACGTCAACGAGGCCACGATATCAGTGGTTCCTCTCGCGAATGATAGTATGAAGGGAAGGATTATCGGTCGCGAGGGAAGAAATATTCGGGCTTTGGAGGCCGCAACGGGCGTTGATCTTATTATTGACGAAACCCCAGAGGCGGTAATCGTGTCCGGATTCGATCCCCTTCGGAGGGAGGTCGCGAAAATTGCGCTTGAACGCCTCATGCAGGATGGGCGTATTCACCCGACTCGGATTGAGGAAGTTGTAGAAAAGGTCAAAGGCGACTTAGACAAGTTAATGAGAGATGATGCTGAAAAAGTCATCTTTGAAGTCGGTCTTTCAGATTTCCACCCTGAAATTGTCAAATTATTGGGTCGTCTGAAATATCGAACCAGTTATGGCCAAAATAATTTATATCATGCCAGGGAAGCCTCATATATTTGTGGGATTATGGCTGCAGAGCTGGGATTAGATGTGAAATTGGCTAAGCGAGGAGCCCTATTGCATGATATTGGAAAAGTGGTTAGCCATGAAGAGGAAGGTACGCACGCGATGCTCGGGGCGGAATTGGCAAAGAAGTATGGAGAGTCGGAGCTCATTGTGAATGCCATTGCTGCCCATCATGAACAAGTTGAGCCGCTCTGTCCCGAATCGGTTTTAGTGGCTGCTGCGGAAGCTCTCTCGGCCGCCCGCCCGGGTGCCAGACGCGAAACTCTCGAAGCCTATGTCAAGCGATTGGAAAAGCTGGAATCGTTAGCTACTGGATTTACAGGAGTTGATAAGGCCTATGCAATTCAGGCTGGGCGTGAAATTCGGGTCATTATCCGTCAGGGGGAATTAAACGACAGTGAAAGCTTTGCCTTATCTCGAGATTTGGCCAAAAAGATTGAACAAGAACTGACGTACCCTGGACAGATTAAGGTGACAGTTATTCGAGAAAATCGCTTTATCGAATTTGCCAAATAGCTCTGTGAGTAAAGGAGATCATGAACGTACTGTTTATCGGAGATATAATGGGAGAGCCTGGCCGTCGGGTGATTTTAAAGCATCTGTCAAAAGTTATTCAGGAGCATCAGATTGATCTGGTTATTGGCAATGGGGAGAATGCGGCAGGTGGATTTGGCATCACACCGGAAGTGGCCGAAGACTTGTTTGATTTAGGTCTTTCCGTCATTACATTAGGCAATCATGCCTGGGATAAACGTGAAGCTTTAGAGTATCTGCAAAAAGAGCAGCGCGTGATCCGTCCCGCAAATTATCCCGATGGAGTTCCAGGAAAAGGCACGTGTGTTGTCGAAACCATTCATGGGGAGCGCCTGGGGATTTTGCAACTCATGGGACGAGTGTTTATGCCCATGGTGGACTGCCCTTTTCGGGTTGCGGAACGCGAATTGGCTCAATTAACGACACAGACTCACTGTATTCTTGTGGATATGCATGCCGAAACTACCTCAGAAAAAATGGCGATGGGGTATTTTTTAGACGGCAAGGTGTCTGCGGTCCTTGGAACGCATACGCATGTTCAAACCGCGGATGAACAAATCTTGCCTCAGGGAACGGGTTATTTAACCGATGTCGGGATGACCGGCCCTGTTCAATCCGTCATCGGGATGAAACCAAACTTGGTCATTCAGAAATTTCTGACCCAACTTCCGAAAAGGTTCGAAGTGGCGACAGGACCTTCAGTTTTGAGTGCGGCGGTGGTAAATCTTAATTACTCAACTGGAAAAACCACTCACATCACGCGCCTTCGTGTGTTTGAGTAACGTATCTCCGTGCCAGGGCTTTTTCCTTCAGTGCTTACCGTCTCGGCTCTCACCCGACAGATTCGTTCAACGTTCGAACAAAATTTTCCTCCACTCTGGGTGGAAGGGGAAATCTCTAATCTTCGCTGTCCGTCTTCTGGACACCGGTATTTTACCCTGAAAGACCAATCGAGTCAGGTCAGAGCTGTGCTCTTTCGCAGTCAGGTCGAACGCCTGAAATTTGCGCTTCAGGATGGGCTGGAGGTCTTCGTGTTCGGTCGCCTTTCGGTGTATGAACCGCGAGGAGACTATCAATTACTCTTGGAAGCGGTTGAGCCTAAGGGCGTTGGTGCGCTGCAATTAGCCTTTATGCAACTGAAGGCAAAGTTGGAAGCCGAAGGGTTTTTTGAAGCTTCAGGGAAAAAGGTACTTCCTCTCTACCCGCAACGGATTGGTCTGGTGACGTCACCTTCCGGTGCTGCAATCCATGATCTGCTGACCATCATTCATCGTCGTTGGCCTCCTGCGCAGGTCCTGATTGCTCCTGTTTCTGTGCA
>JBGSSO010000329.1:0-2792 GCA_041737015.1 Nitrospirales bacterium
TGATTCGTGGGCTATTCAATCTCAAGGATATTCTCTATTACGTCTCCGGCATAGCCTTTATGTGGTTTGCCGCTCACCAAGCCGTCGACGCCTACCGATGGAAGTAACCCGTGTGCCCTCAATTCTCGGAATAGCCGGAACCATATTAGCCCTTATAGGACTTGGTCTCCCCTTGTTCCATCCTGCTGGAGGGAGCCTCTCCTCAATCCTGCTCGGCCTGGGAACACTCTGCTTCCTGGCCTATTTCGCCTTCCATTTTCGCAGCCTCACCGCGTTAGCTCGAACCCGGTCTACCCGACTCGGCGCACACAGCCTGTTTTCGGTCCTGCTTGCAGGCGTCGTCGTGGCCTTACTCAATTTCCTCGCAGCCAAGCATGCGCCGGAATGGGATTTCTCAGAAACGCAAAATTTCACCTTAAGCCGACAGACCTATCAAGTCCTTCGGACTCTTCCAAGAGAAGTAAAAATGACGGTCTTCACCCATGAAGGGAGTCCGGGTTATGGCGGCTACCAGGATCTCTTGACGACCTATGCGAAGGAGAGTCCTCTCATCACACTGGCATTCATCGATCCCGAACGCCAACCAGACAAGGCCAAAGAGTATCAAGTGACTCGAATCGATACCGTCGTCGTAGAAAGCGGTTCTCAAAAAGTTTATCTCCAACGGTCCTCTGAAGCGGACATGACCAATGCGCTGCTTCGCGTCACGCAAGACACAAAAAAACGCATTGCCTTTGTCACGGGTCATGGGGAAAAAAGTCTTTCTGACAATGAAGCGTCAGGATTATCCCGTGCTGCCGATGCCTTGACCAAGCAAGGCTATGCGGTCGGGACGGTGGATTGGCAGGACACGGCTTCCAACGATGCGTCCGTCCTCATCGTCGCCTCCTCCACACAAGCCGTATCCACTGAGGACCAACACCAGATCAGTCAATTTCTAAAAAATGGAGGACGGGTACTTGTAATGGTTGATCCAGCCAGTGGCGCTTCTTTAGATCTCCTGATGACACCTTGGGGCATTCAATTGGGGGCCGGCATCCTGGCCGATGAGCAAGATCGCTTGGGACGTGGAAGTCCCACCGCATTGCTGGTTCGCACCTTTACGACTCATGACATCACCGAAGACTTCACGACTCCTATTCTGTTTCCCGTATCCCGCTCAGTCAGTTTCAACACGGCACAAGGAAACACCTGGGAGTATGTCGCCTTAGCGCAAACCTCTCCGGAAAGTTGGGAAGAAACAGACCTGATGAGCCCCCAACCGGAATTCATAGCAGGTCAAGACGCCAAAGGCCCGTTTACGGTCGCGGGCCTCTTGACCCGCAAACCGGTCGACCAATCCCCAATGGCTCAATCTGCCGTCCTTATCGTCGGCAATGCCGCGTTTGCAACCAATGGGTATCTGACCTACCCGGGAAACACGGATTTTTTCTTAAAAGCCATTGCCTGGCTTGCCCAAGAGGACGCCTTAGTTTCTCTGACACCAAAAGATCCGGCCTTTCATCCATTCATACCGAATCCCTCGCAGGAACAAGCACTCGTGTTTTTTCAGGTGCTGTTCCTTCCACTCCTCACCCTATTTCTCGGTCTATCTGTTTGGAAAAGGCGGCGAAGTCTGTAACATGATAAATCCCGTTCGAGTGACGCTCATCCTGGCTCTGGTCGTTCTAGGCTTGGGAGGCTATATCCTCCTCATTGATATCCCTCAATCCCGCCAACTGGTAAAACAGGAAACCCAGGAACGACAGATCCTGCCGTTTGATGACCGGGCTATCACGCAGATCACCTGGGCCACTCCCACGGACACCATCCGTCTCGAACGTGATGACCAATGGCGGTGGATGATGACCGAACCCATGCGATCCCCTGCGGATTCGCGTGAAATTCGCAGGATTCTACGAGCCCTGACGATAGGAAAAATCAAACGGCATATCGAGGATGGGCCAAGCAATTTGTCCGCGTACGGGTTAGAGCCCCCTTATCTTACCCTCACCCTGACCACTCCGACTGAGACACAGGAAATGGCTCTAGGGGATGCCGGCCCCTTTGCTCCGTCCTTGTACGTCCAAACCAAACCTGACAATCAGGTCGTGCTGACTACTTTGGACGTGATGACCTTTGCCCAAAAATCCCTCACGAACTTTCGGCTCAAAGACCTATTGTTTTTCGAGCGAGATCGAGTTCTGGAGCTTCACATTCAGCTCGGATCAACCACCATGATAATGACCAGAATGGCAGGAGCTCATAGCTTAACGCCGAATTGGATGTTTCAAAGTCCCGTGAAGGGACCCGCAGACAAAACAGCCGTGGGCACCCTCCTCATGGATTTAGGAGGCCTGGCCGCCACTGGGTTCGTTGACACAGAGGAAGAGAAGAAACGGATTCTAGGGCAACCGGCCCGCATTCAGGCTACGATACAAGTCGTAGAAGGCGCACGCACACACCATCTGGAACTCTATCAATTTGCTGATCCGGAAAAGGCCTATGCCATCACGTCCGCCTCCGGTCCACTCTATGAGATCCCCACGGGTATCCTGAAACCCATCACTCAAGGCATGTTTCATTTTCAAGACAAACGTCTCTTTGGTATGGAAATCGCCGATATCGCGATGCTGACAGTCCATACGCCACAGGATCATTATGTCCTCATCAATCAACACGATGAGTGGATCTTAGAGGACAATCCTTCAGCAGAGGTGGACAAGGAAATTGTGAAACTTTTTGTCAGTCGGATCGTGGACGTACCAGCAGAAATATTCCACCCCGATTCCTCTCTCGCCTCAAAAGACAAT
>JBGSSO010000330.1:0-14856 GCA_041737015.1 Nitrospirales bacterium
ACAGGGCTTGCCTTCCTTTCAAGTTGAACCGTTATGGCATGTAGATATTTCTCAACCATCTTTTATCATCAGCGCGGCCTTAACCCTTGGAGCCTTGGGATGCATTGACACCCTCTTAACCGCTGTCATTGTCGATAAAATCACCGAAACCAAGCATCAGAGTAACCGTGAATTAATTGGCCAGGGTATGGGCAATGTGGCATCGGCACTCTTTGGTGGATTACCCGGTGCGGGAACGACCATGTCTTCGATCGTCAATGTGAAAGCTGGAGGTCGTACACGTCTCGCCGGAGTGGTTTCCAGTCTTTTTCTGCTGGCGGTGTTATTAGGCTTAGGTAAATATGTTCAATATGTGCCCATTCCCGTTCTGGCGGCCATACTCATTACTGTCGGTTTAGACATTATCGACTATAAGGGCCTCAAAGAAGTGGTGAAAGTGGATCGGGCTGAAAGCGCCATCCTCTTCATTGTGTTGCTCCTGACCGTGTTTGTCGATTTGATCACGGCCGTCGGAGCAGGGATGACTCTCTCTGTTTTTATTTTTATGAAAAAGATGGGAGATATTGGAGAAGAAAAGATTGTCCTGTTTCCACTTCGCTCGCTAAAAATTCGAAAACCCTGCGACCTGAGAGAAGAATTCGTGTTACCACAGGATTATTTAGATACCGTGTATATCAAAACGTTTACGGGTCCGATTTTCTTCGGCTTTTCCCAATTCTTAATCGATAACATTAAACAATTGCCGTCAGTCAAGATTCTTATTTTTGAGATGAATCGAGTGCCGTATCTTGACCAATCAGCCGCACACGCCCTGGAATTAGTCTTTGAATACATGCAAAAGCGAGAGATTCGAGTCTTGTTGGCTAATATTAACCCCCAACCATTAGAGATGCTTCGCGCGGTTGATTTGACGCCAAGAATAATTCCAGAGCAGCATATTTTTGTTGATATTTTTGATTGTGTACGATGGCTGGAGGAAGAGTTTGTCTCAGGCAAAACCACCTTTTAGCCTCGGACTTTTTAACCCCTGTTTGTCGCTTGAGAAACACTGTGTCCGTGAAGAATTGAGAAACGTCACGAATCTTAATCACATCATGTAACAATCGTAGGTGCCTTATGATCAAACCCTTTTCAAGCATGCCTGTTTTATCGATCCCGACCATCGGCTATGTCGTGCTGATGGTCGGCGTGGCCCTCATCATTTCGCTTGTGGATGGCATGTTCCCGTTGGGCGTATCAATTGGCGAAGCCTATACCATTTTGGTGCTACTGGGTTTCATGGCAAGAGACAAGCGGTTGATTTATGGTGGGGCGATTACCGGGACGGTTTTGACATTGGAAGGGGCGTTTATTTCCGACCCTGGTATAGCCCTTTGGATGGCAGAAATCAATCGGGTTCTTTCTATCTTTGTCATCTGGCTGGTCGCCGTGTTTGCACTAGGACAACTGCGGTTTATCGAAGAGCAGAAAGAATCCGAGAAAATGAAAATGGCCTACGATCTCTTGAAGCAAGAGACGACCTTTCTGAAATTGAATCAAGAGATTGCCGTCTTATCCAATACCAATGACCCGGTGGAGGATGCGTTAAAACAAGCCATGAAAGTTATCTGCGACTATACGGGGTGGCCGGTCGCACATCTCTATATCCGTGACGGCGATAATGACCTGTTGAGTCCCGGCAAAATTTGGATTCTGAGGGACTGGGGAAAATTCGAAACCTTTCGACAGGTGACAGAAGCGACAAAGTTTGTTCCAGGAGAAGGGTTGCCTGGTCGGGTCTTGGCCAGTGGAAAGGCAGCCTGGATCAAAAATGTGACCAAGGATCCCAATTTTCCTCGAGCCCGCCTAGCCAAGGAAATCGGGGTGAAAGCCGGTTTTGCGTTTCCCATTCTTATTGGACCGAAGGTGGTCGCGGTGATGGAGTTTTTCTCGGAAGAAGCGATGGAGCCAGACGGGAAGCTCCTGGACGTCATGGAAATCATCGGCTATCTTTTGGGTCGTATCTTTGAACGTGATCACGCCGGTTTAAAAAAAGGCGAATATGAAGATCACTTGAGACGTCTTTACGGCCGCATCAAAGCTGTGCGGGAACTAGAAAACGTGCCGGGCGATCAGAAGAGAACTGCCGAAGGGATTCATGACGAATTGCGATAGAAATATCGTTCAATAAGGGTGGAATGATTGGAGAGCCATTGACAAGGAATCAGTCGGACTGGTGAGGGAAAAGCATGCGGGTTCAGCGGCTTGGGGGAAGAGTCATGCCATAGATGATGAGAGCTATCAATCGGAACGCGATGAGAAAGCCCTCATTCTGCAGCGGCATGATTTGGGATTTGGCGAAATTTTTCAGTGTTGGAGTTCTTCAGTCCAAGTGACAAACCCTAATCAATCTCGTTTTCACCATTTCCATTTCACTCAAAGACGCCATGTAGGCATTATTCTCGGACCTAGCATACCTGAGGATCAAGTAATGGAATTTTGAACAATTTGTTATCGCTATCATGATAGGTGAGCGGTGTTTGAAGAACCCCCCGGTCTCACCCTCATATTCCTTCGAGGTCTCGTCCTTAGCCAGCGCATTGCCCTCCGCCGCCGATTGGCGGCCAAAATGAAACAGGCCTGACCCCTTTATTTCTTTATGATGAAACCAAGAGCCTGCGAAGATAGATCTCCCCGACCACGAAAATAGTGTATCCCCAAAACGTTGGTTTGATTCCCTATACAGAAGTACTTCGGATGTCGACGGAAGGCGATGTCACTATTTTCATTGACAATTTACGCCCGTTCTTTAAAATGGCGCATTGAAAAATTACTACATGGGAAATGAGTGATAACAAAAAATATAAACCATGAGCGCCATCTTTTTTTAAAAGGGGGTGTGTATGCCTGATAAACCGGTTCGTGCCATTGATCCCCTCGGTATTATTGCTCTGGCCGACGTCCTCGTAAATCATGGGCCCCTATACTGTTCATGTGAAGGAAAGCCGGGACCTGGCTGTTCCTGTCAGGACAAGCCTCCTGGGTGTTCATGCGAAGATAAGCCGGGACCCGGTTGTTCCTGTCAATTGAAGCCGGTCAAAACAGATATTCTTGAGGTGGTGTCCAATCCAGTTTTTCGTGAAGTTGTGGCAGGAATGGATATCAATAAACTCAAGAGCATAGAAGATTTCCTGTCTATTGTGGACGAAATCCGTACAAAAATGAATTCGTCCAGGCTTCCGACCCGCTCTACGGACAAGAAAAAATCCTAATATTTGATTGAAATTGATTCCTCTTACCTTAAAATGGCGCATGGAAAAAATCACCAGGGGATTATGCGAGACATGGCTGGACCTGAAAATTTCCCAATTAGAAAGGGGTAACCATGCCTGATAAACCGGTTCGCGCCGTTGACCCTCTCGGTATTGTGGCTCTAGCCAAGGTCCTCGCACAATATGGACACAACGAATGTGGGTGTGAACTCAAGCCGGGAGGCGGGTGTTCATGCCAAGACAAGCCAGTATGTCCGTGTGATGTTCAGTGTACATGTGAAAGCAAACCCGAACACGCAGACATCCTTGAAGTGATGTCCAATCCCGTTTTTCGAGAAGTGGTGAAAGGATTGGACATAAACAGGCTGAAGAGCATAGAGGATTTTGTATCTATTGCAGACGAAATACGTGCGAAAATGAATGCCAAACGTACGACTCGCGTCCCTAGCAAAATGAAATCCTAATTTAAAGGAAAGCTCCTATGCCAACCACCTTACTCATGCCAGAAAAACGCGGAAAACATGGTCTTCCTACTTCTGAGAATTTCATTGAAGAGCGAATAGAAGGAGCAGGAGATATCTTTCTTGTTTCATTTCTCAACGGATACTTGTTTTACAGTCCCCTTTCGAATTTCAGCATGATTCTTGACGAATTCGGTGTGTCGACCATCAGGAAATATTTCCGTCGAGAGGAGTTGTTACCCAATGAGCAAACTCTGATTGACCATCTCAATAAACGCAACGTGTTCAAGATCTCAGAGACGCCACAGCGTTCGTTGGCCAAGCCCAGCACGCGATGGGCCCCAACCAGCGCGACCTTCTCCAATACTCAGAAGTGTACCTTGCGGTGCACGTATTGTTATGCCGAAGGCGGGAGGTTGGAAGATTTAGACATCCCCTTGCCCATAGCGAAAGGGGCAATCGATTTAATTGTTCAGAACGCACAGGTGCAAAATGTGGATCCGTCCATCAGGTTTTTAGGAGAAGGGGAGGCCACGGCCAGTTGGGGTATATTTCGGGAAATAATTGAATACT
The DNA here is from genome assembly GCA_041737015.1 of Nitrospirales bacterium. GTDB lineage: Bacteria > Nitrospirota > Nitrospiria > Nitrospirales > UBA8639 > Nitrospira_E. The sequence continues at coordinate 4,286 of JBGSSO010000330.1, forward strand.
ACAAAGAACAGTGCAGGGCCAATCATTTCCTACCCTCCATCTCGTTAAGCACGAATGGTGTGTTCGCTCAATCACGTTTGGATTACATTGCAGAGAACTGCACCCATCTGACCTTCTCCCTGGACGGCCTGCGGGAAGTGCATGATGAGCATCGGGTTCTGCCGAATGGCGGGGGTTCGTTCGATCGGATTATTGCCACCATGAAGGGGCTCGAGATGCGTGGGAAAACATACGATATCCGATCGACGGTGACCGCAGCAGGTAGTTCGACATTGGCGGAGTTTGTTGAATTTGTCGGAGAGAACTTACAATGCAAAAGTCTCCACTTCGAACCGGTCTTCGATGCCACAAAAGTAACAAACCTGAAGGACCAGATTGAACATCTCAATGGACAGATCTTCGTTGATAATTTCCGCGAGGCAAGGCGAGTGGCTGCCGGATTTGGAATTCAACTGCACTATTCAGCGGCTTCTCTGAAACACCGGGAGACTTTTTGTGGAGCCAGTGATGCGAGCAACTTCCTGGTCACCTCACGTGGAATTGTGACTTCATGTAACGAAGTTCTCCAACCTTCGGATCCTCGAGCCAAATTGTTCCAATATGGAGCGTGGAATCAGGAGGACGGTGAATTCGTCCTGGATCATAAAGCGATTGATCGTTTAGGGAAACTCAATGTTCATGACATGCCCAAGTGCCAGGGGTGCATCGCGAAGTATAATTGCGCAGGAGACTGCTATGCCAAGAGTGCCTCCTCGACCGGCGACCCGGCTTCGGCGGGATACACGGAACGGTGTCATATCACACGGGAATTGCTCAAAGATAATCTGCTCCTTGCGCTCATTTTTAAAATGGCTGGTGTAAACGCGAGTGGGTCAGTCCAACATGCTTGTCCTATGTAATTTTTTAAAATATAGACATTAATTTTCAGATGTGTCATTTCATGCAAACAGGCCTGATGGGAATGCGGCAAGATAGATTGATCGAATAGAGCAAATTCTGATTGGGATTCGGTGAAGGGGATTGTTCACTAATCGTTTAAAATGAGCAATGCCGATAAATCGACCCTAAAAGTTCAAGTTAAAACACCCTTCCGTGATCAGAAGCTGGAGTATCAGCTGCAGAATGGCCAGAATTGATACCAGTGACGACACCTGAACCGATGTTCGCATTGACGTAACTGAGCGCCGTACTGCCTGGCTTGCCAATCCACACGATTCGCGATGCGCACGACCATCGGCTTTCGCTTGTAGCTACCACGCCTATAGCCGCCGCGACCTTCATGGTAAGCCAGATAGAGGCGCTTGGGATCCCATTTGGAAATGCCGAGCTCTCTGTTGCTTTTGTCGTTGTACCAGCCGATGAAGTCCAAGGCGTCCTCCATGGTTGAGCGGCTATTGAAGAACCCACCGGCCTCCTCCTCATATTCCTCCCATGTCTCATCTTTAGCCTGGGCATAGCCCTCCGCCGACGATTGGGGTCCGAGTGGAATGAACAGGAACCAATCCCAGGGAGGCGTTGCGTCGTGATGGAAGGCGGATTCCTGCTTGACGAAGGCCATGAGAATGTGAGGCGGCGTGCCCCACCTGTCCTGGGATGCTTTGGCCGCATCGTACCACTCGGGGTATTGGTCGAAGATCGTGCACAGATTCTCTTGCTGCTTGGGTGGCAGTGAGGCGCAACCCGCCAACAGTGCAATGGCCATCGCCAGTAGACCAGAGATTACCTTCGTCGAAATCATGTGGCTGCCCGGAATTCCAATGGATATCATTACCTTAGTAAGTGCAATGCGAACGTCACAGGGCTATTCGATGAGTCAGTCTGGTGATTCTTCGGCATGGTCACCACATTCACAAACGCTGACGATTGTCAGGGCTCCTTTGTAGGTGGCATAAGTACTTTCCGGAAATGGCACCGCTCAGCGACATCATCCGGTTCAGCGCCCTGCATCTTACCCTCGCATGGCCGGTAAACTCATGTATTTCGCGGTCGTAAGTATATCAATGGTGCAATCATTTTTCCGACCGCCAGATTGAGTGGTTTTCCATACCTTCTTTCCTCCCATGTACCCGCCAGCAATCCCCTGATTTTACCCTGGTGATGCTTCTCCATTTGGTGGGAAGCTTTGGGAATCGGAGTGGGGAGGAGAGACACGTGGGGAGAGTTCGGAGGCTTAGGAATCAGTCTTCGAGTAGCTGAGCCTTTTTGATGCCTTTGGCGCGAGCAAACTATTTGACCTGATTCCGTGGATGACACACTCTCAAATTCTGATAAAAGCCAAACCGAATGAAGAGCCTGTACTGTATCAGACAGATCTTAGAGGTATGCCTTTCTAGGCTTATGGACATTTTGTCTCCTTTGCTTGCGTTGGGTATGAGAAATAGTCAAGAATTTCATGGCAAATGAATTTATAGAAGGGACTTCGTGCTCCCCCATTCTGTACTGATTGATGAAAAGACCATTGAGACGAGGGTTGGCGAATTAGCCAAACTGATCGCAACCGATTTGCCAACCCGACAGCCAATTCTGCTTGGATTGTTGACAGGAAGCTTTGTCTTCCTGGCTGACCTCGTCCGACAGCTTTCGCACCATGGGATAGAGCCACAAGTCGAATTTTTAAAAGTTTCGCACTATGGTGGCACCAGTGATGCCACCGGGTCAGTCAGCTTTCTCAGAGTGGAACTTCCCCATATTAAAGATGAAGTGGTATTGGTCGTCGATGACATTTTCGATTCGGGGTTCTCGTTGCACGCGGTGCATGAACATCTGAAACAACAAAAGCCGGCCTGGGTACGTTTCTGTACCCTATTGGATAAACCAGGCCGCCATCAGGTGGCTCTCAAGGTAGACTACGTCGGTTTTGAGATTCCAGATGTCTGGATTATTGGTTATGGCTTGGACCAAGGAGGTGAGGGTCGGGCGTTACCTTATTTAGCGGCAGTTGAGCGGGCAGGCCAGGAAGCCCACTAAAATGGAGCACTCCGACAAACGAAAGCTCTGTAGAGTGAGTCCCTGCCGGAAAGAAAAGATCTCAATTCTCAGAATGTATTTCCTACCACGCAGTCTGTCGGAGAAAGCCCCAATGGGGGCTTTTAAAAATAGGAATGCTAAAGCCTTCCGGCATGTTCCTGAATTTCACAAAAGAGTTTTTCCTTTTCTGTGTCTGACAAGAAGCTGGCCTTCACGCCATTCCTCGCCAATTGAAGGATGTCGGTTGCCTGGAGATTGAGCGCGCGCTGAACGGCAAGATAATTTTCCGTAATGTACCCCCCAAAGTAGGCAGGGTCATCGGAGTGGATCGACACGCATAAACCTCGTTGGAGGAGAAGCTGTAAATTATGGTGATCCAGTGAGGGGAACACTTTGAGTTTCACATTCGAGAGGGGGCAAACCGTGAGAGGGATTTGGGTGTGAACCAGATGCTGGACGAGGGATTCATCCTCAACACAACGAACTCCGTGGTCGATGCGGACGATTTTGAGTAGCTCGAGGGCTTGCCAAATATATTCAGGAGGACCTTCTTCCCCGGCGTGAGCCACGGTCAGCAATCCTTCAGTCCGTGCACGGTCGAAGACATCCTGAAAAAGCTTGGGGGGACGCCCCTTCTCGGAAGAATCGAGCCCCACCGCACATACCCAGTCTCGATAATCCAGGATCATTTCCAGCGTCTGCCTGGCAGAATCGGAAGGAAGATCGCGAAGGAAACAGGGAATCAGTTTGGAAGATATATTCAGCTCGGTGTGAGCTTGTTCGAGTGCGGCGTGAATCCCTGAAATGACGGTGTGAAGGTCTACCCCACGGTTCATATGAGCCTGGGGGTCAAAAAAGATTTCCACGTGGCGGACATTTTCCTTCACCACGCGTTTGAGGTAGGCCCAGGTCAGATCAAAGAAGTCACGTTCCTGTCGTAAAACCCTCGAGCCTTCATAGTAAATATTTAAGAAGGACTGCAGATCTTGAAAGTTGTAAGCCCGCTTCAGCTCCTCACTTGTCGTAAAGGGAAGAGATAGGCCGTTACGCTTCGCGAGATCGAACATCAACTCCGGTTCGAGTGTCCCTTCGATATGGAGGTGAAGTTCTACTTTGGGAAGATCGAAAATCCATTGGTCGAGTTTGTTCTGATTCATGGATTAACCTGTGATTGGGGAGTTTTCCATCCTGAAAAATGATCTTCCCAAATTACCACACATCATTAGAACTCATACGGTCGCTTGAAATAAGGGGTTTAAAAACTTTCCGGATCGGTCGCTCATATGGATTTTTCCCCTACTATTGGGCCGCTTCTCAATGTCTCGCTTCCTGATGTTGAGGGCCAACCGATTGATGAATGTCTTATCCCCTTTCCCTCTCCACACGCATCTTTCCGTCGAGACACCTAAATTGCAGGTCCTTGAGCTGTTTTATCGGGTCAATGGGATCAGGAATTTTTAAAAGAAAGAGTTGTAGATGTGGCAAGACTGGGTGGGTTTTTTGACCCTAAATCTGAGTGTTCAACACAACCTGCTCGATCATTGTCCCCGGACTTGAGTGGGGGGAGCCATGTGACTATTGTACCCGGACCCGGGTTGATATTGGATTTCTCCACGGTCTAATGCTCCTTGGTAGCCACCGGAATATTGCCATTCCTCGAGAACGGGTTCCCCATATGGCGTCACGTAGGGAGCTTGAGCTTTTTGTTGAATGTAGGTCGGCCCTCCGTAATCATAGTCAAAGGGACTGTAGCTATTGTGCTGTGAGTTGGGAACGTATTCGTACCCTGGCTGCGGCGGATTATACCCGGGCGGGGAATAGCCCTGCTGGGGAACCATGCGCGTTGGTTGTGTTTCGGGGGATGCCGCACCCGCAGTTCGCTCACCGCTGAAATAGACCATGAAAGCAAAAGCCATGATGATAGGAACTGACCTGAACAAATGGAAAGATTGCAGAAATCTTTTCACCACCATGATGTTCCTTAATCAATAGGTTAAAAAATGGTTCTTCCGAAACGAATTGAACGTGCGGCCCACTCAAAAAATCGCATACTGAAAGAGGTGAAGTCAACGACATGGAAAGACCGAATACCGGTTGTTGTCTCCGTCTTATCCGCACCACGTCTTGTAGTTCTGTGGTACTCACAATGTGTTGCCTATCAACACATTCAATAGTTAGGGCCAAATCTGTTGTTGACGAATAACTCATCTTCGCCGGAAGTCGCTTTAGCCTATTCTGATGAGAATGCGATTGGCGCCGTCAGTCAGTAGGGGGTACACGTCGGTGCGCGGTATCCGAACCCCACCGGGGCGGTAGGGATTGTGATCGCGACTAAAGCCCATTTCGATTCCATTGATGGTGACGGATTGCACCATCCCCGGTGCATCACTGGCAATTGAGAATATCACGGTGATGGGTTTTTCATTGATGGCAAAGGTAAATTGCAATCCATCAAGTTGTTTGGGCAGGACGGGATCGATGACGACATCGTCATACGACAGTCTCAAGCCCAAAAAATTGCTGACGATTTGATTGATCAAGATACCGGGTCCGCTGGAGTATATCCGCCAACCTCCTTTCACCCGAACCTTACCCGCCCGCAGTGCATTCCATAGCTGTTCGGCCTCATCACGATCCCGGACATCCGCATCTGAGCTACTGAAGTAGGCATTGCTCTGCCGTGTGACCGCATTGGGTACCTGATCCTGAATAGTGATCGGTAGAATCTGCAAGATCGCGTCGTAGGCTTTCCGGGCTTGGCCGATTTTGCACATCGCTTCGATATAGCGGATGTGGGCATGGACATATTGCAATCCAATTTCACGCCCGAAATGGGCCGACTCTTCGGCCCGGCGGAAAAGCACTCGCACCCCGCCTTGATACGACACGGGTTTGTTCATGAGGCGGACACCGTCCGGGAAACGTAAATGGGACTCAATGAGCCGCAGGTGATCCTGCACTTGTTCAGGGGTAAATAACTCGCCAATCATGCTGCGGGTCATCGGCAGCAGTCGATAGTGAATCTTCGTGCGGGTATCGCTCGGGTGAATGATGGGTTCGACCCTCCCATCGGGGTGCCGGTAGCCAAATCCGCTCACGACCTCATCCGGTAAAAGATGCTGATTGAAATCGGCTTTGATGCGCCGGGCTAACTGCAGCAGCCGTTGTTCATCGGCATGAAGCCCTGCCTGCCTAAAGGCTGTGCCCAAATGTTGAAACACTTGATAGGTTAAGGCGACCGTCCAGGTGCTGACCATATGTTCGCGCATTGCGGATTCTGCCGGTTGAAGGGTATCGTCCCAATCCCCCGCGCCGTAGGCTGATAACGCCGTCCCCGGGATAAAGCGGGATTCGATGGCATCAACTGTGCGCTGAACATGGCGTAACAGAGTCGATCGGGTGGGACTGTGGCCAAAGTCTGGCAGCTCGGTATAGGGCAGCTCAATTTCCAGGATACTGAAATCATTGCTGGCTTCGAGGTACATCGCCAGCGCTTTCAAGGGCCAAAGGATGATGTCGCCATGGCTTTCCGGATGCTGGATATTGGTGAACCGGTCAAACATAAACCACTGTGGCCAATCAGCCGTCTCCTCGTATTGCTGGGCAAAGACTGTTAGCAAGATCTGTTTCGCTTCAGGAGGGTGTTGGGTGGCCAACAGGAGTTCGATCGGGCCTTGGCAAACATCGCGTACACCCCATGCTGCCCCGGAAAATTGTTCGAGACCGTGGGGGGTCGTAAAGTGCACCATGGCATTGTGTAGGTACCAGTAAAAGATGTCATTGAGTTTGTCACACAGCGGATTTGTCTTGGTGAGTGATACGTGAAATTGTCTGCCGAGTGATTGCCAAAATGACCAGCCGGCCTGTTGATCTTGCTGCAGATGAGCCGGCTGATTTTGATATTTCTTGCATAAGATGTTGGCGTGATCTGGGTTGATGATTGAGCCCGTGATCGCCAAAGAAAACGTCTGCACCGGTCTGGTACGAAATGTGAGATAGGGAAGTCCACGGGACTGGTGATCGGTAAATAATTCGTCATCTGTCCCGATGTGCTCGACCTTCGCAGGTTCTGACGTGGTGATAAAGAAAACGGTATCCGGATATCGTTGGGCCATATCCGTACTATCATGTGGCCTCAAGGTGGCGGTTGCGGTCTGGGCATCAATATCGATATGGCCTTGATGATCCAGTTCATGGTTACCCAGGACCAGATTGCTGAGGATGACAAAGGTGTCGGTCTGATCGGACTCAATACTCACAAACGCGGCGGCGTCTTCTGGGCTGACCCAGGCATCGACCACAATCCATCCCTGATCGGTCTTGTAACGCCATCGGCAGGAGTGCAAGCCGATTTCATAACATGACGGCATTCCGAGAAGATGATACGTTCCGCTTCGCTTGATAAAAATGCGCAGGCCGCTCGTTTTGAAGATGTTGAAGGGTGTTTTCGTAATGGACAACAGTTTGTTGAACGACGTATTGCCAATGGTGAGATGGGAGTGAAAGACGCCGGCCATATGCGTGGTGGAACTCAGCCCATCGTCCTGCGGAATCCTGGCGCTCCCGCTGCGCAAAATATGGCCGTGGGGGCGTTCGACGAGCAACTCTTTGGCTTTTAACACCACATGGGTGACATCCGCATGGAAAAACGACAACAACGTTCCGTCCTGGACTTCATCATGGCGTCGCCGATCCGGGAACAGGTCCTGGACCTCGTCGTCGGTTAAATCCTGTCCGGTCAGCACCGTAAGGTTGTGCAAGATCGTGTCGGCGGCCGGATGCGGCGTGAACACGCGATGGGGTGATTGATCTTGCAATCGTTTGATACGGCTTATCGCGGGAGAAATACGGTCAGCATCAGCGGCCTGGGTGGGCTCCGGATGGTGCGGCACATATTCGGCGTAAAACGTGACCGATCGGGACTCGCCGGGCGCAATCCGTAGGATATCGGATTGCAGACCGCAGAATGCCATTTCGAATTGTTGTTTGACACTCACGAGGCAATCCTGGGTGAGTCCAACAGGGATATTGGTGTGTTTATACGCCAATCCATAAAATGGCAGACCATCTGTCACGAAGCCTCTCATGTGAGTGGTACTTCCCTGCATGAGCCAGGGATGGTGATCTTCGTAGGCTTGATTCTGGCGCGAACACACGACGGGTCCGTAGAGGTCGTGGGTCAGAACATGATGATCAATGTAGTGGCTGCAATAGGCTTCATTGTTCCGGACCGCCCCTTCATGGGCCAGGCCAATATCCTGGGCATAGATCACATCGCAGAGACGATCCGTCGAGGCGGTGTTGTGAATATCGATGGTCCAAAACCACAGCGGTGCCTCCGGGTGGAGCGTCAGTGAACAGGTATACCCCAGATCCTGCCAGCGCCCATGCCATCTGGCTTGGTTTGGCGTGTGCGCGAACGTACTGGGTGATGAGGGTCCGATAAGCGGGACAAACGTGATCGAATCAGCCGTGCGGAGGCGTACATACACATTGTTCAATGAACCTTCAAGCGGGTTGCCCAGTATCTGATTAATCATCACATCATCACACATCGCGCGGAATAACCCGCCATTCTGAAAAAACGAAAAGGAAAGGCCTGTTGAGTTAGCTACCTCAATCGTTTCAATCTCGTACCGTGATCGAAATGTCGACATAGGATCTCCCGATGGTTCTGTTGCAAACAGTTGAGTCCCGCATAAAAACATAATCAAGACGGACTGACAAACTCGCTGGACGAATTTGTCAGTCAGTTATAGTTGGCGTTAGGCTGTATAGCCTACCCTATTTGTGAAGTTATTTGCCTGCCCGAGGAGGAAAGTCAAAATATGATTTCAAATCTTAGCAAACTCAAAGTGCGAAACCATTTACAGCGAGGTATGGTGTTGTTGCCAACTCCCGGATCTATGTTCCTGTCTTGCCGCACATGCCTGGCGACGGCATTGCTCGTGCTGATGGCCGCCTTGGGTCAGCCGGTTCACGCCACAGGCGGAGGGGAGACGAAGTTTCAGCGGATCTCGACGCAATATATCGCAGCATTGGGTCCTCCAGGTGCAACTTCCGGGAGCGGAGCGGAGTCATGGGGTCTCTGGCCTCTGGATCCGGGTCCTCGGGGAGTGCGGTTGAGCAGCTTGGAGCAGTTGGAAAAGGCGGGGGGTGTCGCTCCGGCACGCTGGCAATTTGACCAGACCGACTGGTGGCTGGAGGAACACGGCCTCATTATGGAACAGCCGACATTTCCGATCCCTCCCGGCACATACCTGGTCACGGGTGACCGCGAGGTCACGACCGCGCTGACGATTCATCCCGCTGACAAGGATGGCAATAGGCGCTGGGAACTCGATGACCAGGCGACGCTCTATGACGTGACGCACCTGGCGTGCCGCTCCGCGCGCTATACACCGACGACCGGTGATGGTTCGTGTTCTCCGGCAAACGTGCAGAGGACTGCGTTTCCGGTCACTCCAGGTGGGGCGATGCCTCCAGTCGAGGGTTGCAAAAAGCAAGACTATGCGGTTCTCATCGTAATCGCTGTGGCCGTGGAAGACGAAGGCCGGTGACGCAGGTAGGATTCGTAGCGCATAGCGAGATGTCGCCCAACAAGCGGAGGCAGTCGGATAAACCACTCGCTATGCCTGAGGTCTGACCCTGCCACTTCAGCCTAATTATTTTAAAGGATTAGGTTTTTCACTGGAATAACGCCTGTACTCTGGCAGGGGGGGGTATCCCGCATCCCTTGTGGCTTCTCGCATATGTGGCAGCCTCAGGGCAGGGGTACGTGACGGTTAGCTCTATGCCTATTTTGGAGGAAATAGTTGATTTTTAAGCTGGGGAGAGTATATTGGAATCCTTATGTTGTCCCTTCGTGTCGTTATTATCGATCCGGTTTTATCCTGTGAAGACTGAAAAAAGATGATTCAGCCTGGCAGTTTGGTAAAGTTTTGCAAACCGGAACACAATATTTTAGACCGTTGTCACACAATACGATTTGGGACTCTTGAATATTATCGGGAAATGGACCCCTCCTTTGCGATTGCCGATGCTGAGGAAGGGCGGGAATCCACAGACATCCACTCTGTTAGCAGCACAAATGCCTCTCCTGAGGTGAGAGAAATGTTTCCTATCTTGGAAAGGGGGGGTACGCACATCGAATTCAGCAAAATGATCACGACTGTCCCAAATTGTTACATCTGGTGTTGCTCAATCGCTTCTGAGGATTCCCTTGAGAAACAGGGCACAAAATTTGATAGTGCATATACCTCCTGTTATCCAATTACGGATCGATTTCGTTTAGCTGAATGTCTGTTCCAGTTGCTTTCAAATTCCATCACCATTAATGCATTTTCTGATTCTGCAAAAAACCTTATTCATGGATTTTCAGTGAGAAAACTAACCGAATTAAGTTTCGGTTGTTTTCATCAGCGTGTGTATTACGTTGACAAAAAATTATCACAAATCCGCCAAGGCCACTTAACTCATTATATAGAACAAATCCCCTCATTTCTTCGGCCCATTTTCGTAAAGACAGAAAAGTATGCCAAAGAAAACGAATATCGATTTGTTTTTTGGGTTGAGCATAAGCAACAGGTACTCGCAGTTCGAAA
>JBGSSO010000331.1:0-20028 GCA_041737015.1 Nitrospirales bacterium
CAATTGGCCCGTGGTGCGCGCATGGTGGAGCTGCTTAAACAGGATCAATACAAGCCCCTGTCCGTGGCAGATCAGGTGTTGTCAATTTTTGCAGGGGTAAATGGGTTTCTTGATAATGTTCCGGTGAACAAAATCAGGGAATTTGAACATAGCTTGTTAGCATTTATTAAAGAGAAATACCCCAATATTCGGGAAGATGTCGTAACCAAAAAGAAAATTGATGATGAATTTGGGGGTAAGTTAAAAAGCATCATTTCCGAATTTAAAAAATCCAAAGGCTACGACCAAGCCGCGTAAAATTTTTTACTATGCCAAGTCTTCAAAGTCTTCGACGAAAAATTTCGTCTGTCAAAAACACCCAGAAAATAACCAAAGCCATGAAAATGGTTTCTGCGGCCAAGTTGAAACGCGCGCAGGACCGTATTTTAGCGGCTAGACCCTATTCCCATCAATTACGAGGAGTCATGGGAAACCTGAGCGAACGGGTGAACCGCAGCTCTCATCCTCTCCTTCAGCGGCGTGACGGGAATACGACCGAACTTCTGGTGGTCACAAGCGACCGGGGGCTCTGCGGGGCTTTTAATACCAACATCCTGCGGCAAGCTGTAGAATTTTTGGAGGAACAGACCAGGCAGGGGAACCAGGTCTCGGTGAGTTTGGCCGGAAGAAAATCCATAGATTTTTTTCGACGGCGCAATTGGAAGATTCGCCAGCAATGGGGAGGCGTCTTCGATCGGCTCAGTTTTGAGCATGCCTTGGATATCGGGCAAAACATTGTGTCCCAATACTATGAAGGGACTTTTGATCAACTGTATGTGGTCTATAACGAATTTAAATCGGTCATGCAGCAGCAGGTCATCGTTGAGAAGCTGCTCCCTATTGAATCGGTCCAAGAGCCTGGTGAAAGGGAAAGGCCGGCAGCGGGTGGAAGTTATCTGTATGAGCCGGATGAAAATGAATTGCTGGCTACCTTATTGCCTAAACATTTTGAAATACAAACTTATCGGGTCTTATTAGAGTCGGCTGCCGCGGAACAGGCTGCACGGATGACGGCCATGGATGGGGCCACGCGGAATGCCGGGGAATTAATCAAAAAAGTGACCCTTTTCTATAACAAAACGCGACAGGCTGCGATTACCAAAGAGTTAATGGATATTGTGGGAGGCGCAGAGGCCCTGAAATAAATCAAAGGTTGATCCTGGCCGGCCATGGGACACCGTGCGCCGTTCACCAATCTTTTTCAACCAAGGAGTCTATGGTGGGTACGGATGTCGAAAATGGAAAAGTCATTCAAGTCATTGGACCGGTGGTGGACGTGGAGTTCCCTCCAGGGAAACTTCCCCATATTTTTAATGCCATAACGATCACCCATAGCTCGGGAGATCAAAGCGGACAGTCGGACATCCAGGTCACCTTGGAAGTGGCCCAGCACCTTGGGGAAAACCGGGTAAGGGCCGTGGCTATGTCTTCGACCGATGGATTGGTCCGTGGTTTGGAGGTGAAAGATACCGGTGCGGCGATTTCTGTTCCCGTAGGACGGGAAACGCTCGGACGGGTCGTCAATGTTTTGGGTGATCCCGTTGATGGCTTCGGCCCCGTCAAAACGGAAAAACGATGGTCCATTCATCGTCCGGCCCCTGCGTTAGAAGACCAGGAAACCAAAACGGAAATATTGGAAACCGGAATTAAAGTCATCGACCTGTTGGAGCCCTATGCCAAAGGGGGAAAGGTCGGGTTGTTCGGTGGTGCCGGCGTGGGGAAAACCGTCATCATCATGGAACTTATCAATAACATCGCTCTCCACCATGGCGGGTTTTCAGTTTTTGCCGGAGTCGGCGAGCGGACCCGTGAAGGTAATGATCTTTGGCATGAAATGCAGGAGTCCAAGGTCATTGATCCCCATGATTTCTCCAAATCGAAAGCGGCCTTGGTTTATGGTCAAATGAATGAGCCACCGGGAGCGCGCCTCCGCGTAGGCCTTACTGGACTGACCATCGCCGAATACTTCCGTGATGAGGAGCATCAGGATGTTCTGCTTTTTGTCGACAACATCTTCCGATTTACTCAAGCCGGATCCGAGGTATCCGCCTTGCTCGGTCGAATGCCATCAGCCGTGGGCTATCAACCGACATTAGGTACGGAGATGGGGACCTTGCAAGAACGGATCACGTCGACCAAGAAGGGATCCATCACTTCAGTACAAGCGATTTATGTGCCGGCTGATGACTTGACTGACCCTGCCCCAGCTACGGCGTTTGCCCATTTGGATGCCACCACAGTATTGTCGCGGCAATTGGCTGAGTTAGGTATCTATCCTGCGGTCGATCCATTGGATTCCACCTCCAGAATTTTAGATCCCCATATTTTGGGTGAAGAACATTACCAGGTGGTGCAACGGGTGCAAGGCACCTTGCAACGATATAAAGATCTCCAAGATATCATCGCCATCTTAGGCATGGACGAATTATCGGAAGACGACAAACAAACCGTGGCCAGGGCCAGGAAACTCCAACGGTTTCTCTCTCAGCCCTTCCATGTGGCAGAAGCCTTTACTGGATCCCCCGGGAAATATGTTAAGCTCGTGGATACCGTTCGAAGCTTCAAAGAAATCGTGGATGGTAAATACGACGATCTTCCAGAGCAGGCGTTTTATATGGTTGGGCCAATTGAAGAAGCCATCGAAAAAGCGGAAAAACTCGGATACAAACGATAATGGCAGGTGCTGGTGTGACGGCGTCATCAGGAAAAATTCTTTTGGAGGTGGTCACCCCTGATCACCGTTTGCTCAGTAAGGAAGTCGACTACGTGTCAGCTCCTGGAAGTGAGGGAGACTTCGGTGTCCTGCCTGGCCATTGCCATTTTTTGACTACTCTTCGGATTGGCGAACTTCAATACCGGATTGGTGAACAGACTGAATACATGGCCGTACTCTGGGGGTTTGCTGAAGTCACGCCGACTAAGGTGACGATTCTGGCGGAAATTGCCGAAAAAGCTGAAGACATTAATGTGGAACGGGCCGAAGATGCCGTTCGAAAAGCGGAAGAACGTCTAGAGCGAGGTGGGCTACCCTCAGAAGTTGAGGAAGCTCGCGTCAGTTTGGAAAAGGCCCGCCTCCGGCAAAAAATAGCCGGTCGCCACCGCCAACAGGCCGGTTCCCGTCTTTTATAAAGTACTCGACCGCCCCGTTTTTTTTGCCTGCCATGCCGCATATCGCTACGCGGACGGAGTTCATCGTCACCGCAGGCGAATCGCCCAAGCGCCTTGATCATTTTCTTGCCAACCGCGAACCCTATTTTTCCCGAACAGCCCTCCAACGATTAATTGAAGACGGCCATATTACCGTCGGAGGTCAGGTTGTGAAGCCCAGCCATAAGGTCAGGCCTGGTGATTGCATTGTGCTGGTCGTACCACGTCCAGAGCCCGTAGAAATCAATCCTGAACCAATTCCCCTTGTCATCCTGTATGAAGATGAATTCTTATTGGTTCTCAACAAACCGGCAGGCCTTGTGGTTCATCCGGCCCCGGGTCATTGGACTGGGACCTTGGTTAATGCGCTCCTGTATCACATGCAAAGCGGGGAAGGGCATCTCTCATCAATCGGAGGAAAAGAACGTCCGGGTTTGGTGCATCGACTTGACAAGGAAACGACAGGAATCTTAGTCGTGGCGAAAAATGATCAGGCTCACCGGTTGTTGGCGGGACAATTCAAAGCCCATTCCATCATTCGAGTCTATGAGGCGTTTGTGTGGGAAGGACCAAAGACACGGGAAGGCCGGATTGAGTTGTCGATCGGGCGAGATACTAAGGATCGGAAAACCTTTTCGGCACGCACAACCAATCCCAAGGAGTCGCTGACCAGTTACCGGGTAAAGGAACGATTTGGGGCAGCGGCCGCCCATGTGGAGTTATTCCCTGGCACAGGACGCACGCATCAGCTGCGAGTTCACCTCAAGGCCATCGGATGTCCGATTTTGGGTGACCAAACCTATGGTGGGAAAAAAGTCATGGATGTTGGAGGGATTGGCATTCCCCGTGTGATGTTGCATGCCAAAGTTCTTGGCTTCGTGCATCCTGTTTCTAACAAAATGGTGACATTTTCAGCCGAGTTGCCGGAAGATATGGTGACCGTACTGAATGCCTTGAAGAGCAAGGAAGATGCATGGTCGTCTTGACAAGCAACCAAGCGATTGGAGTAAATTTCAACATATGAAAAAAGAGGCAAAGCTGGAGCCTGGGCAGGTAGTTGACACATTAGGAGAACTGATTGCCAGTCTCGCGGCTTTTGCCGCGAAGGTCCCGGCCAAGTCCATGTTGGCATTGTCTGGGGGAATTCGTCCGACCCCGGAGGCAGTGGATGCCTATGAAACGACGGTCTATCGATTTCGTGACCGAGTGGAAGTAAAGTACAAAACTCTTCCACCCTTATTTGTCGAATCCTTAGAAGCCTTTGAGGCGGGCAAAGTATTCGACGCCGTTCCCCCCCTGTTGCAATGCGTCGAACAGTTGGTGGAATTGCACAATCAGGAAACTATTAAATTCACTCCACCTCAACAACAACGTCTTCGTGACTATCATCGCCGCTTAGAAAAACTCGTCCCAGAAGCCACCCAATCCGAAGTTGATCTCCCTACCCCTGAATCGTATTAATCATTTCATAAAAACAGCGCAGGATACCCCTCGGCTCGCTGAGGGGAGGAATGCGCAAATGAGGTAAACAACACAATTGAAAGATGACACACAGCTGGCTGGTGGGAATTTCACTGTGGAATAGTCGCAGAGAAATTTCCTGCGGGATCAATCGGAATGGTGTCCCGGTCTTCTTTTTGGCAACTTCCTCCTTCCCTCATACCCTCAATTTGTGAACGGGGCTCCATTCCCAACAATATGGAATGCTTTTGGGGCGGAATTCTACAGGGATTACAAAAAGGCGAGATGGCTAAATTTTTTCGTTATCAGGTGAATTCTAGCATGACTTGAGAAAGAGCAGAGTCGAGCAAGATTTTTTTCTTTCCATCGAAGAAGAATGGTCGATTTGATCTTTCTTGGAAAAGAATAATTAATTCAAGTTTGCAGGAGCAAGAAACTGAAGACCTGTTCGGAGGATAAGCTGGTTCCCGCTGGAAGAGGGCGGGGAAATCACTCGCCAATTCCTTCCTTTATCTCGTAACCCTTCTCCAATCAATGTCAGTTGGTAATAAGCATCCTTATCAAACGTCATGGCCAGACTCAGATTGCAAAGGAAGGTCTTGCACCCTAAGTGGTAGGAACGAAAGACCAAAAAACTCAATTCTTTGGCAACTTGTTTATTAAACTGTCCTCGCACATGAAACATGATGGTGTCGGAGGCCAGCTGTTCGGTACGTATCATGTGACTCCTGACGTTCAGAAATATGGGAAGATATCCTGCTCAAGCCTATTTCAACCCAATAGGAGTTTCCGTGACTATTCCCCAGAGGGGTGGGCACAAGAGGCGAAATCTACTAATTAATCACATACCTTATAAGAGAATATAAAGAAGCGGAAACAGCTAGAGGAACTCTGAAGAGATGAGAGACTGGTTGACGGGGACCTTGGTGGGATGTATAAAGGCACCTTCTCATGCGTCCGTAGCTCAATTGGATAGAGCATCGGCCTTCGGAGCCGAGGGTTGGGGGTTCAAGTCCCTCCGGGCGCACCATTTAGATTTCCTCTGTTGACTTGATGATTTAATACTCCACTCGCCACTCGTAGGGCCTTATGCCTATACGTGATTTTTGAAGCTAATCACGCACCAGGAAATGACAATTCTCCTTTTGTATTTTTTCCTTCCTGCTGATGCATGGCATATCTTCAATTGGGGCAAGCATAAAAGTATTGTTGCCCATTCACCATATCCAGGTTGATACCGATTCCCCAGATTCTAGGAAATGCGTTGGTCGAATAGCCGCTTGGGTGAACAATTCCAGGGTTTTTGTTGTAGGGTGTGCCCACTTTTTACTTGGAAATGACCATCATGGGCAGTGAGATATCTCCTTTTTTCTAATGAATACATCCTGGGGTGCGTTCCTTGAACGCCCCGCTATCCATTTTCCTCTTCTTCTAGTCATTGGATTTCTGGCGTTTAGTTTCAATGCCTCGATTTCTCTGTTTGGGGAAACCGAGGGTTTGTACGCCATTGTCACCCACACCATGATGGCTGCGGAGGATTATGTGCATCTTTGGTTACGGGGAGAGCCCTATTTTAGTAAACCGCCTCTTTTCTTTTGGCTTCAGGCGGGATTCATTCATGGTTTGGGATGGAGTGAGGCCGCGTTACGGTTGCCGTCGATTGTATCCAGTTTGGGAACGATGATAACGACCTATTACTTAGGCCGCCTGCTGTTTTCAGGAATGGCAGGATTTTGGAGCGCGCTAGTATGTGCGACCTGTTATGCGGGCTTGTGGTTTGGTCCATTGGCCATTATCGATCCTGTGTTAACTTTTTGTATGACCTTGGGGATGTATGCCTGGGCCCGCGCGTATTTTCAGGAATCGTCGCAGGGGTGGTATCTAGTCGGCTTTGTGGCGTTGGCGTTGGGCTCGATGGTTAAAACGTTACATGCCTTGGCCCTGCCGGTTCTGGTGATGGGAATATTCTTATGGATGCGCCGCGATGGGCGAGTATTTCGGGAATCGTATTTTTGGGTTGGAGTCGTGTTGAGTGGCTTGTTACTGGGTGGCTACTACCTGTTACTTGGCCACGAATTCAGGCAGCATTTTTTCTTTGAAGAAAATCTCAAACGCATGATCAGCGTATCGGGCGATCAAAAACATTCTGCGTGGGAGGCCTATTGGGGCAAACGTCCCATTTTTTGGTATGGTCTAGTAATCTGGTTCGATTTTTTCCCCTGGTCGGCCTTACTTCCATCTGGTCTTTTTCTCTTATGGAAGCGTCGTCCCTGGCTTGAGTCGCCGAAAGAATTGTGGGTCTTTCTCTGGGTCGTGGTGTACTTTGTGGCGATGAGTTTGGGGCCAGAAAAGCATGAACGGTATCTTATACCTCTCCTGCCGGCATTCGGTTTGTTAGTAGGCAATGTGTATCATCGACTGTTGCCTCAAGCACCAGTATCAGAAGAAAAGGGTATGTTGAGGGGCTTGTTAGCATGCTTGGGTGGCATTTTTGTGGTTTCGGTATTTCTTGGACCTATTCTGTTGCAAAAAAAATGGCATGTTCCATTGGACGTCATTCCTTTGGCTCTTCGTGTGGGATTAGGCATGTTAGGCTTGATAATGATTGGCTTGGCCGTCAAGAATTATCTGCGAATGGGTCTTGTGGGGGTGGGAGTGTTGGGCGTGGCTCTTATGGTGACGGTAACCGGATTTATTATTCCTGGTATTCAAGCGGAAGGCTCTCCAAGGCTGGCATTTGACGAAAATCAACGGCGCCTGAATAATCAAACGGATCCCATATCGGTGTTTCAATCATGGGATTGGCGTGGGGATGAAGATGAATTTTATTGGGATTATCTCCATGGTCGTTCACGAATCGTGGGAAAGGGTCTTGAAGATTCCTTGGCGCTGGATGAACTGAAAAGGGATGTCCAACAATCTACGCGTTTGGTGATGATGACTAAAGACCAGTATCAACGAGTCATTTCCGGTGATCCGAATTTGAGTGCCATCGTGTTGTTTGAATTCTACCGTTCAAAAAAGGACATTGTGCTTATTTCTCTTGGTTGGAGAACACAGCTGGCGGATTCTTTGGAAACCCAAAAACAATGAATTCAAAAAAGATTGCCAATTGCTCAATTTACCGTAAAATTTAGTATCTAGCCCTTTCTGGAGCGATTCAGTTCAATGAATGGAAGAATAGTTCTTGTCGACCCATTAAAAAAGTAGAAATCATGAACTATTACCATCGATTAGGTCTATGTCTCCTCACGGTTGTGTGTGTGTGGTCTTCGCTAGTGGAAGCCAGGGTGCAGATCACAACTATCCCCTATAACCATGGAGAAGTTGCTTTGGAAGCGGTGTTGGCCTGGGATGATGCGATAAAAGGTAAGCGTCCGGGAATTTTGGTTGTTCACGAATGGTGGGGGCTAAATGAATATGCCCGAACTCGTGTGGAACAATTGGCGGCCTTGGGATATGTGGCGGTGGCGGTGGATATGTATGGAAAGGGAAAAGTGACCACTCATCCCGATGAAGCCAGGCAATGGATGCAACAGACCACAGCCAATGTCGAGATGTGGCAGGCCAGGGGCAGAGAGGGATTACGGCTTCTTCAGGCTAACCCCCTGGTAGACCAAACCCGTTTAGCAGCTATTGGGTATTGTTTTGGAGGGGCGACGGTTATGCAAATGGTGTATGATGGGGCACCGGTCAAAGGAGTCGTGAGTTTCCATGGGTCGCTCCCTCTTCCGTCCGCACCTCTTTCCATTAAGAATTCAGTCAAAATTCTCATTGCCCATGGAGAGGCCGATCCGTTTCTTAGCCAAGACCACATTACGAAATTTAAACGTGCTTTAGATGAGGCTGAGTTAGATTGGCACATGGTGATTTTTGGAGGTGCCCAACATGGATTCACCAACCCTTCGGCCCATCAATATGGAATGAACGGTGTACAATATCAGGAACAAGCTGACCGACGGTCATGGGGGCACATGAAATTGTTTTTTGATGAACTGTTTCGATAGGTAAAATAAGTAGGGTAAGAGGTTTCCTATCGATAGAATGGGAAACAGACAAGAATCGTTGGTAAAGTTCTTCTTCATTTTCACCGAAAAATTAGGGTTTACAGGTTTTCTGCGTGAGCAGGCTAGCCAATATGGCAATGGCAAGCTCTTATTCTAAGGAAAAACATGACAACGCCAAACGGGAAATTAACTTCAATTCTGGGGGTCTCGGCCTATTATCACGATAGCGCGGCTTGTCTCATACAGAATGGCAAGATTGTGGCGGCTGCTCAAGAAGAACGGTTTACGCGAAAGAAGCATGACGCCGGGTTCCCGAGCCAGGCGGCGGAGTTTTGTCTGCGTCAAGGCAGGGTTGGCATTCGCGACGTCGATTATCTGGTGTTCTATGATAAACCCTTCGTGAAATTTGAACGTTTGTTGGAAACCTATTTGTCCTATGCGCCGAAGGGACTAGGATCGTTTCTGACCGCCATTCCCGTTTGGATCAAAGAAAAGCTGTTCCTGCGAAACTTACTACAAAAAGCCTTTCGTCAGGTGGGTAATTTAGAAAAAAAAGAGAGCCTGCCGCCATTGCTCTTTGGAGAGCACCACGAATCACATGCGGCTGCGGCCTTTTTCCCTTCTCCTTATGAGGAGGCCGTTGTCCTATGTATGGACGGGGTGGGCGAATGGGCGACCACGTCAGCCTGGGTCGGGCGGGGGAACCAATTAACGCCTCTGTGGGAAATTCCCTTCCCTCATTCCATCGGGCTGCTGTATTCCGCCTTCACGTACTATACCGGGTTCAAGGTCAATTCCGGCGAGTATAAAGTCATGGGGCTCGCTCCCTATGGAGAGCCAAAGTATGTGAAAACGATTTTGGACAATGTGGTGGATGTGAAGCCGGATGGCACCTTCCGGCTCAATATGGACTACTTTGATTACTGTACCGGATTACGGATGACCAACAACAAGTTCGACGCCATATTTGGTGGTCCTCCGCGTCAGGCGGAAAGTACCCTCACCCAGCGGGAAATGGATCTGGCCAGGTCTGTACAAGAAGTCACCGAGATGGTCATGCTCCGTTTGGCCAACAGCCTCCATCGAGAAACGGGCCTTTCCAATCTTTGCCTTTCCGGAGGGGTGGCCTTGAATTGCGTCGGAAACGGGAGAGTGCTGCGGGAAGGACCATTCAGCGGGCTGTGGATTCAGCCGGCTGCAGGCGATGCGGGGAGCGCGTTGGGGGCGGCGTTAAATGTACATTACACCTATCTGAATCAGCCTCGGGTATGCCAGGGCCCTAGTGATTCGATGCGAGGCAGTTATTTAGGTCCACGCTTTTCCAACGAGGACATTGAATCCAAGCTCCAACAGCTTGAGGCCAGGTATGAGCACGTGGAGGATTCGGACCTGTATCGTCGAGTGGCGGAGTATTTGGCTGAGGGAAAGGTCATTGGATGGTTACAGGGGCACATGGAATTCGGTCCTCGGGCTTTAGGAGGACGAAGTATCTTGGGCGACCCTCGTAGCGAGAAAATGCAATCGGTCATGAATTTAAAAATTAAATATCGGGAATCCTTCCGTCCCTTTGCGCCATCAGTTTTAAGAGAACGAGTGTCCGAGTATTTTGAGATGGATACCGATAGTCCTTATATGTTGCTGGTGGCACCGGTTGCCGAGAAGCGACGACGAGCGGTACAACCGGATCAACAAAAACTTTGGGGAATCGATCTGCTCAATGTTCCCAAATCGGATATTCCAGCAGTGACCCATGTGGATTATTCCGCCAGGGTTCAGACGGTGTCACCGGACACCAATCCTCGGTACTATCAATTGTTGCAAGAGTTTGAAAAGCAAACCGGGTGTGCGGTGTTGATCAATACCTCGTTTAACGTTCGAGGCGAACCGATTGTCTGCACGCCTGAAGATGCCTACCGGTGTTTCATGCGGACTGAGATGGATGTCCTTGTGCTGGAAAATTGTCTCGTCTTGAAGGAACATCAAAAGCCGGTGCCGAAGGATGAAACGTGGATGAAAGAATTTGAATTGGATTAAGCGTGAAAGAATAACGACATGACATCAACGATTCATCAACCAACTACCAAGGATCTTCGCTCGTTTGGCCTGTTAATGGGCGGAGTCTTTCTAATCGTGGCTGTCTGGCCATTGGTCATTCATGGAGAAAGCCTTCGAGTATGGGCGAGTCTTATCGCCGGAGTCTTTGGGGCAATGGGAATGGTTTTTCCAAAAGGTCTTGGGCCCTTGCATCGCGTATGGATGAAGATCGGGGAAAAATTAGGCTGGATCAATTCCCGAATAATATTAAGCCTAATGTTTTTTGGGATGTTTACTCCCATGGCGTTTGTCATGGGATTATTAGGTAAACGACCATTGCAACTTGGCTATGACTCAAAGGCAAACAGCTATCGAGTGGTCAAAAAGGCCAGAGCCGCAGACCATGTGCTGAAACCCTTCTAAGGAGGAACAACAGATGACAGGTTTTCTTGGGGAATTGTGGGACTTTATGCGGGAACGAAAAAAGTTCTGGCTCGCCCCTATCATCATTATGCTCTTATTACTCGGCGGTCTTATAATCCTGAGTGAGGGTTCAGCCGTTGCCCCCTTCATCTATACCTTGTTCTAACTCTGGGGGAGGGTGGCGGTTTATAGGAAATCTGATTGAGTGACAGCCAAGGTATTCTGGCTGAATAAAAAGGAGGGAGCTTCAAGCCCCCTCCTTTTGAGACCCCATGGCGTTCCCGATCGTTCGGGGACACATTGCGGACTTATCATTTACTTCTTGGACTCAGTATTTGTGTCCATGGACTTTAATGCTCCAGGCGACACAATATTCGGCCGTTCTTCCTTTCCAGGATTCATGGCATGCGCATCATGAAATCCCGCAGCTTGATGGAGTGATTCCTCCTGGCTTGGCGGAGATTTTCCAGGGTCATTGGCTACTGATTGCCCTGTCACCGGAGACTTCGCGTCTCCCATGGGATACCCTGGATGGTTTGGCAGCATTCCCGGATTTCCCAGGGCTAATGTACTTCCTAATAACACACTTCCTATTACGTTAATTGCGCATAGTATACTGTTCATGATCATCCCCTCCTTTTTGTTCGATACGATCGGAAATCAAGGGGTAGAGAACGAGAACCTAGTCTAGGTATTTTTGTTGGAAACCTCTTTGGTTGTCTTCCACTTACCGTCACTCCTATTTTAATTGTGGGTATTACCGACTTCGTTGGGAACAGGCAATTGGGCCAAAGATGAGGTTCAGTACTTCATTTGTCTTTGCCATGCCCTCTTTGGGTTTGAGAGTTTAACAGGAAGAAATTTTAGACCAATGATGGTAAAAGTCCCCCTTCTTCTCACCTTTACTGAAGCCAGAAAGTAAGCTGTCCGGATTCACATCCTTGCGGGACTTGATCTCGGCTAAATCTTGCTTAGCTTCTCTAGAAGAGGATGAGGAGGATTTCTGGATGGTGTACAATACAGCATAGGTTCACCGCATTGATTGATGGGGAAATTAAGTTTATGCCTTTATGCTAAAACTGGATTATGGCAATGGGCAAGTGGCGCAAAATGGGGCAGGAATGTTGAGTAAGGCAGATAAAAACTATCCTGGGCAAGTGGGAAAATTTCAATATTTTTGAAATGGAAACCCCAAAGATTAAAAAAATATCAAATAAAAGGAATGCCGATCACAAAAAGATCGAATTCATAGGAATAATGAAATTTCTAGAAGAGAATATGAAGCATCACCAGTTTGTGAATGAAAAAGATATGATGGTTGTTGGTAAGCAGTGGGCGAAAGTTCTGTTGGGTTTATGCTTGTTAATGAGTACTTCGTGGGCATGGGGAAGTTCCAAGCCCATCTTAATTGAAGGATTTGTGCCGTATTTTACTCCTCAACAGGCTTTCGTGACCTCAGGAATCCGTATTGTATGGAAGAATCCCAGGGCTACCCCTCCATACGATTACGCATGACGGCTCCATAGAGGGTGGAGCATGTGCATTTGATTTAGATGCCATTCGTCCGCATGAAACATTTGAAATAACGAGTCTTCCCCCTGGACAATATCCCTATCATTGCACACTGCATCCCATCATGCGTGGTCTGGTCGAAGGTGGCATCCCTTTCGCGTCCTCATCCATCTGACTCTCAAAGGGCCATTGAGAAGGTAAAGGGATCTGGGGTTTTTTTGTAGGGCACCATTTTCCCGCAAAACCTCTTGACTCTCAAAAATGGTAAATTATTATAAAAAAAAGAGGCTCTCAGAACATGCAGGATGACAAGTTGAGGTTGCCCCGGTGCCATCGAAAAATGGGAATGAGTAATAATTTGACTACAGGAACCCACCGGGTTCATATCAAGACCTATGTCTGGATCTGAACACGAGCAGATAGCAAGGCTTCGAGCCTTTCTGAATCAACAGGTGATTGGACAAGAGGGTCTCACCCTCAGGCTGTTGATTGCCTTGATGGCTGATGGACACCTTCTTGTTGAAGGTGCGCCAGGTTTAGCCAAAACCACCGCTATTAAAACGTTGGCCTCCGGGATTGAGGCTGATTTTCACCGGATTCAGTTTACCCCGGATTTACTCCCCGCTGATATTACCGGGACGGATATTTATCGTCCCCACGACGCCTCCTTTCGCTTTCAACCAGGGCCGATTTTTCACAATCTTGTCCTGGCCGATGAAATCAATCGGGCCCCGGCTAAGGTGCAGGCAGCCTTATTAGAGGCCATGGGAGAACATCAAGTGACGATCGGGCGGACCAGTTATCCCTTGCCCGAGTTGTTTTTAGTCATGGCCACCCAAAACCCCATTGAGCAGGAAGGAACCTATCCGTTGCCTGAAGCGCAATTGGATCGTTTTCTACTTTATGTCCGGGTGCAGTACCCCGATGTGGAAGGAGAGCGAAAGATTGCCGAGCTTGTTCGTCGACAGGCGAGGGCGATTCCTGGGGATAGAATGACAACCCCCACGCCCGTTCCTCAAAAGGTGATTCTGGCGGCTCGTCGGCAGATGTGGGATATGTATGTCGCGCCCACACTCGAAGAATATATTGTCCAATTAGTCATGGCCACGCGTGAGCCTGGCCCCTATAGCTCCATGCTGAAGCGGTGGATCCGGTTTGGAGCCAGTCCCCGGGCGACCATCGGAATGGAACGGTGTGCCAGGGCGCATGCCTGGTTGGAAGGACGCGATTATGTCTCCCCGGAAGACATACAGGCCGTGGCCCATGATGTGTTACGACACCGGGTCTTACTGACCTTTGAAGCCGAAGCGGAGGGGATCAGGACCGATCAGGTGATCTCAGAAATTTTGAATCATGTGGCCGTTCCGTAAACAGACAACACTATCCAAATTCCAGCTGAACCGTCCTCAAGGATTTCAGGGAGTAGAAGTTCGGCTTGCCGATCTCATCAATATGCGTCACCAGACAGGGGTATTGGGAATCAAGACCAGGAAGCGGGTTCATACCCTGTTGGCTGGTGGAGAGCGATCTCCGTTTAAAGGCAGAGGCATGGATTTTGAGGAATCTCGCCGGTATCAACCAGGTGATGATGTGCGTCTCATGGATTGGCGGGTAATGGCGAGGACTCATGAGCCCTACCTCAAGGTCTTTCGCGAAGAACGGGAGCGACCCGTCTTCATCGTAGTGGATAATAGAAAGGGAATGCGATTCGGAACCAAGGTGGCCTTTAAGTCAGTCATTGCAGCCCATGCTGCGGCATTATTGGGTTGGGCATCGCAAGAGCGAGGAGACCGGATTGGGGCGGTGGTTTTTTCAGATGTGGACCATGTGGAACTCCGACCCAGGGGGGGAAGAACCGGAGTGCTCCAACTTCTCAACCTCCTGGCTCAAGATAGTGCCTACCCGTCAAAGGTGAATGAAGGCCAGAATCTCTCTACCTCACCTTTTCAGATGGCCTTAAATCGAGTCCAGGCAACCACGAAGCCCGGAAGCCTCATTTTTCTTTTGAGTGATTTTCGCGATTGGGACCAGCAGGCCAAACAGACCCTCATCCGATTGGGTGGGCACCAGGATGTGGTGGCGATTTTTATGTATGACCGATTGGAACAAGAGCCGCCACCTGCCGGCCAATATCCTGTGACGGATGGTACACGCACGGGAATATTGAATACAGGATCTGCCAAAACAATCCAATCCTATTCAGCCTGCTTTAGGGAACGTTATGAAGATGTCCGAACCCTATGCCTGAAACGTGGAATCGGATTCATTCCATTGGGAACCCACGACGATATTCTTTCCCAATTGCGGAGTGGTTTACAGGATCTTGGACATCGCCGAAGCGCCCATCACAGCATGGCATAACGGGAATGGGCTAACATGCCGACATCAAGTTCTCCCTTACAACATCTCCGGGATGTGCATCTGCCAGACCCGATTTCTCTATGGCCTCCAGCTCCGGGTTGGTGGGTCACCTTCGGTTTGGTCATGATGGGAGTCATGGTGTTCCTGTGGATTCTGAGGAATCGACATCGGAAACAGTCGCGTCGACTCGCGATGAATGAACTGAGTGCGATCAAACAGCACTATGACACCCATCGTGATGATCAATGGCTGGTTCAACGGCTTTCAGCCATTGTCCGCCGCTATGCCATGGCAACCTTTCCTCGAACCGAGGTAGCAGGGTTAGTAGGAATATCCTGGCTGCAGTTTTTAGACCGGTCGGGTCGAACCAATCAATTCACTGACGGGGTTGGCCATCTGTTGAGTTCAGGGCCCTACCAACAGCAGGCGGCCGTGTCGGCTGCCGAGTTGGTCCCCTTGGTCGAACATTGGATTCAACAGGTGTCTCCACCCACAGGGAGGGACACGGCATGATGACGTTGGCCTGGCCGTGGGTGTTGGCGCTTGTTCTGGTCCCCTGGATGGTGCGTCGTTGGGCAGGCCCTGTATCCAATTCATCCGGCCGGGCTATGAAGGTGCCGCATTTTGAAGACATTATGGCCCTTCAGTCCAACCAGTTGATTGGGGCGACTCGTTCAAAGCATTCAACATTGTTTTGGGCGGGGATATTCATCTGGTCCGCCCTGCTTCTTTCGGCTGCCCGTCCACAGTGGAGTGGCGAACCTATTGGATTGCCAACCAGTGGACGTGATCTGATGTTGGCAGTCGATGTCTCCGGCAGCATGAAGATTCCTGATTTTTCTGTAAAAGGGCAGGAAGTCACCCGCTTGGAGGTGGTGAAAGCAGCAGCCGGGGAGTTCATCGCCGGCCGAACTGGCGATCGTATGGGGTTGATTGTATTTGGTTCCCAGGCCTACGTGCAGACACCTTTGACATTTGATCGGGACACGGTCAAGGCCATGTTGACGGAATCAGAAATTGGCTTGGCGGGCCAGGAAACCGCCATTGGCGATGCGATCGGCCTTGCCGTGAAACGGCTCAAAGAACAGCCGGCGGGAAGCCGGGTTTTGGTGCTATTAACTGATGGGGCCAATACCGCGGGAGAAGTATCGCCCACCCAAGCGGCGGCGTTGGCTGAGGAACAAGGTATTCGAATCTATGCCATCGGCGTGGGCGCGGATCGAATGGAGATTGAATCATTTTTCGGCACACAGTCGGTGAATCCTTCTCGCGATTTAGATGAAGATACCCTTCGCCAGCTCGCGCAACGGACCGGAGGGTTGTACTTGCGTGCCAAAGACACCGAGGGACTCACGAGGGTGTATAAAGAATTAGATCGTCTTGAGCCGGTGGCCACTGAAACGGAACTGTTTCGACCGACGATCGAATTATATATATGGCCGTTAGGATTCGCGTTGGCCCTCTCGTGCGTAATGGCCATGTCTTTCATCTGGAAAAGGGCTGAGGTTCTCCGACCGAGATGGGAGGCGGAAGCGATCTCCGCCCAAGCAGGGGCCGGACGATAAAATGTCCATGTTTCATTTTCTACGACCGGAATGGTTTTGGGGATTGCTCCCCTTGTTCGGGCTCTTCCTGGTAGTAGCCAAAAGAGGGACAACCCCTCAGATATGGGAATCGGTGTGTGATGCCCATCTGCTCCCGCATTTGCTGGTGGGAACGGAGGGAGCTACGCGTCGCATGCCTCTCGTGCTTCTTGGATTAGGTTGGACTGTTGCGGTCTGTGCATTGGCCGGGCCGGTCTGGTCCCAATTACCCCAGCCCGTGTTTCGGGCGGAATCGCCGTTGGTAATGGTCCTGGATTTATCCCGTTCCATGGATGCGCAGGATGTGACTCCTTCACGGTTGACGCGAGCCAAACACAAAATTCTTGATATGCTTAAGGCGCGGAAAGAAGGGCAAACCGCCCTGGTGGTCTATGCCGGTGAATCGTTCGTCGTCTCGCCGTTGACCAATGATGCCAACACCATAGTGACCCTTGTGCAATCTCTCGAGACGGAACTCATGCCACTCCAAGGGAGCCGTACTGATCTCGCCTTGCAGAAGGCCCATGAACTCCTTGAGCACGTCGGGCATGCGCGCGGAGATGTGCTATTGCTGACCGACGGCGAGGGAGATCCTGCCACATTGAAGGTGGTAGGCGAGTTGCGCAGTCAAGGGGTGCGTGTGTCTGTGCTTGGTATTGGGACGGTCGATGGTGCTCCTATTCCGGAGACAGGCGGATTCCTCAAAGATCAGGACGGAGCGGTGGTTATTCCCAAATTAGATATTTCGTCTCTTCAAGCCATGGCTCGGCTAGGAGGAGGTCATTATGCCACGGTGACGGTTGACGATCAGGATATCAATCGGGTCTTTCCTTCCGATGTGTCCAGGATGGCGCTATCCTCTTCAACATCTGAACAGCGAACAACCGATCTGTGGCGAGAGGAAGGACCCTGGCTCGTCCTCCTGCTCCTGGTTTTGGCATTGCCCGCATTTCGACCGGGATGGTTAGGAATGCTGCTGGCCTTCCTGCTTATTCCTCAGGTAAGCGAGGCCTTTTCCTGGGAAAATCTTTGGGTTCGTCCGGATCAACAGGGGATTAGGGCGCTGGAGCGTGACGCTCCGGAAGAAGCGGCAGCCTTGTTTCAAGACCCCGGTTGGAAAGGCATAGCCCATTATCGGGCAGGAAAATATCAGGAAGCGGAAGAAGCCTTTTCCATAGTGGATACGCCGGAGGGTCATTACAATCGAGGCAATGCCTTGGCTAATCTCGGTCGTTATGAAGAAGCCTTGGCCTCATATCAAGCAGCCCTTACTCAGCAGCCGGGTCACGCGGACGCCCAACATAATCTAGACATCATCAAACAACTCTTGGATAAATCATCATCTGCGGAGCAGGCAGGAGAACAATCCCAACAATCGGATGCCTCCTCTGCCAAACAGAACAATAATGGGAAAGAGACAGGAGGCGAAGGAGAAAAATCAGAGTCTGCTTCAGACTCCACCCACAAACAATCCGATTCGGACAAAGGTGACTCTCAAAAATGGAAACAAGAAGAATCAGAGCAGGTGGCAGAGTCCGGGTCGGATTCTGCCAGGACTTCTAATCAGTCGAACGGAGAACAGAAATCTTCTGAAGAAAATATTGAGAGGGACCCGCAAGGGGTGGACCCTTTGAAAGCCGAACAATCTAAGAAGCCGCTGTCCGAAACATCTGCAATGGAAGAAAAGTTGAAAGATCATGCGGAACATTCAGAAGTGGCTTCTGCCGGAGACGCTGCCCACGCATCGGAAATGCAGAAGTCTGATCGGGTCCTCCAGCAATGGCTTCGCCGTATCCCTGATGATCCAGGGGGATTGTTACGCCGAAAGTTTCTTTTGGAGCATCAACGCCGCGTAGAAGCTGGAAGGTCTCCCATTTCTCAAGGAAAGAGCTGGTGAGGATTTTGAGATGGATATGGGTGATGGTTGCCTGCCTTGGATTTATGGGGCATGACAATTCTGTCTCGGCCCAAACAGTCAGGGCCTACGTGGATCGGAATCCGGTCATGGCTGATGAGACCTTCCAGCTCATCGTGGAGACGGATCAGACTTCTTCGGGTGAATCCCCCGAGTGGCATATTTTGGACGCAGACTTCGATGTATTGGGCACGACCCAAAGTCAACAAACTTCGATCATCAATATGCGAACCACTTCATTGGTCCGATGGATTGCGACGCTTGCACCAGAGCGAACAGGTGCAGTGACCATTCCTCCTATCCACGTGGGCGCTCATCAGACGGGCCCCATTCAACTGATGGTCAATGAGCCGAATCACACCAGGGAGGCCAATGAGAGCCAGGATATTTTTCTCGAAGCGGATGTGGATTCACATGTTCCCTATCTACAGGGGCAAGTCCTTCTGACCCTGCGGTTAGTCAGCGCCATTTCCGTGCAGGAAGGCCGTTTAGATGAACCCGAAATGGATTGGGGAATTGTTGAACGTGTCGGCAAGGACGTCTCGTACGAGTCGGCTCGAAACGGACGACGATATCATATCACCGAACGTCGTTATGTGATCACACCCCAACAAAGTGGGAGGCAGGTGATTCCTCCGATCCTCTTTTCCGGAACCGTGCAGGAAGGCCGAACCCGTGGAACGCTCTTTGAGGAATTATTTGGCAACCGGCCCGGGAGTCTGGGGCGTGATCCTTTCAAAACCTCACGCTCAATTCACAGGCGAAGTCCCAAAATCGCGATCAACGTCCAAGACCTTCCATCAGATCTGAATGGGCGGTTTTGGCTGCCGGCGAAAAATCTCACCCTCACGGAAATATGGTCGGGTGATACCGATAAACTTCAGATAGGGGATTCTCCTACTCGAACGATCGTATTGCGTGCGACAGGTCAGCGCGGAGAACAATTGCCTGAAGTGACCGTGCCCCCACAGTCCATTGTGAAGATCTATCCCGACAAGGCAAAAACCCAAACAGATTTTGACGGGAAATGGGTTGTAGGGTCCAGGGAGGAAAAGTATGTGTTGGTGCCCACGCAGCCGGGTACGGTGACGTTGCCCGCCATTCATGTTCCCTGGTGGAACATTGAGACTGACCAGTGGGAAGAAGCCACCCTCCCCGCGAAGGTTCTGACGGTTCTCGGCACGCTTCAACCTGCATCCTCAGCACAGATGCCTACGTCTGTTCCGGCCCAGTCTGTTGCTCCAATAGAGAGTGATCGTCATCAGATGGATGCCCAAAATCCGGCCACCTTCGGTACCTCTGATGGTGCCAAGCTATTACCATGGCCATGGATAACAGGCGGATGTTTCACGTTGTGGTTGGTGACCCTGGTGGCCTGGTGGAGAGAGCGTCAAAAACGGAATGGACGGGGTCAAGAGATGGCAAAAAAGAATGATGGGAAATTTGAATCGGAACGAAATGCCATACAAGGCGTGAAGGCTGCTTGCTTCGAACAGTCAGCGGAAAAAACCCGCGACGCGCTATTGCAATGGGCTTCCCTCAAGGA
>JBGSSO010000353.1:0-5965 GCA_041737015.1 Nitrospirales bacterium
GCATGGGCAATACTGGAATAGGCCAGCATCCGTTTCACATTGGTCTGAACAATGGCCACAAGATTGCCAAGGGCCACCGTGATGATACAAATGGCCAGGATCAACAGATTCCAATCGGGTTTAATCCCACCGAAAGCTTCCAGAAGAACTCGAAGGAACGCAGCAAAGCTGGCAGCCTTGGAAGCCACCGCCATAAACGCCGTCACAGACGTCGGGGCCCCTTCGTACACATCAGGCGTCCACATATGAAAGGGCACCGCCGCGACTTTAAACCCAAATCCCACGATCAGCAACATGAGCGCAATAAACACTAACGGGTCATCGATCCCGCGCCCATTGACCACGGCTGCGATTTCCACCAGCCTCGTACTTCCAGTGACGCCGAAAATAATCGAAATCCCATAGAGCAAAATTCCTGAGGAAAAGGCTCCCAACACAAAATATTTAGCGGAAGATTCGATCGATCGCAGCTCAAATCGCTTAAATCCGGCCATAATATACAGGGTAATCGACATCAGTTCGATTCCGAGATAGATCGTGAGCAAATCAGCCCCCGATACCATCACCATCATGCCGGTCAAGGCCAACAGGACAAATGCGTAGTATTCGGCGAGTTGGATCTTTTCCTCTTTGAGATACCCCATAGACAAGAGAATCGTCAGCCCACTTACAAGATACAGCAACATTTTCCAAAATACGGCATACGAATCCACAACCACTAAATCACTAAAGGCCATCACTCGCTCACCAAAACCGCTCGCTGTCACCACGCTGCAAACCACGAGAATGCCGAGACTCATCCACGCCAGAAAATCTTTTTTGTGTGCAGGCGTAATGGGATCAAGAACGAGAATCAAACATGCCATGCCTACAACGAGCATTTCAGGAAGAATGAGGACAAGATCCGCGAGAGGAAGCATCATGGTGCAACCTCATCATTCATGACGAGAGATTGCCCGGGAAGCTCGGCCGTCATCGCCAGGGTGTGACCTCGTCCATCCCCTCCCTGCTGAACCAGGACCGAGGTGGATTGGGACGCGATGACCCGCGCCACACTTGCATGCATCACATCCAGCAACGGCTTCGGATAGAGCCCGATCCAAAAGACCAACACGACCAGCGGAACCAGCATGCCGAATTCCCGGGCATTCAAATCAGTTAACTTGGGGAGCATCTGCGGAGAGGCCGGCCCATAGATCATCCGTTGCACCAAATACAAAATATAGGCGGCAGCCAAAATAATCCCCAAAGCGGCCAGAGTCCCTGTCAACTTGCTCCAGGCGAAGGCTCCAACCAGGACTAAAAACTCTCCGACAAAACTGTTCATGCCAGGAAGGCCAACCGAAGACAACGCAAAAATCACAAAAAATGTCGCATATTTTGGCATCGCGTTCGCCAACCCGCCATTATCCGTAATTTGCCGGCTATGTGTCCGTTCATAAATAATGCCCACACACATAAAGAGGGCGCCGGTCGTAATGCCGTGGTTGATCATCTGAATAACGGCACCTTCGATTCCCTGAGCATTCAAGGCAAAAATTCCCAGGGTGACAAATCCCATGTGACTGACACTGGAATAAGCAATCAGTTTCTTGAGGTCCGATTGCGCTAACGCCATATAGGCGCCATAAATAATGGCGATAACCGACAGGGTCATGATGATGGGGGTATATGCAACAGAGGCATCAGGCAACATGGGCAATGAGAATCGTAAAAACCCATACGTCCCCATCTTGAGCAAGACACTCGCGAGAATGATGCTCCCTGCAGTGGGGGCTTCAACATGGGCATCCGGGAGCCAGGTATGAAAGGGAAACATCGGCACTTTCACCGCAAAAGCGGCAAAGAAGGCCCAGAACAACAGGGATTGCAAACCAGGGGCATAGGAGGCGTGGGTTAAGGCCAAAATATCGAAGGTTCGCCCACCTTCAAAAAACAGCACCAAAATCGCTACCAGCAGCAGGATACTGCCGGCCAGGGTATACAGGAAAAACTTGATCGCCGCATAGACACGATTCGGCCCACCCCAAACACCAATCAGGAGATACATGGGAATCAGCATCGTTTCCCAAAACACATAAAACAACACAAAATCCAAGGCCGCAAACACGCCAATCGTCGCGGTCTCCATCACCAACAAACTGATCAGGAATTCTTTCATCCTGGTTTGAACCGACGTCCAGGAGACAAGGATACAAAGGGGAGCGAGAAAGGTCGTTAAGAGAACAAGGGGCATGCTGATCCCATCCACACCCAGGGAATAATGAATGGCGGGAGAATCGATCCAGAGATGCTTTTCCACAAATTGCATGCCGGCATTGGCATTGTCGAATGCGAACCACAGAGGCAATGAGACCAGCAACGTCAGGATGGAAACGGTCAACGCAATAGCCCGCGAAAGGGATTCATGAGCCAGCAAAACCGCGACCACTCCGAGCAGCGGCAGGATAAGCACGATCGTGAGCCAGGGGATCCCCCCTGTGGGAATGACCATCTCAGTCACGATTGAATGATCTCCTGCCCTACGGTTGTCTGTTGAACCATCACGAGTATCCCATCATACGTTCGGCCATCCACCCTAATAAAAGATCATCGCACCTAAAATGACTACCGCGCCGACAGTCATGGCCAGTGCATAATTCTGTGCTTGTCCACTTTGGAGTCTTCGCGTCACCCATCCTCCCCAGGCCACGGCTCGCGCCACTCCATTGACTGCACCATCAATCACCGCAATATCCACCCGTTTCCATAACCGATCCGCGAGATTCAATGTTGGCATCACCACGGTCCGGTCATAAGCTTCATCCACAAACCATTTATTCAAGGACAACTGATACAGCGATTGCCACTGATTGGCCAAACGGTCCGGCAATCCCGGCGACTTCACATAGACCCAATAGGCGCCGGCAATACCTAACAGACCCATTGCGGTGGCCGTCACCATAATGCCCATGGCCACAGATCCTTCATGATGACCTCCACCACTCTCAGCACCGGGAAACGCGGGGGCCAAAAATTCTGGAATTCCCATGTACCCTGCAAGGATACTCAGAACGGCAAGAATCAGAAGAGGAATCGTCATCGTTATTGAGGGCTCATGAACATGCTTGGCATGCTGGGGATCCACTCGCGAATCTCCCCAAAATGTCACAAACACCAATCGAAAACTGTAAAAGGCCGTCATGAGAGCTGTCAGTAATCCTAAGACGGTCAGGACCTTACCCAGGTCGCCAGACATCCAGGCCGCCAGGAGTAACTCATCTTTACTGAAAAATCCCGCGGTGAGCGGAAAACCGGACAGGGCCAGGGCTCCAATAAGAAAAGTCCAATACGTCACCGGGAGCTTATTTTTGAGCCCACCCATATTTTTCATATCTTGCTCATGATGAAGAGCAATGATCACCGCCCCACACCCGAGGAATAACAAGGCCTTAAACGCTCCGTGGGTCAGAAGATGATACATTCCCGCAATATAGCCACCCAGTCCACAGGCCATCATCATGTACCCGAGTTGGCTGAGTGTGGAATACGCCACGACCCGTTTGATATCGGTTTGCGTCAGCGCGATGGTCGCGCCAATAAACATCGTGACTCCACCGACCACAGCCACCACATCCATAGCCACGGGCGAAAGGTTAAATAACGGAGCAAATCTGGCAACCATAAATACGCCTGCCGTCACCATCGTCGCAGCATGAATGAGTGCTGAAATCGGAGTGGGACCCTCCATCGCATCCGGCAACCACACATGCAGAGGCACTTGAGCGGATTTCCCGACTGCCCCAACGAATAAAAAAAGGCAGATCAAGGTCATCACTGATATTTCCCAATGGCCTCCGACGGAACCAAGAAGATTCACAAGGCCACCAGCCTTCTGCTCCAACTGAGGAAACACCTCCTGATAGTGCAAACTGCCGAAGGTGACAAAGACCAGCAGAATACCCAACATGAATCCGAAATCCCCGACTCGATTCACCAGAAACGCTTTGGTGGCCGCTGCCCTGGCTGACTCGCGCTCATACCAATGGCCGATTAACAGGTAGGAGCACAGACCCACAGCTTCCCAAAAGACAAACAGTTGAAGGAAATTATCGGACATCACCAACATCAACATGGAAAAGGTAAAGAGCGCGATATTGCTAAAAAATCTGGCGTAGCCTGGCTCTCCATGCATGTAACCAATCGTATAGATATGGACCAA
Organism: Nitrospirales bacterium; assembly: GCA_041737015.1. Lineage (GTDB taxonomy): Bacteria > Nitrospirota > Nitrospiria > Nitrospirales > UBA8639 > Nitrospira_E. The sequence goes on from JBGSSO010000353.1 coordinate 4,202, forward strand.
CGAACTCACAATGGTGACAAGCAACAACATCGCGACCGTAAGCTGATCGATGAATAACCCTAAGGCAATATGAAGATTTCCCGAATCCGCCCAAGTATAGAGAGGAATCTGAAGCGTCTGACCACCCGCCACCTCGACAAGCGCCATGATGGAAAGAAGGAACGATCCCAGGACGGCAGGAACGGCCACCCAATGGCTTCGGTCTTTGATCCAATGGCCGAACAGGCCGAGGATGACAAAGGCCAGGAGTGGGAGGAGAGGAATTAAGGCGTAGAGCATCGCCTTACCATTTCAGCAACCGGAAGTCGTCAATGTTGGTACTGGCCGAATGCCGATAGAGCGCGATGATAATCGCCAGCCCTACCGCAACCTCCGCAGCAGCCACGGTAAGCGCAAAAAACACGAACACCTGACCAGAAAGATTACCCAAATAGGAAGAGAAGGCCACAAAATTAATATTCGTGGCATTCAACATCAACTCAATGGATAATAAAATGATGATGATATTGCGTCGAATGAGCACTCCCACCAACCCGATTGAGAACACGATCCCGCTCAGCACAAGATAGTAGCTCACTGGAACGTCCATTAACTCTTGGCCTCCAATATCCCCTTTTTGGTGAGGATGACCGCACCCACCATCGCTACTAAGAGAATGAGAGACGCGATTTCAAATGGAAACAGATACGTGGAATACAGCAGTTCACCGATCGATTCCGTATTGCCCTGAATCAAATGGGTCGATTCTCTCGGATCAGGGAGGTTCGCACCCAATGAGGATTTACCTTTCACCACCAGCAATACCGCCTCGGCAAAGACCATACATCCCAGAAAGAGGCCTACGGTCAATTGGTGATGAAAACGAACTTCACCCTTCAAATTGAGCAACATCACCACAAAAAGATAGAGCACCAGAATGGCGCCGGCATACACCAGGATTTGAATCACGGCCAGGAATTCCGCATGCAACGTGACAAAGAGCCCGGCGACGTGGAAGAACATGACCAGGAGCGCCAGGGCACTAAACACCGGGCTTCTCAGGGCCACGACGAGAGCGGCCGTCACCACAATCACACTGGCAAAATAGAAAAAAACGATCGTTCCCATTACCTGCTCATTCAAAAACTTTTGGGATATTCCTTGGCCGGCATGTGGACCGAATGCAGCGCCGGACCATAACGGATACTATTCTTTTTGAGGAATTTCCTTAAACCCTACGTTAAAATAGGCCACATTGGGATGCTGAAATTCCAGACGCTTTTCCCGAACTGGAAAGTTGCGATCACCAATAGCCAGAAGCTGTTCCTTATTTAATTGAAGCTGACGCTTATCATAGACCGCCCATTCATACTCCTGTGTCATTCCCAACGCATCAACCGGACATGCCTTCACGCACAACCCGCAAAACAAACATCGGGTCATGTCCATGTAATATTCCTTGGAATACCGCTTCGTGGGTTCACCCGGCACCTCGGCACTCACCACACGGATGACACGGGAGGGACAAACCGCCTCACATAAATCACATCCCACGCACTTTTCCGTTCCATCATCGTAACGCAATAACGCCAACATGCCGCGATAATTGGACGGTAACTGTTTCTTCTCGTGCGGGTACTGAAGAGTGATCGGCTTATAATGAAGGAAATGGGATAAGGTCGCCTTCATCCCTAACGCAATCTCATAAAATAGAAGCGTTTTGACCCACTCCTTGAGTTTCATACCATTCAACCTTCTTAGCTCCCAGGGAAGAGAAATGCAAAA
>JBGSSO010000360.1:0-8704 GCA_041737015.1 Nitrospirales bacterium
CACGCGGCAAACCCACCGATTCATCACGCTCCTCGCTCCTCTCTTCAACGTCTGAAATGGAAGCGGCGGAAGACGGAGAACGAGAAGACAATGATATCAATGGCATGGTGGATAGCCCGGATCACGTTGGTGATCTGTTCAATTACGACGACTTCAGTCTTTGCCGAGGAATCGGAGAGACTGACCCAGAACGAGGAACGCTCACAGGCTCTATCAGACCAAGCCCAGAAACCCCAGCCGCCTCAATGGGACTACGGCGGATTTGTGGATCTTGGCTATTCACACGACTTCAATTATCCCGACAATCACCTCTTTCGCAATCGCGCCACCACGCCCAGAGTCAACGAACTCGAACTCAACATGGGTGGTGCCTATATTAGGAAGAGTGCGACCGAACAGTCTCGATGGGGTGCAGAGCTATTGGGGCAGGGCGGACAGGATTCCAAAGACTTCGGTTTCGGTACCAATCTCCCTCATGTTCCTGGATCCGACGTCTGGCGTCACTTCGGTCGCGCGAATCTCTCCTACCTGGCTCCGGTCGGCAACGGCTTGACGATTCAGGCCGGACTCTTTAACAGCTTCATCGGTTATGAATCCCTCTACGCCAAGGATAATTTCAACTATACGCGCTCCTGGATGGCCGATTACTCACCGTACCTCATGTTCGGGGCGAATGCGGTCTATCCAATCAACGACCGGTGGACCGGTGCGGTCTTCGTCATCAATGAATATTTCCATCTACAAAACGCCAACGATCTGCCGAGTTATGGGGCACAGACCATCTACAAACCGGGTGAGCCCTGGACGATAAAGGAAACCGTCTATTACGGACCTGATCAATCGAACACATCACTGGAATTCTGGCGATTCTTTTCAGACACCATCGTTGAATGGAAAGGCAAAGAGGTCACGATTGCCGGCCAGTACCAGATAGGAACACAGAAGAATGCCACGGTGCTCGGCAACCCCAGATTAATGTATATGGGAGCGGCCCTCCATATGCGTTGGCATCTTAGAAAATCGTGGTTTCTCGCACTCCGACCGGAGTTGTATTCCGACCCGAATGGTCTCATTACCGGCTTTGAGCAATTCGTCTGGGCGGTCACCGCCACTGCGGAATACAGGCTTCCATACGAGTGGACCAATTCCATCTTCCGACTGGAATACCGCCATGACAACTCTACGGGTTCCGGTGGCGGATTCTTCAAGGGTGGGCAAAACACGCTGACGTCATCTCAAAATCTACTGATTTTCTCGGTCATATGGACCTTCGACTCACACTGACAAGGAGCGAATTGAAAACTTCTATCATTGAATCCGGAAAAGTCATAAATTATTCCCAGCCCCAACTCCTTCCAAATACGGAGTATTACCAACCCCAATGTTACGTCATAGGGCTCTCGTTCATATCTCCGGCAAGGAAGTTCAGCATCGTTCACATTCAAAGTTATTCATATGTTCCCCGGATCGGGTAATTCGTTTCCTGAATCCATTCGAAGGTTTCGATCAACTCCTCGGGATCGGACCTGTTGAAGGGCGTGTTGAAAACATCAATTAACTGGACCTTGCCGTCCGGATTGATTGCCGACATTCCAGGTTCTGGAAAAGGTGTATCCGTTTACTCAGGAGATCGCGGGATACACAACCCAAGCTCCTTCATTTGATCGATGGATAATTCATAAGCCACAGGAAAATTTGTTGTGGCCATGATCATGAGCTCCTAATTTTTGGCTTTCTACTCAACAATCAAGCATAATTATTGAACACGGCCTTCTATTCTTAGTGAGATAAATTCGTCATTCAAATTACAGAAACATATTCGGTCACGATTTTTCATTGCAAAATTGGAGCTTCCCCCCTGAGTGGTGTGGATGAAGCTGATTTGTTGGGGAGAGTTGTGTGATCAAGCAGGTGATTGCTGGAAATTCCACCGTCGTTCAAGAAGTTGGTCAAGAGCTTTTTTCATGTCGCGACAAGGAAGGTGGATACGTTCGCCATGGCCGGGCAGGACCCACTCAAAGGAATGGGTGAGCAATTTCTCGACCGATCGTTCCAAGTGCGCGTCATCCCATACCAGCCGTTCCGGCGTCCCAAGTTGTTGGAGATTTCGATCCCACCACAGGTGATCACCTGAGAATAAAAACCGATGTTGGTAAAGCAAGGCCATGCTTCCTGGGGTATGGCCGGGAACAGGAATGCAGAGAAAATCCCGATTAATCTGTACGGCTTCATCACCATCAACCACCTGCTCCGCACCGGGCATGGCGGACGCGTCCGCACGATGAATGATCCGGGTAGCTCCAAAGTATTTGGCATAGCGAGCCGCCTCCGCCACATCATCCTCGTGACTGAGGAAGATGTACCGAATCCCACCGTTCTCTTCAAATGCCTGAACCAGGTGCTTGAGGAATCGGGGGGAATCGACTAACCAGTTTCCTTGAGAATGTTGGATAAAATAGCTATTGGCTCCAAACGATTTTTCCGAGTTGAATCCAACGTAGTACACCCCGCCTTCTATATGTAGCGGGAAGGAATCATGGGCCTCCGAGAATACCTTGTGATCCTTCTTCTCCGTGCCGATGGATCCCACCGGACAGGCGATCAGGGCTTGGTACGCCGCAAATTGTTCCCGTGCCGTTTCTGGCTGACGGGAGACGGTTGAATAATCCCCGTCTTCAATAAACGTGGCAGGAGCCAATTGCCGACAGGTATCACAATCGATACAGGTGGAGTCGACAAAAAAGTTGCCCTCGACATTCGTCTTTAATCGTTTGGAGAGGTTAGCCATGTCTCGATTCTCTTAGGAGTTCAGTATACCGGGCAGAAAGACGTCCATGCCATATATTAGAAAAAGTGGATAAGGGAGATTTCCGATGAAAGTTGAGGAATATGAACTGCGGCTCTATGTCTACTATGACGAATCTCCCTGATCTTTCCCGGAATTTGTATCTGGATTGGATTTCCGATTTGCAATTCAATGAGATGTATAGCCCTGTGTCCAAAGATACGCTAACATTTAGATCAACATGAATTACAAAACCGATCCTTACAGGACATAGAAAACCAAACATTACCGTCCGCATTCACACAAACGATGGAGGAATTTATGCAAAAGATTGCAGCCATGGTACTGACAGTGGCCTTGGTCACCGGATTCAGCGGATGCAGTTATGTATTCTATCCCCGTGCGGATGAATATGCGCAAAAAGCGAAAGGGACTACCAGCGTCGAAACCGTGCTGAATCTCACCAACATGATGGAAGCCAGCGCGGATGCCGCGAAAGGCGGTACAGGGAATGATCAGCCCTTGGACGACCTGCACAATCAATTTCATGCCTTCGACAATTCATTGTGTTGTGTGGACGAAGCCAAACGGGAGACACCGACATACGCTCTTGCGGTGACCCATAACAAGGAGCTATGGGCTATATTTAAACGGCTTTGGAAGTTCAAGGATACGCAACCGCAACGGGATGAACACCTCGCCTTATTTAAGACGGAGGTCCAAGAACTCCGTGCGACCCTTGAGGCATTGAAATAATCGGACGGCGTGCATTGACCCGACAGGCCTGAATCGATTCTGTACGAGATGGTTGCCTAAGGGAAGAGGGACTTTTTGGCACGGTTTTTTGAGATTGTCACTTACGAATAGCGGGAATATGTCGTCGTCTGTCGGGGCCGTGCTTTGAGAATTACTCCGATTAACAGGCCGACGAGTACCAAAGCGCCGCCATACAGTAGCCATTTGAGTTGTAAGTTTTCCTCTAGCTGCCTGGCTTTAGCGGATAGCTCTTCAACTTGTCCCGCTAAGCGTGTATTCTGCTGAACAAGTTCGATGTTACGGGCATGCTCGTTGATGGAATCGCCCGATATTCGTTTCAGTTCCGCGAGTTCTTTCGACAGGGATTGCACCTGCGAATTCAGTGTCCGGTTGTTAGCGTCGGCATCTTTGTGCTCAGCCTGGATGCTCGCACGCGCTTCGCGTTCTTTATCGATTTCAGCTTTGAGACTTTGAAGGCGTTTCTCGGCTGTGGCCAGCTTGACGCGGGCGATGGGTTCCCCGATGAGGTACTGAGACGTGACCCAGCCTTCCATCCCATCGTTGGTCCGAACCTGGGTGAAACCGGCCTCCTCGTCTGTCGCGAGAATGGTCAGTTGGGTCCCGCTTGGTAAGCCACGGTGTAGGATGCGATGGGCAGTGGTGGGCCCACTGCGTAGCGGTACAGTTACCACGTCCGAGATGTAATTCACGTCTCCGACTGCGGCCAATGGCTGTGTGGTTAAGGCCAGACAGGGTAACAAAAAAAAGACAAGATAAATTGAAAATTTCAAAGCGTTTCATCTCCTTGTTGTGTCGCACATCTCGAGAAAGGAGTTCTTCGGGCGAAAGGTAGAGCGCCGTACTCACAGGGAATAGGAAATATAGATGCCCAGGGGGACAAACCGATAAGTAGCAAAGGAGCCGCGAGGTGTCAATGACAACAAACAAGAAATGAGGAAATGGAAATGCGGCCAAATTTTTCATTGACTACATATTCTATTCACATTCCCCTGTCCAAAAGCATAAGTGGTCCCAAAACATTTAAGGAAATGGGCGCTCGCCAGGAAACAGGAGCCAGATGGAATGAAAATTTTGAGGAAAAAAGAGTTACGCTGTTACTTCGTTCTTCAGTCGAACAAGAATTTGCCGTATGGTCGATTGAGTGTGGGTCTCCGTCACCGGAAGGCCAAATAACACCTTATTGATGACAAGCCGTTCTTGAATGCGGGAATAGTGAAACGTAATATATCCTAGGCCTTTATTGCTATATTGGACTTCGTACGTTTGTTGAAAAAAGAGAGGATACTTTTGCCAATACGCAACTGAAGCGGTCATGAGGTACACATGAAGATATAAACTGTTTGTCGCTTTCTTATAGGATTCAAGAGAGCCAAGTTCATCAAAAATTATCAATAAAGCTTTTAAAATGCTATCTTTTTCAGCATCAAGAGTGAATTCCTCAGGGTAGTAAAAGAGGTTTGCGGCTTCTAAGTAATTCTGATCCGATAATTCAGAAAGAAACTTACCTGCTATCTCATCCGTTTTCTCAGTTTCAACCCTGCCTGAGGCTGTGCATGCGAGAATTATAATACACATGAGGAGGAGGATCGCCACACGGAGAATGTCTCTCGCCCACGAATTCAAATCTTTATCCTTTCAAACCTCATAAGAAATCCCCCATGGAAAGTAGCTAACCAAAAAAGACCTTGGAACGTTAATGACGGCTGTGCTGTCATTTCATTACCAAAGAATGCTTTCGGTAAGGGTGAAGAAGATCTAAAGACCGCAGAAAATAAGGGTCTGTTTCTTTTTGGAGGTGGAGCCTTTGAATTAATTATGAATAGGGGTCAGCTTCTAACAACGGATTGCGTTTCAATCAACTATTATTCCGTGGGCTTGAATAAAAAAGGGGCTGTTCGGGTCAAAATTCCTTCCACGCTTTTACTACCTCAATGACGGTTGGATAGGAAGAAATCCGCTTGCACTTCTTGAAGAAGAAGGGAAAATCCCCTCTCCTCCACAATCACGCTTCCAAATAAAAACGCGGCACCGTTCAACAGATTTACGAGATTGTGCATCGCATTAGTCTGAAACATGCCCTCCGGTGACACAATGGGATTGGGAACAAATCCCAAAAAGCCCACTAAGACAAACACGGATCCAAGCATGATACAAATGGTTTCACTATTCAACAGGATGCGTTCTCCTTTTGTGACTTAACCGTGAAACTCTTTATGGAACAGTGCGGATGAATCGGATCTTCTTATTTAAGTTTCTCTGTCATTTCTTTTGAAGCACAGGGTAACCAAACGAGTAAATCCATTTATCCGCCTCAACCGCATTTTTCCGCGCCAGCTCTCTGGCCGGGGTGTGACACGGAATACAATCTATTTTGTAATCCTTGGACACTGTGTGTTGAGGATCATCCGCATTAAAGAGGGACCATCCCCAACCGTCACCCCACAGGCCGGATTCTTTAAACCGCCCCGTCGTATCCCTGACCAAGACAAACCAGCCTTTGATGCTGGTCGCGTGACCGACCGTGGGCCCGGTGGTCATCGGCATGGTGTCGGCGTTTAAAAGTTCTTTCACCAACACCGCTCCGTCGGGAAACCGGTTTTTCTCGTTGTAATACTTGATTGTGTCCAGCTGGGTATACACGACGTGGTATTCCTGCAAACCTGGCGCACCTTCAACCTTCACGTGGGCCCACGTACCAAGCGTGGGCCATTCCCGGTAATTTTCAGGAACACTGATGGCCCCGGTTTTTGGGTGAACGTTGGGGGCAAAAGGCTTCCCTTCATTCGTCATCGCCCATCCTGCCAAACTTCCTAATCCCAGGATGATTACGGTTCCTATGGTTACAACCTGTTTCATGTTCTTCTCCTCCTTCACAGCTGCCGTAGAAAGAACGGCTGAGGCCCGTCACCTGTACCGTGACGGACCTCGGCCTTGTTCCTTATAAATCCGACGGCGCCTTATCCTTGATTTCTTTCCAATTGGCTTCGGACTTTTTGAGGTAGCCCGGAATATCCTTGACCCATTTGCTTTGGATATCCCGATCCAGGTTCAAATACAGTTTGCCCTGAACGATCTTCCAAGCTTCCGGGTCGGACACGAATTTTTTTCCCACTGCCACACCATAGGCACAATATCCGCCGTAGGCTGGGACATATTTCCCTGGGTTGGCCTTGAACATTTCTTTATGCTCTTTGGTGGCGAAGGCATAGGTTACCCCCTCGTGCTCGGCCACGTGGTAACCGGAGCCCTTCATCGGCTTGCCCTCGGTGAAGTAGGCGACCGGATCATACCCGCTGAGCCCAGGGGTGCTATGGCTGACATCCCCGGCGAAGGCGGGTGCGGCTATGATGGCCAAAAACATGGCGAACAGAGAACCTAACACTGGCTTCATCATTTTCATGATGCATCTCCTTTTTGAAGGCAGAATGGGTTGATAAATTTTAGTATACAGATCTGTATCCTACATGGAGCCTAGTCAGCCGAGTTCTTGTTTCGTTACACTTCTTTTTCATCCGTTTCCATATGAGAGACACTATTCAAACCATCGTGAAACAAAGATAAAAATGATAAATGTCTGTCAAAGACATTTATGTATTCGCAAAAATTACAAAAATATCGGTAGACCTGAAGGTCTAGTAAAATGAAGCAAAAAAGCGCGCGACCCTCAAAACGAGAGCAACTCATCCAGACAGCGGTGACCTTATTTGCGCAAAACGGGATTCATGCCACGGGGATCGATACCATTGTGGAACACTCGGGGGTGACCAAAAAAACCTTGTATGCGAACTTCCGCTCAAAAGAGGAATTGGTGCTCGCGGCATTGCGACACTATGACGGGCAGTTTAGAAATTCATTCATGCGGCAAGTAGAAACCAAGGCGCGCACTCCAAAAACCCGCTTGCTGGCCATTTTCGATGTTTTAGAAACCTGGTTTTCGCAACAGAATTTTTATGGATGTCTGTTCATCAATGCCGTTGGTGAGCATTCCACCCCCGACACCTCACTTCGTTACGTCTGCAGCGATTTCAAGCGGATGATGAGGGAGTTTATCCTCGATCTATGCATTAAGATGGGAGCGCGAAATCCTCACCATTTAGCCGAAGAGCTCGCGCTCTTATTGGAAGGCGCAATCGTGACCGCCCAAGTATCTCAAAAACCTGACGCAGCCAAAATTGCCAAACGCGCAGCAGCAGTGCTGATCGAAAAACAGAGTTCACATGAAACACTCCGGACATAGGATCACATTTCGAGGTGGATTATCGGATACTCCTCACTGTTTTGATGATCATCACTCGGCAAATATAATTTCTGACATGGTTTGCTTTTAGCATGGCCGCTGGACATCCCTCGCTACTCAGGTGACTGAGGTAATATCCGGCAAGTCTGATGGTGGGTGTGAGCCACACCATTTATCAGAAGCCATGGGCGTTGAAGTCGTAGAGGCTAACAGGAAGGGCTTTGATGTTATTCTCCCCCTCTTGAATAATTTTCAGCGGGTGGGCGAATGTGGCGTGAGGGTTTCCGGGGAGGCCATCTTGGTCTTATAGGCTCCTGGCATGGGAGAAATTCCCAATTACATTCAAGCAGAGAAAATAAGTGAGAGTTTCCATAGCTGCCCCCCATGGTAATGTCACAGAAAACAAATTGGTAAATTTGGGGGTGTTTTTGTTAGACTATGTTTATTCCAAGGACTCAGTCGGGGTTCACAAGAGTGGGTGCATCTTTCGTGAGCTTGTCCTGTAGCTTCCAAAGTAAATATTCATACGTTCCTCGAATTAAATAGTCATTCCTTGAATTCATTCCACTGTTTCGAGCAACTCACCAGGATCGGACCAATTGATTGGAGCGTTTGAACCAGACCCAGGTTGCCGTCCACATCCATCACAACATGCCATACCCAGAAAACCCTACCCTTCCACACCTAATCAGCAGAAAAATGATGGGATTTTAGTTTTGAAGAAAATTTTTGTGGGCTTATGATCATTCCTCGCATTCAATATCACCACGATGGGCACTTGGGTCAGCCTTTTTTAAGGGGTTCTTTTAGAATATCCAGCTTTCCATCAAATACCAAAGGCCATATACCCTGTAAAATTGTATTTGCTATAAGCTCTCCTTCTGGTTTACTTTGTAGAGTTTGAA
>JBGSSO010000042.1:0-25596 GCA_041737015.1 Nitrospirales bacterium
ACCCATCAAAAAAGGTTGTAGGGTTGACGGGAAAGTGGCCGGAGGTAATGGCGCCAATGATAATGCCCAGGAGGAGAGGGCTGATGAGACTGGAAATGGAAAACAGTTGATCCCACCTGAGGTGAATGTCATCATCTTTAATATCATAGTGTCGAAAGGCAAACGCTGATCCGCGAAGGACGATGCCGATGACCAGGATGGTCAGAGGAATATGAAGTGTGGTGGAAATATGCACATACGCTTTCGGAAAAGCCGTAAAGACGATTGTTACGATCAGAATCAACCACACATGATTGGCTTCCCAGATCGGTCCGATGGCTTCTCCGATCAACTGATGTTGCGCCCGCCTTGTGGGACCTCTGGCCAGGAGGTGCCATACCCCGGCTCCAAAGTCTGCCCCGCCCAGCAAGGCGTAAAAGGTCAGGGCGATCAGTAAGACATTGGCGAGAGCGATTTCCAGTTCCATTAGACCGGTTGCGCCTCCTCCCGCGGGGGCGTCATCTCAAACTGATCGGGAGTGGCTGAGACATGGCGCCACATCAACCAGATTACGATGCAGGCCAGGAACACATACAAAGTGCCAAAAATCACCAGGGGAATGATCAATCCTGGCATGGGTGTGACGGCGTCTGCGGTTTTCAGGTATCCCACAATGACCCAGGGTTGCCGGCCCACTTCCGTGGCTACCCAACCGGCTTCGATCGCCAAAAAGCCTAACGGGGTTGCCAACACCATCGCTTGGAGGAATCGCCGGCATTGATAGAGAGTGTTCTTCTTGTACATAAGCCAGAGGCCCCAGAGAGCCAGACCCATCATCATAAATCCGATGAACACCATGAGTTGAAACGCCGTCCTGGTTATGCCAATGGGCGGCCAGTCTTCCTTTGGGAAATCTTTGAGACCTATCACCTGGCCGTTGGGATCCGATGTGACCAGCAGGCTCAATGCATAGGGGATTTCCAGCACATAGTCGAACATTTCTCTTTTTGAATCCCAAGTCCCGCCGATTCGAAACGGCGCGCCCCGTTGCGTCTCGACCTGGGCTTCAAATACCGCCAATTTTAAAGGCTGGAATTCTGCCACTTGTTTGGCGAGGAAGTCTCCGCTGAGCGGTTGAAGAATGGCGCTGATTCCACCGATGACCAATGCGATTTTCAAAGCCGATTGATGAAACGCATTGCCGGGTTGGCGGAGAAGCAGGAACGCATGAATGCCGGCCACCGCAAAACCGGTAGCCGCAAACGCGGCAAGGATCATGTGTGGGGCCTGCAATAAACCCGAAGGATTGAAGAGGGCCGCAACGGGATCGATGTTAGCCGGAATTTCGCCATGCATCATAAATCCTCTGGGGGTATTCATCCACCCGTTTGCCATGACGACGACGACCCCGGATGTGATTCCACTCAGCGCCACTACGCCTCCTGCCGCGAGGTGTGCGCCCGGGCTCACCTTTTGCCATCCATAGAGATAGATCCCGAGAAATATGGCTTCCGTAAAAAACGCAAACCCTTCTATGGCAAAGGCCGGTCCGATAATAGGTCCGGCCCATTCCATAAACCGGGGCCAGAGTAATCCCAATTGGAACGACAACACGGTCCCCGTGACGGCTCCAATAGCAAAGAAAATGGCCGTACCTTTGGCCCAGCGTTTGGCAATGATCAGGTATACCGCTTTCCCTGTTTTCAGCCAGCGCCATTCGGCCATCACCATTAAAAGAGGCATGGCCATGCCCACAACCGCAAAAATGATATGAAACCCCAGCGACATGGCCATCAGGGATCTCGCAGCGATTAAGTCACTCATTTACCGAATATACTCCAAAGGTTGAGGTGGGATCTCCTCCATGAGCCCAGGCTTTCGGTTTGGCGTCCCAAAGGTTAATTGTTTCCTGGCCTAATCCTTGAGTCACAGTGTATATAGCCGGTTCCTTACCCGTAGGAACGAGGACCGAAGATAGGCGGAGCCAATCAACTTTTTCCCCGGGAACTTGCACACACTCAGGGTGGTGGGACCGGCTTGAGTGTTTTCAAGTAGGCTTGGACGTCGGCAATCTGCTGGGAAGTTATGCGACCTTCCCACGCCGGCATATTCCCACGTCCCTTTAAAATCGTAGTCCAAAACATGTCATTATTCTGGAGGATCGGATTCTGCTGTAGTGCCGGACCATATTCACCTTTGGCCAGCGCCCCGTGGCAGGCCTTGCAGTTTTTGTCGTACACGTCATACCCCCGCTCGGCTAGCCCAGATGGAAATTCCCTGCCCTGATAGTCGGGGATGGAGGCCACCTGGGAATTCTGAGAAACACCGGATTGGTCATCTTGTACACTTTGATTACTAGCCGGTTGTGTGGAAGACATGTGCGGTTCCCCGAAGACCTTCAGCAGGGTTAGCATTCCACGAGGATACTTCCGATCATCAGCCACATGGGGTACCACATGGCAGTGAAATAACCAGGTCCCTGCATGGTTGGTGACAAACTCGACGACTTTAATTTCCGCAGGTCCGATGGAGAGCACTCCGTTGGGATTGTCCAATCCGGGAAGCCGAGGATTTCCGGCATTCACCTCTTTCCATTTTTGACCATGAAGGTGCGGAGTATGAAACTCAAATCCGATATTAGCGAGAATAATGCGAACCCGGTCCCCCACATTGGTTTTCATAGGACTGAAATCAGGGGCAGAACGACTATTGATCGTATGGGTATCGTAGTGGCCATCATCATTTGTGTCCCACTCGTCCCAAAATGTGACAAATTCCTGATCGACTTGAGGCCAGATAGGATCCTCAACGATAAATAACCCATACATGCCATGATCCATATGGTTCGCCGTGTCGAAATGGCAATGATAGAGATAATAACCGGGATCTTCAGCCATCCATTCATAGGTGTAGGATTCGCCCGGCATCTGGAGTTGCTCCCGTCCCATGGTTCGCTGACCATTTCCGTCCATATTAAACGGATGCACACCATGGAAATGCATGGTGTGAGGAAGTTGATGCGTGTTGGTGAAATGGACCTTGACCAGGTCGCCTTTGTTGACACGAATGACCGGACCGGGAACTGAAGGCTTTTCTCCCTTTAGGGCATAAGCCCAAACTGGCACTTCTTTCTTGGGATTTTCCAGTAACGTAATAGTTATTTCTTCGACCGTGATGGAGAATTCTTTGACGGGCACTTCTTCAGCGTAAATGATGTGATCATAAATTCCCGAAAACATGACTGAAAGAATTATACCCACGATAAAAAGTTTAGGCGTTTTAAGGAATTGTTTTTTCACGGTGTCCTCCATTGGACTGGGTGGATCTTTCACGCGACCTGAATGCAAGGAATCGGCTCTCGACGATTTCCAGGTTTGGTCAGCAGCATCTGAACGTCACTGATGACGCGTTCCGTAAATCCCCCCTCACAATAACAAAAATAGAATTCCCACATACGGAAAAATTCCTCAGTGTAGCCCAGTCTGAGGATTTTATTCCGGTTCCGGTAAAGATTGTCTCGCCAGGTTTTCAGCGTCGTGACATAATGAGGGCCGATATCCTCCAGATGAAAGAGTCGCAGATCACTGGCTCGTGCGATAGACCCGCTCATGGCAGTGATGGAGGGAATACAGCTTCCCGGAAAAATGTACCGTTGGATGAAATCCACCGATCGTTTGGCGGCCTCGTACCGCTGATCGGCGATCGTGATGGCCTGCAACAACATCATCCCTTCCGGTTTTAAAAGCCGGCTGCATGCGCCAAAATAGACATCGAAATATTGGTGTCCCACCGCTTCGATCATTTCTAACGAAACCAGTTTGTCGTATTTTCCTGTGAGATCCCGATAATCCGTGCACAGCACGGTGATGCGATCATTCAAGCCGGCTGCAGTCACCCGCTCACAGGCCAGATCGTATTGTTGTTGTGATATGGTGGTGGTCGTCACCTGACAGCCATAGCGGGTAGCCGCATGAAGAGCAAATCCGCCCCACCCGGTTCCGATCTCAAGAAGGTGGTCTGTGAATTGTAATTCCAGCTTGCGACAAATGTGGTCCAGGCGCGCCGTCTGAGCATCATGAAGCGTCATGGACGAATCCGGGAATATGGCACTGGAGTACATCAGGCTTTCATCAAGAAATAGGGCAAAGAACTCATTACCGACATCATAGTGGGCTGAAATGTTCCGTCGGCTCCCTTTGGCCGTGTTCCGGTTCAATCGGTGTAATAATTTTTGGATGGGCATGGTTAACCAGGCCCATCTGCCATCCATTCCGTCCAGAAGTTCCCGATTGCATAAGAAAATGCGTATCAGGTTCGGAAGATCATCGATCTGCCAATGGCCTGCCATAAAGGCCTCTCCGGCCCCGATGGATCCACCAAACGCCGTATCTGTGTAGAACCGGGGATTGGTGACCGTGACGGTGACTCTCAAAGGGCATTGCGGCGTAATCCGGCCGAACCGGTGTTGTGTGCCTCCATCATGAAGGGTAATCTCCCCGTTGGTTATGCAGCTGAGCCGACTGAGGAGAGCGCGCCTGGCGATGGCCTCCAGAAACCTGGGTTTGGGAGTGGTGCCCGCCGAAATGGTCGACGGGATTGGTAGGGATTTTGACGTCATAGGCTGTCTGCCGATCTGGCTCCTTCTTGTGGGTTTCGAACAATTTTTGAGGGGTGAGTAACAATTGGTACGCGTTTAAGAAAAAGTTTCAAGGCCTGCCAATAAATCGCGCTCAGCACGTTTATGGGCATGAGGGGATAGCCGGCCAATTCGCGGGCGCAGCTCATCCCGTTGATCGGTTCACGCTCCAATATCAGTGTCGCGTCAAAGATGCTCCGGTTGTGCTGAAAGTTTTTCATATGCACCGAAAGGTGTGTGTCGGGAGTTCCGAATATCCAATCATATTGAATGTCCATGGGCATAAATGGCGAAACATGAAACGCCTTTCCAAACCGGAAACGTAAATATTCCTTTTGCGTAAGACTCGAATGTCTTGGAAGGACATAGGCATGCCGTTCGTTCCATGGGGTGTTGGTGATCTCCGCGACGATCGTCTCAAGACATTGAGACCGGGCATCGAAGCAGTAATAAAAGCTGACCGGGTTGAAAGAAAACCCGAAATGTCGCAAATGCGTGAGTACCCGGATAGGCCCATCCGGGGTGTGTCCTGTTTCCTGCCGGATGTGGTCCCGAACGGCCATTTTCAGCGGGATTCCCGGATCTCCCAGATAGTCCCTTCGTCGAAATCTGATCGGTGCAGGGCCTTTCGTTGACCAGAGCCAACGGTCCTCGAAGACCTTGTCGAGCTCATCGAGATCAAGGTACGCATAGAACACCGGATAATTGAACGAATGGGCTTTCGGTTCAAATCGCCGATGCCGTATCCGTCCGTGGTAAAGGCAACTCTGCATGATGTGTGGTCCTTTTGAAATGTTCCAACGCGTTCAGGGCACTCACGACTCCGTCCTCGTGGAATCCGTATCTCCAATATGCCCCGCAAAAATAGGTCCGGTTCGGGCCGTTGATCTCCGCCTGGCGCTGTTGCGCGCGGAGACTGGGAATGGAAAAAATCGGGTGAGCATAGATCATGCGCTTCAGAATTTTGGCGGGGGAAATGTCCCGGCTGTTATTCAGGGTGACGCAAAATTGAACGGGGGCGCGAAGGCCCTGCAAAATGTTCAGATTGTATGTCACCGCAACCCGATTTTGTGTGTGAACCGGAATATGGTAGTTCCAGGCAGCCCAGGCTCGTCGACGTGTGGGAAGCATCCCGGTATCGGTGTGCAGGACCGCCTCATTGTTCTGTGTGGTCATTGGCCCTAACACCCCTTCTTCCAGGGCCGTGGCATCGCGTAATAAACGAAGGGCCTGGTCTCCGTGCGTCGCAATGAACACGGCGTCGAAGCGCTCGGGGGACCCATGCGCGCTTGTCACGGTCACATAGTCCCTGTTTCGTGTGATGCTTTCTACCGGGGCATTGGTGCGGATACGATCGCGAAAGGAAGCGGTCAGTTTTTTGACGTAGGTTTGGGAGCCTCCGCGAATGACATACCACGTCGGACGATTATTAATATTCAGCATCCCGTGGTTATGAAAGAAACGGATAAAGAACTGCGCGGGCATGGCCCACATCTGACCAGGATCTGCAGACCAGATGGCCGCCCCCATGGGAATCAGATACCAATCAAGGAATTCTCTGCCGTAACCGGCCTGTTTCACATAGTTTCCTAACGTCGTATCCATATCCGGGGTTGCGAGGCACTGCGGGGCCTCGCGATTGAAACGAAGAATGTCCCTGATCATTTTGTAAAAAGATGGCCTGAGCAGGTTCCGACGTTGAGCGAACAGGGAATTCAAAGTCGTCCCGTTATATTCCAGGCCTGAACGATCGCATTTAACGCTGAAGCCCATTGAGGAGGCTTGAGCCGGAACATCCAGTTCCTTGAGCAGCCGCGTGAAGCAGGGATAGGTGTGCTGATTAAAGACCATAAACCCGCTATCAAGCTGGTACCGTTGGTTCTCCCACTCGATCTCGTGCGTGTGGGTATGCCCTCCCACGTAATCATTGGCTTCAAAAACCGTGATCCGGTGGTCACGGCTGAGATGATAGGCCGCCACATTTCCCGCGATACCAGTTCCGATGATGGCGATGTTCATTGCGGGCCTCTCCGGATTTTCCGGTCTGAGACAGGAGGGATCCTCCTGGAGCCAAATGATCCCCCCGGAACCGGTTGAACATCAGGTCCCGGACCGGGCCCTTGAGCCAGCCGACTGGTTTCCGCCATGTCGTAGTTCACGGTCATGCTTTCGTTTTTCCTCTTCATGGTTATTAATTTCGCCCAACGTCCCACCGCTGCGGGACCCGTTGAATTTTTGAGAGGTCATACCCTTGAGCTGCAATAATCTTGAGCAGATGTTGATAATCTTCCTCCGGCAGCCGGGAAGTTCGGGCCATGATCCAGACGTAGTCCCGTTTGAGGCGGCCGATGATGGTCTGACTGTAATCCGAATTGACATACACGATTCGGTAGTCGGCCTTAAACGGCCAGAGAAATTGCATGTCCCAGACGGCATTGGATTCCTGATCCACAACAAATCCTGTCGGACGATATATTTTCTTTTCACCCTCGAATCCGCCTTTGCGGAAGGTAAAGGTCGTAGCGATGGTTCCATCATCATTGAGCCGATAGGACTCCACTGCGTTGAACGCCTCGGTCTCGATGAACGTCGGAATATTCGCAATCACGTACCAGTCCCCCATGAATCGATCGAGATTGACCTGACTGGCGGTCTGAATGGGAGGCGGGCTGCCGCACCCTAAGAGACTTCCGAGCAGCCCACAGGCTATCAATGATGAGGTGTGCATTTTCCTATTTCCCTACTGAAGTTTATAGCGCAATTTTTTGCCATCTTTAGTGGTCGATTGTAGTCCGACCCATTCGTCGTTCATGGTGTACCAGAGATCTATGGTAAACTTGTCACTTATGATGCGGTGATGGTGAGTGGGAGTGGACACTCCACGTACTGTGAATGTTTCTTCCGCCACAATCTGAATCTCTACCGGCTGTAGTTCGCCCGTCTGCGAATTGAGCAGGCGACTGTTCTGAAACCAGGCTGGATTCCAATAGGCAAAGGTTTTGATACAACCCTCCAAGGTTTGCTCTCCATCATGGGTTTGTAACCGCAACTTTCCAGCCTTGGAGGTCCCTTCCACAAAAAACGATTTGCCATTGTCATTCGTCCTGGCCCGAATTTCCTTGAGGCATTCCCCTTCCCATATTTCAGCATTGGTGTGACGGTAAGTATAAAACGTGATGAAAAAGTACTTCACATCGAATTCGGCGTCCACGTTGATCTGCGCACGCGTCCCTTTCGTGGACACCACAAACCGCTGAAACCCGATTTCATCATTGTCCAGAAAGACCTGAAAGTCATAAGTCTTTTGGTTGGTGGTCTGGGCAGATCTGGCCAGACCCATGGAGAAAAGAAAAAAGGTCATAAGTGTCAACAACAGCGATGAACCTTCGATCATGGAGAACGTTCCAATCATGATATCTCCTCCTGATGATCGGCTAATGAGTTTGTTTCTTTCTGAGGCCCTGGAATGAAGGCGTTGGTGCTCGCAATGTATTCACGATAGGCTGGTCGTCGATCCACAATGGTTTCTTCGAGCATCGTCACACCGGAAAATTTCAGCAATGAAAAAGTTAACAGGATAGGTGAGAGAATCGACCACCAAGCGCCGGTCGGGATCACAAAGAGGAAAAATCCCCACCAGATCAGGCATTCGCCGAAATAATTAGGATGGCGTGTATACCGCCACAATCCTTGATTCATCACCTTGCCACGATTCGCGGGATTCATCTTGAAACGAGCCAGCTGCCAATCGCCCACCGATTCAAAGAGCATCCCGACAATCCACACGGCCACGGCCAGAATATCGAAGATGCTGTATTCAAATGGCACGGTTAACGCGACCCACAACGGCATGGAGATGATCCAGGCCAACACGGCTTGAAACACAAAAATGATTCCGAGGCTTTTCAGCGCAAAGTTTGGCTCATACTTGCGACGAATCGCTTGATACCGCGCGTCTTCGGATTCGCCCCAGTTTCTCCAGGTGATATACACCGTCAGCCGGAGGGCCCAAAGAAGGACGAGAGTGAGCACCAGGGAGGAACGATTCCAGTAGGGCTCCACGCTGCTTGAATAGATAAAGGCAGACGCGAAGATCATGACGGCCCACATACTATCCACGATACTGACGTCCCGTTTGGCGAGGCTGACCAGCCAGGTGAGTCCCGCCAGGACAAGAGTTCCGACCAGGCCGGATAGGTAGATTGAGAAGGTCATACGGTGCTCTCCTTGAGACTTGGTGCAAAGCCATCAAAGCGGGTGGATAGTGCCATCAGAATTGGTGTGATGACGGCCCAGCCAATGGCCAAGGCGGTCAACGCCGCGTTTTGGTTCCCAAACTCGAGGGCTCCCAACTGGTGTCCTCCATAATAGGCCAATGGTCCTCCTACGCTTCCGGCAAGTGCGGCTATCAACCAGCGCCCCCTCATCCAACGAAGTGAGACGTTCAACAGGGTGGCGAAGAGTCCCCACATGAGCACGATCCAGTATGGGGCGGTGTGTGGGATGAGGATGCCGGAGGAGTAGTGCAGCCAATCGAGCCACACGAGCATGCTGTCCCACACGGCCCCAATCACCAGGGCGATCATAACCAGTTTGAATTCCGCTTCAGCCGCGTGCGCACTAGACAGGTGAATGGCCATAATGACCAGAGCCATGAGTGCCCCGATCCACGGGCGCTGGCCGGCTCCGCTGAGTACGCAGGCGAACCAGCCGATCTGAAACAGTAAAAGGTTGCAGAGAGTCCTGGCCATGAATGTTCCCTTCAGGCGCGGTCGGCTTTCTCAAAAAGATAATGACTGACCCACCATTCCTGCCCCTCACGATGGCCGAATAATTCGGCACACGCCATAAAAAATATCCGCCAGCGGGCCCACCAGAGGTCCGCATTCTGTTTCCCATAGGTCTCGATGAAAAGAGGCCACAAGGCTTCCCGGTGAAAGTCCATGTTCCCCAGCCAGGCGTTAGCCGTTCGTGCGTAATGTGTGCCGGCCCATCTCCATCGGTTCACGAGTCTGAACGGACTTTGAATGGCCAAAGGCAGATCATCACTGGGCATCATGCCTCCGGTGAAAAAATAGCGGCTCATCCAGTCACTCTCGTCCCGCACTTCGAAGGTGTACGGGACGGTTTGATGCACGAAGATGTGCATGAAGAAACGCCCGTCAGGCTTGAGCCAGTCGTGAATCCGATCAAAAAGATGACACCAATTCCGCATGTGCTCAAACATTTCCACCGACACCACGCGATCGAATTGGGCCTGTTCGAGATTTAATTCATTCATGTCGCATGTAAGCACGCGGATATTGTGCAATCCGCGTTGTTGTGCCTGAGCGTCGATATAGGCTTTTTGTGAATGGGAGTTCGAGACCGCCACAATATGACTGTGCGGATAGCGGGCCGCCATCCAGAGGGACAGAGATCCCCACCCACAGCCCAGATCCAGAATGGATTGCCCGTCATGAAGATCTGCATGCGCACAAGATTCCCCTAGGGCAGACTCTTCGGACTCTGAGAGCGACTCGACCCCAGAAGGCCAGTACCCGCTGCTGTACTTCATGTGGGATCCCAGCACCCCGTGAAAAAATTCCGATGGAACTTCGTAGTGTTGGATATTGGCCTTGTCAGGATGGATGGCGATATCGGAACGGGACATGTTTGCAATAAACGCGGTTTTAAGTGAGGACAGCTCTTCCACATTTTTGTGAGAAATTTCATGTAATCGTTGGCGCACCAGATGCCGGATGCCATGACGAATAAGAAGATCCGGTAGCCAATTACGACTAGTAAATGAAAATGCTAGTTTCATTGCGAGGGACATAATAAATTTTCACCCCCTGTGCGGGTTTGGTGGTCACCTGAAGCCTGACGATTCTGACTTCAGTAAATTGTGGTTCCATGTTGGCATCGATGCTGGATCCTTGAATGCCGGGCGTGATGGCGATGACAAGTCCCAGGGTGAAAGGGCCCAGGACACCCTGCGTGAGATACGGTCCATGCGGTTTTGCCAATTTTCCCATGCCTTGTCTCCCGTCGTTTTGAGATGCTTTAAATGTTTGCTTAACTGAGTCTGAAACTTTCATGAAAATATTTTCGAGGCCTTTTTTCATTTCCTTCTTCATCTTATGAAACCGGCTTCTCTGCATCCACTTAAAATTTGACAAAGGTTAGACAGTGTAGTGAAAAGAATGTAAATTTATCTCAATACCCTTACGAGAGTGAGGAGTTAAGTGCTGAAATAACTATGAAATTTAAACTTGGGGCTTCACTCGACCAGGCACTCTTAACTTAATGCGTTTACTGGTGGGATGATTGAAAACCATTAGAGGATTGGGTGCTGTCTCTTTCAATGGATCTTTATGTAATGAATCACTCGCACTTGGCCCAACGCGGTCTTGTTGCATCAAAACTTCTTGGGCATTGGATTATTCGCGCCAAAGGTTGAGGCGGGACCATGCCTTACTTTCATTGCTCTGGTCACAAGTGAAATTCCAATAATCTCAGACGGGTGCCCAAACACATCTTCACCCTCATCACTGAGAGTCGAGTAGGTCTCCCGGTCATTCACACGTGATCGATACAATTCCGGAATTTCCTGCCGCATGAAACGATCTTTTTCCTCGATCGCACCTGCCGATTTTTTACTCCTCTTAGTTAACGGAGCAACAGGGAAACTTTGCAAACTCAGATTTAAAAAATTGAGGCGTGCCTTAGAGATGAAGCTAAAATGAAAATGATGGGAAGGGGAGTGACATCTGTTTTAGGTAATTGGGCCTTTCTAGGTTTTAAATGGGTAAAATCGTCGGTTAGGATCCATCAACTTTTCTTTTTCCCATCCCTGATGGTTGGTGAAGCAAAAGAAGGTCTTTTGCCTCGAAACATTACTAGCATTCCAACTACGCCTAGGATGATCAGTACCATTCCAGACACCTCAAGTCCTGTCATGGTGGCCTCCCGGTCGAGAAAGATGTTTCTGGGCGGGATGTTTGCTCCTTAGCACTGTCCGTCAGGAGCTTTTTTTGTATTCCTGGGACTTCGCTGCTCAGTAAAGTTTGCCAGTTGGGTAGGATTCGGGTTCAAAAAACACTGAATACCTCCACACTGTACTGACCAATAACACCGTCATGACGGGTCGAAATAATCCAGATACGGTTGAAGCTCCCCAAAAAGATTTGACTAATTTGGTTCAAAAAAATTTGAGCGGTCTAACTAATTGATTGAGGACATCAGATATTCATCTGATGTCCTCCTTTGGTGGACTTTAGGATCTGTGGTCTTTTTCAGCCTTCTTAAGATCTTGCTCATCAATATATTTAAAAACGAAATACAAAAGGATCCCGGCTAAAAGTCCCATTGCGTAAAGACCATACATGGCGCCCTCCTTTGGTTATATGGAAGCGGAAAAATGGCAAGTGTTCCGTCCATCAATCCTGAAAATTTTTTAAAATTCATCTAACCTTTGTTCATAGTTTATCTAAACACCAAACGGTCAGCTGGTCAAAGGAAACCGGTTGAAACCTTAGACGGCATCTTCATGAAACCTCTGACAATCCTGGTGTGATTTTTATGAGGCCCGGAATGGTGAACAATCAGGGGAAATTAGTCCTGAGGAGGATCAGTCTATATTTTTGAGGAGGAGAAAAATTCAAGGAACGTTTGTTCAATTGGAAGGTTCTGGGGAGGAATCTGTCAGGGAAACAAATGGAAACGTATTGCACACAGATCTGCTCGTCCCCTTCTTCATAAATAACGCGGGCTGAGAAGCTGCTGCTTTCCCTCGCATTCCGCCAGATCATCTGGCTCTAATTCGACTAAATGTTCCTCCTCACCTATGCTCCGGGGCTGGTGGAACGACCGGAAAATTATGAATGAGGGACGAGAATGATTCCCGGACCAGAAGAAATCGTGTGTGAACTGCGCTTAGTGTTATGGTAAGAACGGGAAACCGGTGAGAGGTTCAGTCATAGATTTCCAAAACGCCAGCACCATGAACGCAACTTCGGCCTCCTCCTTTCTGGGCGAATTGCCGAGGAGAGCTCTACAGCCCCATCGGAGTAATTGAGGATAAGCTCCCGCAAGATGGAATATAAAAGGTTATCAGGGGGCACTCGACCCATTGGACTCTTGTGCTATCTTGACCTCTTTGGAGGGAACATGTGGATCACGATGCCAATTCCGAAAATGCTTCCAACGCTCGCTCACGAGAATCACTGAGTTTGACGATCGGCAGGGGATAATCTTCTCCGAGTTGCACCCCCGCTTCCGCCAACACTTTTTCGGGTGCTTCCCAAGGATTATGCAGGTATTTCATCGGCATCTTTTTTAACTCGGGGATGAACCGTCGAACATACTCGCCATCTTCATCGAACTTTTTTCCCTGCGTGACGGGGTTGAAAATTCTAAAATAGGGTGCCGCATCGGCCCCACAGCCTGCAATCCATTGCCAGCTGGCACTGTTGTTGGCCAGATCGGCATCGACCAATGTATCCCAGAACCAGTCTTCCCCTAGGTGCCAGTGCAACATTAGATTTTTGACCAGAAAGGATCCTACAATCATGCGCACACGGTTATGCATGTAACCGGTTTCCCACAGTTCACGCATGCCGGCATCCACGATGGGGTAGCCGGTTTGACCTTGTTGCCATCTTTTCAGGGCTTTTAGATCTTTACGCCAGGGAAATGTATTAAATTTCTTTTGCAGATTTTTTCGGGGTAGCTCCGGGAAATGGAAGAGCAGACTGTGGGAAAACTCCCGCCAGCCCAGCTCACTTAAAAACGTTTCCCCGTCCTTCCGCCATCCTTCCGCGCCCATGTGTTGTTTGGCGGCATGCCACACCGCATTCGGTGAGATTTCTCCGAAATGCAGATGCGGCGATAACCGCGAGACATTCCTTTTGTTGGGATAGTTCCGGCCTTCTTTGTACTGTTTGAGGCCGCTTTTGAGAAACGCTTTCAGTCGGGCCTGTGCCCCGGCTTCTCCTGGCTCCCAATGCTTCGCAAGTTTTTTGTGCCAGGGAATGGTTGGCAGCAGCTCTAAATCTAGCAGTGCCACACCTCTGTGTGCGGATAGCCTTAAATCCTTTGGAGCTTTTGGGGGTCGTCGGGGTTCATTGCCCTTTCCGAGACATCCCTTTTGATAAAAGGGCGTAAACACCTTATAAGGAGTGCCGTCGCTTTTGAGCGCTGTCTGGGGTTCAAAGAGCAGGGAGCCGTTAAAGGTGTGAACCTCAATTCCTTTGGTCTGCAATGTCTCTTGAATGTGGGCATCGCTGGTGATTCGCCACGGCTCGTAACAGTGGTTCCAATAAATTGCTTCTGCTCCTGCCTCTTTGATGATGTTCATCAGGACCTTATGAGCCGATCCTGCCTTGAAGCAAAGCTTGCCCTCCAAGGCTTCGTTCAATGCCTTGAGACTTTCATGCAACCACCAACGGCTGGCCCCCCCTAACTTCCACTCTCCGCTATTTTCCTCATCCAGTATGAATAGCGGGACGATAGGATGACCTGTTTGATGGGCCGCTAGCAGTGCCGGGTTGTCCCTGATGCGTAAGTCCTGGCGAAACCAGACCAGGACAGGGGAGTTGTTTGTTGTCATGTCTTAGGCCTTTGGCAATGTTTGAAGCCAAAAATTCAAGGCTCCACACTGCCTAACATTTTAACGATAGCGGTCGTTGCCCGATCATACATGTTTTTGTTGGTCGATCAACCTTCGTAATTTTTTTCATTTATTTTGGCTTACCAGAATTCAGTGTCAGTTTCGCCTTTGAAGGGACCGAGGATTTTCGAGGTGATCCACCCGCCATAAAATTCATCAGACTGTGGTTTGACCTTTTGCTTTCCCACATAGCAGGCATCCACCTTCCCGGGGTAAAATGCTAAATAATTGGAAATATCCTCATACCCTTTCCCGGGATGTGGGTAACTCCATGCGGCATCTTGCGCCATTCGTTTCCCAATCCTAATTGACCAATAACGCGCCATTCCTTTCCACTCGCATACGGTTTTCCTTACGCTCAGCATCAGGTAGGCGATTCGGACATCAGTGGGGGGGAAATAATAAACGGGAGGGATTCCTGTTTCGAGAACCCGATAGCCCTGGGTTGTTTCAGCCAAGACCAATCCACCAAACTCAACTCTCATTTGTTGATGAACCCGCTGCAGTCTGGGTGGACGGGGGTAATTCCAAACAGACTCTTCCCCTCGCTTCGGAATCTGGATTTCCGGATTTTGTTCAAAGATGAGCTTTTGCATTGTCTTGTCCTAAGGTATGTCTCTTTTGAATTGACGGCTAATGGTAGCTCACCAAAACTTTCGACCTGCCCTAACCCTCATGTTAACATTTTCTAGAGCAGTCCTTTCTTTTATCTAACTACATCACCCGCGAACTCTCCAAGGAGAACCTCCAAAACCCTAGACAGTTCTGCAAGACCCCATTTGTTGACGAAGAGTCTCTGACGAATGGAATAACCCGCCGCCTCTCAAGCTTGATGGTGGGTGAATCAGGACCTGCCGGCCATGAATAAACGGAAGTTTGTGAACAACATGTTTACGGAGAAACCCATGCAAACTCCCATACAATGGAATTTGACTTGGGGAAAACTGCCAAAGATACCCGAATGGTATCGGGAGGTGGGTGTGACAAGATGCGCCGATTGCCGGAGGTCAGCGGAAAATAGTTGGTCGAGGGGTAAATGGGCGTAAAGAAGCTGGAATACAGGAATATCCAACGATGGTGTAAGCTGTTAGCTATTTCTTGCGAGAGTCTCGTAACGGGAGCCACCTACCGGTGAGAATATAAAATTCTTCAACGGATATGACATAGGACAGTATTGGTCTCTCGTCAATAAACAATGGCAGGTAATTGCATCCTTAATCATTACAGATTATCCGGCTCACTCCAGGTGAGCCGTCTTTCGATGAGCCAGTAGGTGATACCCAAAGCCAACACGACCGCAGCAGTTCCAAAAATATAGGGCGGGGTCATTTCTTTAAAATCAAATATGATGACCTTTCTGGCGATGGCCATTAATGCGGTCGCCACGACTAATTTAATGTGTATGACATCTTTGCGGATATAGAGGGTAATGTTAATGAAAATTTCTATGGCAATGAGTACGGCTAAAAAGGCGCCAAATGTGCTGACGATATCCCGAATGTTGAATGTGGTGAAACTTGGAGAAATCAGTTTTGAATAGATGATATAGACAACATCAACTACGCCCCAGAGAATCGTAAAGACCATCAGTACGGCTAATACTCTGACTGCGGCCCGAATGGTTTGATGAAGAATTTGAATGAGGCGATCTTCCTGATCAAGGGACAATTCCTCCTGCCCGATTTTTCTGATTCGGTCCTTACGGAAATGATCCATCAAGGATTCCACAATGCTCCCGTGGCTTCCCAAAAATGCCGTATTGAAGTCTTTTTCCGATAGCGTTTCAAGTCCCTTGACGGCTTGGAAATCATCTTCGGAAACCCGTTTAAATCCCATGCTCCAATCAGAATATTCCCGGCGTTCGATGGTTTTTTTCTTGAGCACGTGAAAGTCGGTATGGCGTGGGTCCCGTTTGATTTTCTCAATCAACGCATTGACCGCCTTTTCTTCGCCCTCCATGATTTGGATAAAGGTTTTGTTTCCATACAGCAACATCCCCGTAATGCCCAATTGGGCATTGTTTTCTCGGCTAATCCTCAGAATATCCTCCAAGTCATCCTGAGACATGGATCTCGTGGCTGAACTGATATAGGAAATTTGGATCATCGGTTGAATCCCCCTTTTATCTGGGTTGAAAGGCTATGACGTCGTTTCTAGATTGTAACCGCAGGGGAATGAGTCCGGTAGGTCATATGGCACAGAAGGAGGACAGGGATTGGGACAGTTTCCAGCCCAAGCGCCAAGAGTATAGACTCCGTGTTAAGTAGGAGGAATCGTATCTTAGGGCGCGGAAATATTTCTACTCCAAATTAGTGAAAACTCCATACCTGGAAGGTCGGGATTGAGAGCAAGGCTTAGTATCTCCGTTTCTTGGGCAACTGATGGGCGCAGTTTGAATTATTGAACTGACACGCCCTCGAAGGGCGTGCCACCACCTAGTCTTCCAGAGGTCTTTCCGCCTAAACCCCTCACACTAGTTTTCGGTCAATCTTTAGGTTTCGGTGAGATTTTGCGGTACTGGAAGGTTTCCGATTTCTGCTAATTCGGCATTTGAGCGGTAAACCAGGTCGAAATCCCTTTCATCCCATTACGCTCTACATTCGAGCCGTCCCACACGGCAAAGGCCACTGGAAAGCTTGAACCGGATTTAAACTGGACATCACTGGGATCATCAGTCGTCAAGGATCGTTTCATGACGACCCGCCACGTTGGTCCATTGCAGCACCCTCCCTTCAGGGCGCCATACGGTTCCCATAATCCGTTGCCCAGCACGTGTTGTGTCGTCTGGGTGGTGAGAGTGCTAAAGCCATTGGCGTTCAGGTCTTCTACCGAACTGATCCGGAGTGAAGGGTCTGACATGATGTTTCCAGACCAGATGCCCTCATTAAAGGGCCCGGAGCTTCGTCCGGTTCGATTCGTATAGGTGACGCCCCGTGAGGGTTCCTCATAATAGTAGTCCCAGGCGATTGAGGGGTATTGTTGATCCACGTCCCACATGCCGGCCACTCCTGCGCCAAGGTCCTTTTGCCATTCAGCGTTCCATCGCCAAATATTCACGGTTCCCCCCGATTGACCCATGCACTGAAAGGGGGGCGCTCCGGAATCCTGAACCGGAAACTGTATGGCCATTTGATCTCGAAAGTCTTGTGGCCCAATGGTCGTGTTATTGATGGTCTGGTCACCCCAGTTGGCCCAGACACCAATATCTTTTCCATTGGTGGCCATCTTCACCATGACAGTCTTCACCGAGATATTAGGATGCATGGGGGTGGTGATAGTCTGGCCGCTCAATGGCACGACCACTCCGGGGACGGACTCCCAGATTGGATTTGCCGCATCCATCGCGATGTCGCCTGTGATGGAGGCAATGGGTATCGTCACCGGCTGGCTCACGGCCAGAGGGATGTCGACCATGGCGAAGATAGCCCCTATGGCCAGAATTCCCAAGATGAGCATGATTGGAGGCATTCGGCGTTGATGCGTCGGATATTTCATATTTCTCCTCACGCTGAAAGATAATTTCTCAATGTTTGCGATTCTTGGAACATATCGTTTTGAAACGTTGTCATTACACCGGTGGCAAATCAGCACCATACTTTCTTAAGCCTTGGTTTTCTTGGTAGCTTGACTTCTGCCAGCCGATAACGACTCCACAGCCCGATGGAGGCGATGCTGCCCGCCAAGATCATGATGGTCCCCAATAAAAATGTAAACGGTTGGTTCATGCGATGATTCCTCCTTTTGATGAATGGAAAGGGCGATGAAATCTTTTCAAGGGACAAGGATTCAGGTTGTTGTCCCCACAAGCTGACGCTCACCTCGTGAATGATTTTTCTCCAGGCAGATTCCATGGCAGGGCTCCAGGCATCTTCCGCCAACTCAGAAAAAATGTCCAAATACGTTTCCGCCATCCTGAGCAGTTGACTCGGTTCCAGGTGGCTCACCGTTGTGGGAAGCAGGTCTGTCCATTGTTCTCTGAGGGGTGAATGAATTTTTCCGCATGAGCGGATTTCCCTGATAATCTTATCGAGGATCTGGACGATTCGCCTGCTAAATGGTTGTAGTCCCATTGAATGGAGAGAGGTTGTGACCTCAGGATGATCACGCAACAGGCGATGGAAAAGCTTATCGGCAAACGCGTTCTCAGCGTCCTTAATCCATCCTAGCCCACATTCGAGAATATAAATGTCCGTATCTGAAAATTTGGGGGTCATTTGTCCCATGTGAAAGTGCCTTTCCAGTGGGTCTCTAAATGTTGCTTCTTTTTCAGTGTACACCCTGGGGTCTGAGGGAGGTCAAAGGGAAATGGAAAACCTTAGACAACTGAAGGCCGCTCAATCCCTGCGTGTGTGAAGGCAGACCGTCTCAATGAACAACAGTCGGGATTGAAATGTTGTGGGGTAGGGGAATTCTAGAAAACGGGGAGGATCCTGGGTATCAGGTCTCGAGCCATTTTCGAATATCATCCGCGGCACGGCGACCGGAAAAGAGGGCTCCATCAATAGTCCCGGTGGCACAAAAATCCCCACACACAAAGACGCCATCCTGAACATGCGTCTGACAGGAGAACGGATTAGGAAATGGTGGAACCTGGACGGGCTGAGCGGCTGTGATGGAATAGGCTCGAATTGGTTGCCAGTCTTCGACTTGTGCGCCAAACCATTCACGCAATTGCTGGCGTACCCGGGTGGCAAGGTCTTTTTTAGAAAGATCGCCATGATTTAACACGGAAACGGAGATCAACTGCTTGTTGGTCGTGGAATAGGTCGGGGCGATCTGGGTGAGGACACAGAGATTATTGATTGGGCCGGCTCCCTCTCCGTTCAATAAAAGAAATGGCCCTGAAAATGGCGGCTCAGGGGCGCCATAGTAGAGGCAGGTCACGCGGCGATAGGGGGATGATTTGAGGCCGGGAACAAGTCTCGTTGCGGCTGGTCCGTCGGTGGCCAGGACAATGGCGCGAGCGGATAGGGTCTCTCCGGATTCCAAGGTCACCGATGTCTTCTGAATGGATGTGACCCTGGCCTGAGTTCGAATTCGCTCCACCGAAAGATGGGACGCCAGTTGTCGGGGAATTGCTCCCATCCCCCAGGCGGGAAGTGAAATTTCTCCAGACGCAAACATCCGTAAGGCAAATTCCGCCATACGACTGGAAGTCTGTAATTCCTGATCCAAAAATACGCCACCAAGGAATGGTCGAAAAAATCGCTCGATCATGGAGGAAGAAAATCCGAAATTTTTGAGGTGGTGGAGGGTTGAGGTTTCGGGCCTTTGAAACAGATCGTTTAAGGTCCCAGTACCAGCCCGATGGCGGAATGTGGCCACCCGGATTTTATCTGAAAGGGTTCCGATAGGGGTGAAGAGCGCGTGAATGCTCTGAAAGGGATGTCGGAAGGGGTCCGGCATTCGATGCCACTCTCCAAGGCACCGTATTACCGCACCAGGGAAAAAGTGATGTAGCTCGAGGGCAGGGTAATCCAACATTCGTCTGGCCTCAGGATAAGCAGTAGAAAAGACCTGGAAGCCTCGGTCTAGAAAAAAGCCATCGACGTGATCTGTGCGAATCCGTCCTCCTACGGCTTCGGATGCTTCCAGAAGTAAAAAATCTATCCCATAATCCGCTAACGTTTTTGCGCAGGAAAGTCCGGCAAGGCCGGCACCGATAATGAGCACATCAGAGTTCATAGGAGAAATATTTTGTGTTCAGGCCGAGGAAGAACAAAGGGGATGCCTGTTGTGCCGAAAGTCGTGCAATTTATGACTCTTCTAACACCTCAATCGAATTACCGAAGGCATCGGTGATGTAAACCGAATTGATTCCGTCACGGTGGGTAACAAGATCTCCAAATTTGTTGGCATCTGGGCGACTGAGCGCAAAATGAGAAGGATGTTCCTTAGGGAGGACCAAGGCAAGCTTGGTATTGGCGAAGGCCAGAAGCGCCCACGACTCATCGATATAATCCACGCAACAGTTGAAGCGGGAGGTATACCATTCGACCGCTTTGGCCACGTCCGGGACTGGAATCGCCACATGATGGATGGTATCCAGTTTTGGGGGCCTGGACGGTGGCTTTCGTTTTTTGGTCAAGGTGTTTTGCCCTTTGGCTTTCATGCGCTAGTGTTTACCTCCCTTCGGGTTTCGAAAAGAGGGATGAAATAATCAGGCCTATCAAAATTGTTGGATGTGCTCCATCAGCATTTTTGAGACCTTTTCCAGATTATAGGGCCAGGCATAGATGAGGGTGACCTTCGGGTGTTTCTTGCGGAGTTCTTCTAGTTCTTCGGGGATTTCACTTTCAGAATGCGATCCTCCAGGAGTAAACATGGTCGAGACCACCGTAATGGTCTGTGCGCCCTGGCGAATGAGGGATTCAACCGCTTCGGCGAGTGTCGGTCCACAGAACTCGTTATATGCCAGGCCAAACAACGATCCATTCAAGAGTGGCTTCATAACGGCTCCGAGGGTTTCGAGGCCAGCCTTGTAGGGATCTGTCTCAGGGGTCCGCGGCCATGTGCGGACTTTGGTGTCCAACTCTAATTCTTCGGGCGACATGGGACTGCCCGTTGCCCTTCGCTGGGCTTCAAGGCGTTTCAATTTGGTGATGAGATCAGCCGGGTATCCTTTGGGAATGCCTCCGTGTCCGACAAGAAGAATAGCTTTGTGAGGTTCTGACATGTTGCGGACTCCTTATGGTTGCCAGGAAATGAATGATAATGGGTGGAAAGCCCTGGCGCTTTCAGCCGTGCCAGTTCGTTGTTGCAACGTTTTGACGTCATGGACCTGGGTGAAATATGTCATGTTGTGAGAGCGAAGAAGAGGCACATACGGTTTGAACCCCGGTCCGCCCACCATTACCGCACACAATGGTTGAAGAAGTCGAGTGATCTTTTGTAGCCAGGACCGTAGTATTTTCTCATCTGGTTCAAGATTGCAGGAAAGGAGAATGAGCTGTGTGTGTTTCCGGCGCAGGGCCATTTCCAGCATCTCAAATGCAACATTGGGTCCGAGATAGATGCTGTGCCATCCAAGTCCTCGCAGAAGAACCGCCGCGGTCAGTGGAGCAATTTCATGAAAGTCTCCAGGCACACAGGCGATTAAGGCGTGCGGTCCTCCCAGAGGAGGTTCTTCGCGTAGAACGTTAATGAGGTGTTGACGCACCAACCGGCTCACGCTTTGTTCCCCCCTCAGACTCATCCCTCCTTGATGCCACAGGTCGCCAATCAGACGCAAGACCGGAAAAATAATGCTATCCAGGGCTTTCTCAAGCCCCATATGATTGATCCACTTTTCAAGCATGATGGTAATGGCCTGGACGTCTTGGTGCCGGGCCAACCGAATCATTTCCTGGGTGTCATTCCAATAGATGGGGGCTATTCCCGAGAGATTGAGAGGGACATGATTCATCGATTGTCTGAGTTCGTGCTCCCCGGCTTGGGCCAATTGTCCAATGGATTCACCATGATCCAATTGTGATTTTAGATACAGGAGAAATTGAATGTCGTCTTCGGTAAAGAGTCGATAGCCGTTTGGGCCCCGCTGAGGATGGACCAAATGATAGCGTTCTTCCCATTTCCGGATCACGTGTGTGCTGAGTCCAGTAGTACTGGCCACAGATTTAATGCGATATTTTTGGGTATCTGGTGAAATGTTAGACATGATTGCGCAACATGAGCTCTTTAGGATGTGGATTAAGGTACACCTGATCAACTAGATAGGGTACGGCCAGGATGCGCACATAATGTTTAATGAGCGTCAGCGGCACGGCCAGTGGCGTGAGGTGCTGGTGATAATCCTGAATGGTTTCCTGCAATTCGGCCCGTTCAATCGGGCTAAGTTGCTTTTTGAAGTGGCCGGCCAGATGCTGGAGGACATTCACATGTTTTCGCACTGTGGCCTTAATTTTCAGCGCGTCCATAAAGAGGGGACCATAGCGACTGGCGAGGTCAGCAGGTGTGTATTGGCCAGCCTTTGCGATGAGTTGTCCAAGATCGTGATAATGCGAACGGCTGTGGGTGAGCAATAAATATTTGTGTCGGGTATGGAATAGCACAATCGCCCCGCGGCTGATCCGATGCTCCTGAAACAGGGTTTTCCACCTTCGATAACAGAAAATGCGTTCGATGAAATTTTCCCGAATCGGTGCGTCGCTCAATCGTCCTTCTTCTTCCACCGGAAGTAAGGGAAACGCTTGTTGAAAAGCGGCTGAAAAAATACCGGTACCCTGCTTGGACGGTTGCCCTTTGTCGGTATAGACCTTGACTCGATACACCCCGCAGCTTGGGGAACTTTTTTTGAAAATATACCCATCCAGATCAGACTCTTGTAGTTCTTGAACCCGGCGCTGGCTAAAGGTCTGGATCGTCATGGTGTGATTAGTGTGGGTGCGGATGGTCAGGAGTTGTGGCGCATCGGGATCGCCGGCCAAATGCATGGCCTCTCGTGGCGTGCCCAGTCCCGCTTCCACCTCGGGGCATACCGGAAGCCATTCGACAAACGGGGCCAGTACGTCTGTGAGAAAAGCATCCCGTTTGTGTCCGCCATCGTATCGAACCGTATCGCCGAGCAGACATTGGCTGATGCCGAGTCGCGGTTTGAGGTCCCGCAGTTCGATACCTGTCTGTGCTTCTTTGTGAGAACTGTTCCGGTCTTGCGAGTGATCGATGGTGATGAGTCGTGTGGTCATGGACATACAGGTTCTTTCAATGGAAAGTTCACAGGTTCATGGATATTCTTCCGAATGATATTTAACACTCCTGGCGCGCGATTGATGCCTGTGAACGAGCTGCGCCATGATCCACGATAGGAAACAGATTGGGTGTGCCAAATTCCAAATTCGATTCGAGGGTATGGTAATTCCTCATGCCTAAATCGTCTGTGAAAAATCTGATGGAAGGAGGCAATGTCATGGTGCGTCACATTTCCTACCGTAATGAGTTGAATTGGTTCCGCATATGATGCTTTTAGCTATGAGATCATCCCCTATGGAATTTCTGTTCCTCACATGGCTTGAGGGGTTTGCTCCATTAAAACCGATTCGCTGATTCGAACCAGGCTAACGGTGCGCTCACCCTGCGGGCCTGTGAGTCCCAGTCTGACACTGCTTCCCACTTCTCCACGGATAAGCCCAACCGCCTCCTGATAGGTTTTTCCGGCTACGGAAACCCCGTCGACGGTCAGAATTTCCTCGCCATGATTGAGTCCAGCGCGTGCGGCGGGTCCGGACGGATGCACGGCGCGAATGATCAATCGAGCGGGTTCTCCAATTCGACCGGCTGTGATATGCAAGGCAAGTCCCACAATTCCCGAGGGAGCGGGTGTGTTGGGGCCTGGAGGGCTGGCGTGGGGGTTGCTGGAAGTTGGGGGTTTCCCACCTGGTTCTTCGTAAGCGAGGCTTTCCGGAGCGAATGAGCCAACCAGAAGCAAAGCTATGGCGAAACAGGGAAGCATGATTCTGCTTGCGAGATGGTTGAAAGGTGCATAGAGGTGCATAACTCAAATCTCCTTTTGTAAATTACGGCGAGATGCCGAATAAGCCAATGAGGCATAAACCCATGAATAAGACCAGAGAATTCAGTTGGACGGAAAGACGGTGAAGACCATCCCGTTGTTGTTGAAGTAACGGGGTCGTGAGGCCTCTGGCCTGCTTGGCTTTCAATTGGTCACTGAGGTCATTGATTTGAGCGATGAGGGGTGTCCGGCAGTAATGCTCAATGGCCAGAACGCCTAACCAGATGGTGGCGGGAAGTAGGACGATGGATTCAAATCCATTCAGCAGTCCCAGGGCAATGCTGGTGGTCCAGCCAACCGCAGCACTGATCATCCCCAATCCGTAGTAAGGAGGAAACAGACTTCGCACGACTCGTGCAAAGGCATCGGCATCCAGAGTCCGTGAAAGAATCGGTGCGGTCACAAATGAAAGAAAGACAATCTTGCCCACTAAAATTGCCATGGCCAACAGATTGAAAAAAACGAGAATGTGTTCAGTCATCGTGTCACCTCTTAAGAGACATTGGCGAGCAGGCTTCGGGAGACCTGCAAGGCCTGGTCAAAATCAGGCAGTTGGCCCATTGGCACTATTTCAACGTATCGAATAATGCCCTTGGCATCCAGTACGACCACCGCGCGATGAAGAATGCCCAGGTCTTGTAGGAGAAGGCCTGTGTGTGTGCCGAAGCGATAATCAGGAGCGTCCGATAAAAATGTCATATTATGAATATTTGCCTTAGCAGAAAATTCCTGTTGATCGTTATAGGTATTCGTACTCAAGGTGACGAATGTCATCTGGTGATCCAATCCTCCATTGCGTTCGCTGAACCGGTGTGTCTGTTCATCGCATACCGGCGTATTCAACTGTGGCACAACACTGATTAATGTCACCTTCCCCTTGAGAGTATCGAGGGAAACGGCCTCTCCATCTTTCCCAATGACGGTCACAGAGGGAATGAGATTGCCTTTCTCCAGGGAGAGCGGTGCTCCCAAAACGGAGGATTTCCAGAAAAACATCACGAATCCGGCAGTCAAAACTGGAAAGCACAGCATGAAGAAGAGAAGCCTAAGTGATTGTTTTCTAACTGTGATGTTCATCGGTTCCCTCCTTAGTCTCTATGGTAAGAGTTTAGCTACGTCCCTTGGGTTGATGATTTGCCAAGTATTGATTGTAATGCGTCCTGGAGGGTGGGATAGGAATATGAAAATCCACTCTTCAGAGCTTTTTGTGGGCGAACGCGTTGACCGGTGGTCAGCATCGTGGCGAGCTCTCCCAGAGCGATTGCCAACACAAATTCCGGAACCGGGAACCAGGAGGGACGGTTCATGGATTTTCCCAATGCCGTACAAAAGTCCCGCATGGTAACCGTTTCGGGGGCGACTCCGTTGACCGGTCCGATCACCGTAGAGTGGGTGATCACAAAAAGAATGAGTCGGGCCAGATCATGCCGGTGGATCCACGAAACATATTGAGTGCCGGGTAAAACCGGACCGCCCAGAAACAAGCGAAA
Organism: Nitrospirales bacterium; assembly: GCA_041737015.1. Lineage (GTDB taxonomy): Bacteria > Nitrospirota > Nitrospiria > Nitrospirales > UBA8639 > Nitrospira_E. The sequence goes on from JBGSSO010000042.1 coordinate 25,266, forward strand.
CGGTAAAGTCATTTTTGATAGGGCTCCGCCATCGGGTCCCAAGACCATTCCGAATCGAATAGGGACAACCCGTAAACCCATGGCTTCTGCTTCCATGGCCGTATTTTCCCAAACCTGACTGAGATCTGAAAGAAAGCCTTTGCCAGGGGTAGAAGATTCATTCAGGTCTTCTTCACCCCTGGCTCCATAGAAGCCGATTCCTGAGGCGGAAATAAATGTGCGGGGTTTGTTTTTCCATGTAGGGATGGCCTGAAGCAAGGCTTGGGTCGGCTGCACCCGGCTGTCAATAAGCTCTCGTTTTCGCTTGTCTGTCCAGCGGGCATCTGCAATC
>JBGSSO010000066.1:0-7750 GCA_041737015.1 Nitrospirales bacterium
AGGCCACACAATACCCAGGAACCTCCTGTTGCAAAGATAGATGGCGCTCGGCTTCGAGTTGGTACGATTTAATCTGAGTCACGTATTGAAGAAAATCGTGTTTTCCATTGAACCACGTAAACATAGTCATTCTTTCAGAGGATCGCGAACCATCCTTAACCCTAGACCGTTTTTAGTGGCTTCCAGATATTGATGACCGAATTCCCGATCAGGCTCTAAGTGGTTCCCTTCGGCCCATTCATTCCACGCATTAATAAAGACTAGCCGTTCATCGCCAAAGTGAAATCGCCGTGTTTGTTCAACAACCTGTCGTAACCAGTATTCGTATCGTTCGGGAGTTGCACCCACAAAGACATGAGAGACATCCTGCCGACGGGCAGTATTGTCCCACGAAGGCATCACGCCTTTAAAGAGTTTGTAGGTTGGCCACGTTCTTCGTATAAAGTTTTCAGATGTCTGGACATAGTCAAACAACACCCCCTGATACTCAGTATTGATCAAGGGTTGAGATAGCTCAGCTTGCACCGGATACCGATGAGGCGGAAATTCAATGGCTGCATCAAACCCATAGAGACTTGGATCGTCTCCCATCGGCATACGTTCAAAGCTCTGGACATAGGCTAAGTAAATTTCTCCAATCCCCGCGTTTACACAATATTCCCGCCACAAATCCGCAGTCCGTCTTGGCTCTGGGAGTTGTCCAAGCCGATACACAATCACCAAGGGTTTTCCATGAATCCTGACATATCGTGGATCCAACAACGCAGGGCCAATCTCCGCAATAAAGCCCGCATGATCCGCCTCGGTATGACTCTGTGCGATGAGGATATCCTCTTCACACCCATCCCATCGTCTTGTCCAGTTCTCATTGGCCCAACAAAGGCAGAACGGAAAGTCCGGGGCTCCGGATTGCAGCACTTCGTCCAGTGGACGGTTCAGGAGTTTCTTTCCGGCAAACCAATAATAATAATAGCAGAAGGCGGAGATACCGTACTGGCGAGCCAGCTGCGCCTGCTCCTCTCGTACTTCAGGCATACGTAAATCATAAAACCCTAAGTCCGCTGGCAGATGGGGTTGATAATGACCTTTGAAATTCGGTCGCGCTTTCGTCACATTCGTCCATTCCGTAAAACCTTTTCCCCACCACCGATCATTTTCCGGAATAGGGTGGTATTGAGGAAGAAAAAAAGCGATCGCTCGAACCTCATTCAGCTTCTTCAGCTCATCGCTCCATCGTTGAACAAACGTGTCGACATTTCGAACCACCAGAGGCATTTTCGCATGGCTGGAATCATTGGTACTGACACTGAGATGGTGAACGACGACAGAACGTGGTTGATAGAAGACCCGCTTCCCCATTTTTCTCACACGGAAGGCTAAATCAGAATCCTCGCAATAACAGGGCGCATAGATGTCATCAAATCCGCCCAAGGTCTTAAATAACTCAGTCTTGATGAGCAGGCAGGCCCCCGAGCAATAATCAACCTCTCGCACCACATTATATTCAGGCCTGTCCGGATCACCATTCAACCCGACGAGTTCCGCTGAGCCATCTGGCTTAATAATGGCCCCAGCCTCCTGGAGCACACCATTGGGATACAGCAATTTGGAACCCACAAGGCCAACATCTGACTGTTCTTGAAACGTGTTCACCAATTCATCCAACCATCCTTCAAGCACCTGCGTGTCATTATTCAGAAACAGCAGATATTGGCCGCGAGCCAACGTTGCACCCTTATTGCACGAACGGAGAAATCCAACATTTGTCTCATTCCTGCAATAACGAATATTCTGAACATCTTGGAGAATATTGGGGGTCTCATCATGAGACCCATCGTCGACGATGATCACCTCAAAACTACACTGAGGCACATGCCTCAAAATCGAAGCCAAACAACACACGGTGTATTCCACGTGATTGTAGACAGGAATAACGATGGACACTAAGGGCTGCTCCACATCGGTGAAGTTGAAGGACTGGACGAGCGTTGTCACCCCACCCGACTCAAGCTGAATGAGAGGAGCCAGCTTACGAGGAGGAATCTGAGGGGAGACATGCAGATTTCCAGATTCATGAAGGACAGGCGCTTGCATGTCCTTCCACCGCCGATAACTTTCCGTCTGTTGAAAGAAAGAGCCGAACCGTCTAAAGACAAACGCCACCAATTGATGTTTTCTATGAGGGGAAACGGGCAACAGGGATTTTGCACTCGTCAGGACTCGATCAAGCGACACACCAGTGAATTGCCGACTTTGAGTCACAGGACGATCTGAGCCCTTCAACCAATGAACAAGACTTGCGCAAACCCTTCCACGCCATGAGCCCTCTGGACAAAGCCGTTCCCTCAGGATCCTTACTTTGCTGATGTTTCGCCATAGCAAGGATGAATGCATGCGACGTAATTCTTCCTCTTTCGTCAGCAGTCGCGTATACAGATTGCCAAAGCGTTGATCCCGGTCCTCAAGGACACGTGCATGTTCAGCCATGGTACTCAGCAACTGGCTTTGAAGATGCCCAAGCTGTTGATCACGTTCTTCAATACCGGCCTGCAGGGCCATGTGTTGATGCCAATACTCGGGAACTTCCGGAACAAATATCCCAGAAGGAAGGACGGGTAACTCTCCGTTCCCGACGATAGCCACGAAATAGACAGGCTCAGGAATACTCAAAAACTTATGGGCTCGCCCTTGGGATAATCGAAAGTTAGCTGGAGGCGTGGAGGCGTTATGAAGCGGACCAATACATGATCCATAGCGGACTCGCTGGCCATAAAACTGCGCATACTCGAAATAATTTAACAACAGTTCTTGAAACTCCTCGAAATAGAGTTCCTTCACATGAAAGGAATTGACGAACTGTGGTTTATCGGAATATTCAGCCTTATCCGGGCTGGAGATGAGCACCAGGCCGTCTGGGCGTAAAACTCGAACAAATTCTCGCATCATTTCATGATGCTCATCATGGTGTTCGAGCGTTTCAAAACTCACAATAAGGTCTATGCTGGCATCAGGGAGCGGAATGTGACCACACGCTCCATGCTCAAACCGGACATTCGACCGCTGATAGCGCTCAGCCGCATACCGTATGACCTCCTCCGAGGCATCCACGCCCACGACACTCCTGGCAACCTCAGCTAATAGCGCTGAACCATACCCCTCCCCGCATGCGATATCGAGCACATCCTTTCCCACCGCCAGTTCGCGGGCGAGGTAATAGCGATGCAAATGCTCAAGCTCAATATCTCCAATGACTCCAGGAACATAACGTTCGCCTGTCCAAGGAAGCTTTGGCTGTTCTGTTACGTCAACCATGATGCCCTGCTTTCTTTCAGTAGAGGACGGAGGGGTTGAATCGGATTCAATGACATCCATTTCCTGTCCTGCGCCCCCTAACAGTGGTGTCCTCCCGGATGAGACCTGTTCCTCAATCTTTTTCATGGTTTGGCTCTATGCAAAATTGATCACCACCAAGCCAGGGTTCAAATGACGTCTTCACCACAAACCCACCGAAATGCGCTTTCGGCCGGAAGAGAACAACACTGAACACCTCTAAACCTGACTGCGTATCCTTGAATTTTTCTCACGATGAGGCCAAGGGCATCACCGAGGATTCTAATTCAATCGCCAACATCGGAATGCCAATAAGCCCCCGTAGGACGTGACTCGAGTGAACTCGGAAAAACAGGGCATCATCGATCCAATGATGAAGAGCATGATTTTCTGGTGTCCCCTCGGCTATCGCCGCGATCACCGAATAATCACCGGTTGGGAGATACGGTAGCTGAAAACGAAACATCGCGTGAAATCGTTGTCCCTTTTCAATGGAGCGGTCAACGTCACGATACATCAGATAGGTATTATCGCCAAACAAATACTGCCCTAATCGATCCTTCACGTAAAACCCAAGAATGGGCTGTGCTAAGGGTCGTTCCGACACACACCTGATGGTTAGCATGATTTCTTCTCCACCATCTAAGGTGGTCAGGAGAGAGCCATGTTGATCGGAAAGCGCCACTTCGCAAATACTGGCTCCGCGCTCACCAAACCACGGAGCATTCGGATCAAAATCGAAAATCTCCAACTCATTTCGATGTGAAGAGTTTTTTAACATCTCACTCCGTGGATCTTTTACCTGTATAGCTCGATCTGTTGGGGCTTTGCGGCTTCCGCCAATACGAAAGGTGTTGGCATTTTCCTGTTCGTGATACAGCGCAGCGAGAAAATTATGGCAGACCTCTTTTGCAGGACCAATTTCCCGGACGACCCCATTATCAAGCCAAACAACCCGGTTACAAAGATTGGTCACCGAAGCCGTATCATGGGAGACAAACAGGAGCGTACCATTTTCCCTGAATTGATGAAGAAAACGCATACATTTTTGGGTGAACGCGGCATCACCCACGGCAAGAATTTCATCAATTATCAGAATATCGGCATCCACATGAGCGACCAGGGAAAATGCCAACCGCGCATACATTCCACTCGAGAAAATTTTGACCGGATGATTAATGAAATCTCCAATGGCCGCAAATTCCGTAATGGATTCGTACCGGGCATCGATCTGCTCACTGGTTAGGCCAAGAATGGAGGCAGCCAAATATACATTTTCCTTTCCGGTAAATTCAGGATTAAAACTCGATCCCAATTCCAGCAATGCCGCGACTCGGCCTTTGACCGTCAACTCGCCACAGGTCGGCGCTAGCGTGCCACACACCAATTGCAAAAACGTCGACTTTCCTGATCCATTTCGCCCGATAATTCCGACCGTTTCTCCTCGATACACGCTTAGATCCACTCCTTGGAGCCCCCAAAACTCTTCATAGAATTGTCGGTGCCCTCTCCATAGCATCTGTTTTAACCGATCCTCAGGCTTTCGAAAGATCTGATAGGCCTTCCCAAGTCCTTGGACGCGTATTGCCAGATCAGACGACATCAGCAAATCCTTTTCGCGTTTTTTGGAACCATGCAAAACCCAACCAACCTACCATCCAAAAAACAACCGTATACAATAGCCAATCTACCCATTCCGGCATTTGTCCCCAAAAAATGACCGATTTCGACGCATTCAGAACAGGTGTCAACGGATTGAGGTGAATCAATCCTCGATATGTTTCAGGAATAGCAGACAGCGGATAAAAAATAGGACTGAGAAACATCATCATCGTGGTCATCACGCCTACCAAGGGCTGGACATCACGGAGAAATACTCCCATGGAAGCCAGAAACCAACCTAATCCTACAATCAACAAGACAAACGGAAAGAGTACCACCGGCAACAGCAACACGGTCACTGGTGGAAGCCCATGGACTACAAGATAAAAAACTAACAAAATCAAAAGACTCACGGCGGCATTGAAAAGTGCCACCTGCATCGACACCCAAGGCATTATCTCCAGAGGAAACACCACCTTTTTGATATACGACACATTTTCGAGCATAAGGCCCGGAGCACGCGTGACGCATTCGGAAAACAAATTAAAAATAATCAAGCCGGAAAATAATAACAGAGCAAAGGCGCCGTTTTCCTCCATGGGCACCTCCCATCGAATGCGAAACACGACAGAAAAGACAAACGTATATACCCCCAACATCAGCATAGGGACGACAAAGGCCCAGATTACGCCAAGCACCGATCCTCGGTAACGAGCATCGATCTCTCGCTTGGCAAGGCGAGCAATCAAAGTTTTATGCTGCCATGCACAGATCAATGGCGAAAAAGGATTATACGTATAATTCATTGGTTAATTATCTATTTTAGCCAATATTATCATTGGCTTAGCTTCAAGATATTGACCGAGTGGAAAATTTAAAAACCACTCCTCCCTCACGCAGCCCCCTTACTTGCTAGGCGAAGCTAGCAAATTTCCCAACATGAAATCCTCACACTCCTTAAGCCTTGACTCGAACCTTCAACCTAATTTCTCAAAAACAGCAAATAAACCGATAAAATCAAGAGGATGGGTGACCAGGAAGTGGGAAAAAATTTAAAAATCCATTTGGGGGTATACGGCAGAAAGAATTGACCCACTCAAGCTTCGGGAAGATTCCAGTTACATAACTGAAGGGGGAAAAGGCCAGATACGACCCAGGGAATTTATATCAAAATCAGCACCATGCCATCAAGCATCCGACCACCATGGATTGGGGTATCAACTCTTCCAGGACTTTCTCAAGATTTCATTACCGTATTTTTGACAAACAAGGAAGAATACGGAAAAACCAGGGAGGCCTGAACCTATCTTAATCCGTGCTCAAACCAACACGCAACCAGATATCGTATCCAAAAACAAATGCGTACCGATCTCAACATGAATTCGCTTCTCAACCCAATTTCCAGTCACCTGGCAATCCGGCGAGAAATTTTGGCCACCTGACAAACGTATCCCCCTCGCCTGATGCACCGATACAGGTCATCACAACAGCTCCAACCGAATTCCGAGCCAACACATACCCCGCAGTTAGCCCTGTCCCGGCGTCTGAAAGTCTTAGAATAGGGCCCCCCCAAGCCCAGTCCGATCCCGAGCATTTACCACAAACATTGTCAAAGCGCAGGGGATCAGCCAGATGGAATTTCAGCGTCCTCGGGAGAGAAAGACTCTCAAGCTTCATCGCCTCAGGACCCTCGCGCACTGCCGTGGCCAACACTTCGCTAAGAAGCTCTACGTATCCGATAGGACTGCATCTCAAGCACCCGGACAAAGATCTCATACTGGGCGTAGACGAGTCAGGTCAAATTCAAGCCCTTGATCGCACTTAACCACGCCTACCTTTGAAGAAAGGTCTTGGCGGAACAATAGGACACGAAGATACCTGCTACCGTACGGAGAAAAAAATTAAGGTCCTCAGCATACTCGACCACAAGGTGATTGACGACTGTATGCGGCACTAACAGCATCAAAAGTTCCTACCTTTTATTCAAAAGGTGGATGACGATTCTTCGTCCGATCCCTACCTGCATCTCCTTGTTGGCAATTACGGGACGCACAAGCATAGTGCGTAAATCCTGGTTTAGGCAGAATCCGCGGTTAAATCTGTCACTCGTCCTGACTTCGAGGAGCGGATTGAATGGGGTGAAGCGTAGATATTGCAACCTCACCGATAACCATATCTACCATAGGAGACTTGGGAACGAACGGGAGTGCCACCATCAGGAACAATTTTGATAGTCCCAATCGAACCTGCAGATTTTCATATGGACCGCATCGATCACGCCCATCCTGCCCAAAGTCGCAAAAGATAAGGAAGCATTGGGGACATGAGACTAGCCATATCAGCGCCTTCGCTCAAATTTTCCATTATCTTGTTATCACTTCCGTTGGCAGAAAAGTCATAGCCAACATCTAAGGGTTGTTGACGGCAACCATGCCGATTGGTGAAAGTTTTTTGAGAGATTAAAAAGAGTGGGGCTCACTGTTGTAGACTGCTCCTCCATAAACCAACAGTGCATCAGGTGCGGTCGAGGCAGACTTCTCTAGCCTATTTTTCTTATGAGATCTTCAAGACTTAAGACTCAAATGGCCAATATTTCTTTTATCGTTCGACTCTCCAGTCACGGCTGCATATTACGAAGCATCTCCTCCTGCAGGTAGCTTGGCACCGGCTCAATTTCCATCGGTGGATAGGCTGTGGCTGGAATGATTGGCATGTCCGGCGAATTGGCCGGCGGGGTCACCTGCATCCCACTACCACTACTTGCCGGCACCATGGGCATCGTGGTTCCAGCCGGTACCGGCTGAATATCCATGGGAAC
>JBGSSO010000072.1:0-3681 GCA_041737015.1 Nitrospirales bacterium
GAGGGTCTTTCCTCGCTCAAAATCTCCACTCACCCCTAAAATAATGCGATTGGGATGAAAGTACCTGGCATGCCAGCGGATCACATCCTCTCGCGTGATTGATCCCACCGAGGCGTAAGTCGGCTCCCAGGTATAGGGTGATTCTTTGCCATAAATTAACCTCTTGAATTCTCGCGAGGTAATTTCATCAGGATCATCGTTCTGACGGGAAATCCCCGCCATCATCTGGTTTTTCGCAATCTTTAATTTTTCGGGATCGAACACCGGAAACCGCAACACGTCTCCGAATACCTTCAACACCTCAGGGAAATCTTCAGCAAGGGAACCCATCGACGCGGTGCCAGACGAGTCCCCAATGTTCGTTTCAATCGCGGCGGCCTTCCCCTCCAAAAACTCATCCAGGGCATCTCCGCTCAGACTTTTCGTCCCCCCCGTGCGAAGGACCGTTCCCGTTAAGGAAGCCAACCCAATCGTTTCCTGAGCGTCCAAGCGGGAACCCGTTTTGATCATGGCCGACACACCCACCAACGGTAACTCATGGTCTTCCATCAGCAATACCACCAGTCCATTATCCAGAACCACGCGTTCAGGTTCAGGAATGACCAGCTCCGGCAAGGGTGGAAAATGCAACTCCTCGACTTTCGTCACTTGCGCTTGCACTAAAACGGGCGCACAAAACATGACGAGGGCGACCAATCCCGCGCTCAGGATTGACCATCGACCTACTCCACACAACGCAAACTGGTGAGACATGATGCGGTTCATGATTGACCCTCCCCGGAAGTGACTGGTTGAGGACCACCGGCAGGAGGAACCGTTTCAATCATGCCCACGATTCGGTTCGTGGATTGAAACATCGTGTTGGCGACCCGACGAATTTCTGCCTTGGTCACCTGATCCAACCGATCAATGGACCGGAATAACTCGCGCCAATCGCCAAACAACATCTGGTAGTCAGTCAGGTACATCGCCATGCCCAGGTTATTATTCAAGGCCCTGACTAGCCCGGCTTTCGCCCTGGTGCGAAAGCGAGCCAACTCCTCATCGGAGACGTCCTGGGTTTTAAGCCGGTCAAATTCTTCTCGTAAGGCCTCTTGCACCGTCTGATTCGTCACGCCTCGGCCAGGAACAGCATAGGCCATCCACATATGCGGGTACTTGTCACCAGGATATTCCCCATAGGCTCCGACCGATACCGCGATGCGTTTGTCTCGTATCAGGGCTCGATACAACCGAGACGTCCGCCCGTTCGTCAAAATATCGTCGATCGCATCGTACACCGGTTGATCAGCATGGGTCACAGGGGGCTTATGATAGCCCTCGACATATAACGGTTGGGAAGGATCCTGCAGCTTCACAATTTTTTCTGCAATGGACGGAGGCTCAACGATTCGAAGCGGAGAGGGCGAGGGAGCAGAGGGAATTCGATTGAAATATTTTTCGAGAATCGGAATCACCGCCTCCGCTTTCACATCTCCGACGATCGCCGTCACCAAATTCGTAGGCACATACTGCGCTTCATAAAACTTCTTCGCGTCGGTCATCGTGTAGGATTGGATATCGCTGGCAAAGCCAATCACCGGATGATGATACGGGTGAGCCATATAGGCCGTCGCGACAAATTGTTCGAGCAACCGGCCGAAGGGTTGGCTTTCCGTTCGCATTCGACGCTCTTCCATGACCACGTCCCGTTCTTCATAAAACTCCCGAAAGACCGGGTGCAGAAACCGCTCAGACTCCAGATAGGCAAACAGTTCGACTTTATTGGCCGGAAGAGCATAAAAATATCCTGTCACATCAGCACCGGTGAACGCATTTAAGGCGACCCCACCCTCCCGTTCAATAATGTCACCAAACTCATTTTTCACCACATACGCAGAAGCCTCTTGTTGTCGTTCTTTAAAAACCGCATACAGGCGATCCACCGTCTCCGGATCAGAGACGGAAGCAAACTTCTCCTTTTGATAGGCCTGGTAAGCCTCTTCCAATGCCTCTAGCGCGAGCTTTTCTCCGTTGTAATCGGTCGTCCCAATGTGAGGTGTCCCTTTAAACGCCATATGTTCAAACATATGAGCCAGTCCCGTCTGCCCCATACTTTCCTGAGCCGATCCCACATTGACTCGCGTCATAAAGGCAAAGACAGGGGCCACTGGACGTTCAACAATAATGAAGGTCCACCCGTTCTTTAACGTATGCCGGGTCACACGTTGCTCAAAGGAGGCCAGATCCTGCCCAAACACTATCCCTCCGCTGACGAACCACACCAGCCCCACAAGTCCGAGGCTCTTGCTCCATCCCATCATTCGGTTACCCATTCCCATTAATCACCATCCTGGTTAAGCCAACATCTTCAACGCAGCCATTAAATGATCCTACCCAGTAAATTAGAATTCTGGCAAGCAACCCACTATTAAATCTGGAAATCCCATCATTAGGACACCTCCTCATTTTCATGGTGGATGAGAATTTGTCCTGAGACTTGCCGTCAGGAAACCCTGTTCTACGCTAGTCAAAAGAAAAGCCGTTGACAATTGGACGGCCGAGAGTGCGATGGAGAAATCTGTGTCCAATCAACAGATGAACACGCCGCTGGGTTTAGAGTTCAACGCTTCACTTATTCTACGACGATTACCGATGCGGCCTCTTCCCTCACCTCCATGCAAAGGCCGGAGCCTTCCCATGGCTGCAGGACAGGGCCCTCATATTGATACCCTCCTTGAATGGGATCCCCAGACAACAACAGCGGCATATCAAGATCTAGAAATTCAAATCCTCCCAAGCCCAACACCAGGCTCCAGGAACAGCCCATCGTCACACGGCTTTCCACCATGCCACCAATCATGAGTCCGAGTCCTGAAGCACGCGCCAACCCGGCAATATCCATGGACTCCACCACCCCGCATTTCGTAATCTTGAGATTCAAGACATCCACCGCGTTTCCTTCAATCAATCGTCGGGCATCCTCTACGGATCTAACCGATTCATCAGCGGCAAGAGGAATCGTTCCTTTCCGTCGCAAGGCCACGAATCCCTCAACATCCTCTCGTGCAATCGGTTGTTCGAATAACATCACTGGTAGATGCAATCGCTCTATTGCTCTCATACACTCACTTGCCTGCTCCAATGAAAAACCTTGATTGGCATCAAGGACAAGCTTCGTATCGGGACATGCGGCACACACGGCCTCAATCCGCCGAATATCCTCATCCACCTCCAAACCGACTTTCATTTTAAATTTCCGGAATCCCCTGGCATACCATGCTCGGGCCGTGGCAACCACCTGATCGAGTGGTCCAATTGGCAACGTGACATCGGTGTCCCTTGGTCGCACATCCGCTCCTCCCCACAGTCCCCATAAGGGAATACCCATGCCACGGCACAATGCATCAAGGAAGGCTGTTTCAAGTCCACATCGCACGGCAGGAGTCTGGCGGGCCACTTCACGAAGCTGCTGTGCTAATTTTCTGAAATGGGTGACAGATTGTCCCAGACATTCCCTGGCTGCAAGAGGAAAAACTCGAAGGCAACCCGCCTGATCCTCCCCTGAAATATCAGGAAACGGTGCCATTTCCCCAAAACCGTACGCCCCGTTTCGAAGCGTGACACGGACAAAGACATTGTGAGCCACCGTCATGGCTCCTGATGCCACGACAAAAGGTGCCAGGAGCGGCAAGGCAATTG
>JBGSSO010000076.1:0-23221 GCA_041737015.1 Nitrospirales bacterium
CAGCCAATCGTCATGTTCGAGATCGTCTGCCGGCGGACATTCGCAACAATACGGCCGTGTATCCGCCGAACGAGATGCTTTCCCGAATGGAGTGGCTGGAAGATGTGCAGGAGGCGATTCGCTATTATGATCGAGCCTGGACAGAGCTGAAAGTGCAATAGGCTTGGCTTGACCCATTTAGCCATCTGCTACTAGACTACATGATTGCTAAGTTTCATCTTCGAGGATTTACGAAAGGGATGTCCATGACGCAGCGAATTACCATTCGGTCACAGGCAATAGGTTGGGTAATTTTCGCCTTTTTCCTGGCTAGCCCTCCCTTGTGGGCGGAGGAACCAGGAGCAAGTCGTTCCCATGTTTACCTGACACAGATGCCCTATGAGCCCCCTCCTCCGCCCGAATCCAGGGGAGTCGAGGCGACGCCACCTCCCGAAATATTAACAACTCAGGATCAAGCGCGTCTGGAAGCACTTATTCCCCTGCTTGAGGGAAAGCAGGAATTATGGGCCATCGGCGAGTTCAATTATTTTGGGAAACATTCGATTCCGTATTTAGTGAAGGCGCTTAAGATGCCGGCGTCCAGAATCCGGTTCAATGCGGTGGAAACTCTGTCCATGCTCAATGATCCATCCGCACTCCCGGGGCTACTGGAGGTCGCCATGAATCCGGATGAAGAATCACGAATTCGGTCCCATGCCTTGCGGGTGGCGACACGCTTGGACCCCAACCAGGTCATTCCAGCCATAGAGGTGATGGTGAAAGACCCCAATTCCACGATTCGGAATACCGCAGTGTTTGAATCACGGAAGGTGCCTCGAAAGGAAGTGTTGCCCCTTATTATCAGTGTCATTTCAGATCCAGAACAGTATGTGTCGATCACGGCGCGGGATTCCTTCTGGATTCTCACCCGCTTCAGCGGTCCAATCCATGATTGGGAAGTTTCGACACCAGAAGACAGGAAGGAATGGGAGAAGGAATGGTGGGCCTGGTGGGAAGAGAATCAAGAACAATTCGGAGAGATACCCCAGTCCACAAAACCCCCTCGATCACCGGCAGACCAGAATGTGAGTTAACAGGGAGTCTTGGATGGCCGAATGGGAGCCTAGGTTCGTGCCGGACAGTGGTCGAAGGAGTACCATTTCATGAAGAGGAAAGACATAAAAGATCGCGAAAAGGAGTAAGGTGTATGGCAGTATTACCTATAGCAAAAATCGGCAATCCGGTTCTCCGGCAACCGGCAAAGCCGGTCGACCCCGCATCAATCGGGAGTCGACGAGTTCAGGATTTCCTTGATGATATGTTTGAAACGATGGTTCATTATGAGGGAATCGGATTGGCAGCCCCGCAGGTCGCACATTCGGAACAGATTGTCGTGATGGAATGTGAGGGGAAGGATGGTATTCCCAAGACCGTCCTCATAAATCCTAAAATTGTGTTTTATAGTCCCTCGCAAAGCGAAATGTGGGAAGGATGTCTCAGTATTGATAACATGCGAGGGAAAGTGGTCCGGCCGTCCATGATCCGTGTACAGGCCTATGATCGACAGGGAGTACTCCAAGACTTCGAAGCCAACGGACTCTATGCGGTGTGCATCCAACATGAAATGGACCACCTCATCGGGAAATTGTTCATTGATCGAATGGACGACATGTCGACCCTGACCCAATTGGAAGAGTTTGATGCCTATTGGCGTGAAGAATCCGCCCCGGTGATTTAATCCCTGCTTGAAAGAGCTGACCGTCGAGCGTTTGCTGCTCATCAATTCCACGAGTGTGTTTCCGTGATTTCATGAATCCCATGAGGATCACGCCATCTGTCGACGAAAAAGGTTTCTAAGCTTCCTGTGAAAACGCTGCTGAGAGTTCTGTCCTACCTGGCCCCGTATCGGGGGCTCGTGTGCGTCACCTTCTTCTTTGCCGGTGTGACGACGGCACTGGAACTGCTCCCCCCCTGGCTCATCAAAGTTGTGATTGATGACGTCATCCCGGCAAAAAATATGGATACACTGACCTGGGTGCTCGTTGGATTACTCCTGGCCTATGGTCTGAAGAATCTCTGTAATTCCCTCCGCATCCGCTTTAATAACACTCTAGAGCAACGGGTGGTGCATCGGCTTCGGCAACAAGTGTTTGCAGCCCTGCAACGGTTGTCGTTGACGTATTATGAAAATCGATCGACGGGTGAAATCATGTCGCGTGTCGTGAACGATACGGAGCATGTCCAACGAATTTTTATTGATGGGCTTGAGGGCATGTTAACGGCTACGTTGACCCTGGTAGGCATTACCACTATTTTATTTATGCTGAACTGGAAAATGGCCGTTCTCGTTCTGCTGCCGATCCCGATACTCATCATCGGAGGCGTGGCGTTTACCCGCCGGGTCCATCGGTATTATCACGATATCCGTCAGCAGGCGGCTGAACTCAATGGCTATCTGCAGGATTCCTTGTCAGGGATTCGGGAAACCATGGGATTCAATCGACAATCCTACGAGCAGACTCGTTTTCAGGACATGAGTCATCAGTACAGCCAAGCGAACCTGAAAGCGATGTATTTATGGTCGATTTATTCTCCGGGAATGATTTTCATCGGAAGCCTGGGAACCATCTTGATTGTGTGGTATGGCGCGGGCGAAGTGGTAGGCGGTCGTCTTTCCACTGGTGAGTTAGTCATGTTTTTGTCATACCTCGTGTTGTTTTATACCCCGGTCAATCAAATTCATTCCGTGAATCATTTGTTGCAGCATGCCCTGGCTGCCAGTGAACGGGTGTTCGACATCCTAGATGCGGAGCCGGCCGTTCCGGACCATGGGCATCTTCGTCTGGCTCAGCCCCGGTTGTCGGGTAAAGTCGAATGGAAGGATATGGCATTTTCTTATCGACCCGGGAGACCGGTCTATGAACATCTTTCACTGGTGGTGGAGCCAGGGGAGCATGTTGCGTTAGTCGGGCCAAGCGGTGTGGGAAAAAGCACGCTCATGAAACTTCTCTTCCGGTATTACGATGTGGGGGAGGGTGCGATTGAGCTGGATGGATACGATATTCGTCATCTCCCGTTATTCTATCTTCGTGAACAAATCGGTTTTGTCCAGCAAGAGCCATTTTTGTTTAATGGCACGGTGCGAACCAACCTTGCGTATGGAGACTTGTCGGCGTCACACGATCGCATCGAAGCTGTGGCGCGGGCCGCGCAAGCGCATGAATTTATTCAAGCCCTTCCTGACGGATATGACACCTGGATCGGGGAACGCGGTGTGAAATTGTCGGTTGGGCAAAAACAGCGTATCGCCATTGCCCGAGTGTTACTCAAAGATCCGCCCATTGTGGTCATGGATGAAGCCACCTCGAATATTGACACGGAAACGGAAGTCGATATTCGAATTGCCATGGATGAGCTCATGCGCGGGCGGACGACGTTTATCGTGGCCCATCGGCTGTCGACTCTGCAGGCCGTCGATCGAATTGTCGTTTTTGAATATGGACAGATTGTTGAGGAAGGCGATCATGCGACCTTACTGGCAAGAGGGGGCTTGTATGCCGGTTTGTATGAAGCCCAATTTCATGTCTAGCATGACACCGAACGCATCCTTCCTTGCCTATACGGGAAATCCGTCCGTGGTGGGTGCGGGCGTGAACTAAAAACCCGCGTCTGGCGAGAGGAACGAAATGACCGCGAAATGTCCGATGTGTGGCAACGTGGAACAATGGGAAGGAAATGTCTTTCGACCCTTTTGTTCCAAGCGATGCCAATTATTGGATTTGGAGGGATGGTTGAGTGAGCGCTATCGCATTCCCGATGCGGAAGAAGATGGGTTGGATGAGACGAATTCTGATGCAAGCCCAACCTCTTCTGACTAGACCGTATATGGAGACCAATGTATGCCAAAAATGATCACGGCTAAACGTCATGAGGACGACACGGAAAAAGCCCAGGAGTTTGTACGGACCAATATCCTGCTTCCTGCCAGTTTATTGGGGTTGATTTCGATCGTCGTCGGAGTCATCGCCTTAGGCTTTCAATTCTGGGCAGGAACGTATGGATGGGAAACGTTTACCTATAGCTCGGCACTCATCATAGCCGGAGTGCTTGTGGGAATCGTTCAAACCAAATATCAGCAGTATCTGTTGCGAGAGTTTCCCGGACATTTTGCCAATCGCATGAAAGCCTATAGCCAACGGTCGGTCCGTAAGGCAAAGAAGGCTATCACGGAGCATGACATTGAGCATCGAGGTCGTGGATTCGTTCCGCTCTGGTATCTTCTGGGGATCGTCATGTTTTTTGCGCTTTCGGGATTAGCCGTGGCCACGGGTTTTATGGCGCCGGTCGCCGCGTTTGCCTTGCCCTGGGCAGGTTATTTCTGGGCAAAGTTGTTTTTTTGGAAAGGGGTGGTGTTGCTGCCGGATCGCAAAAAGAAATGAAGCCCTTACTGCTGTTGCGTCATGGATCTGCTAGGCCGGATTATGGCTTGGAGGGTGAAGGACTCTTGACACGTTCTGGCTTGGATGCCGATTGGGCCGTGAGAAGCGATTCAAGATGTTGGACCTGCTTTTGAAGAGCCCGCAGTTCTTTGCGTAATTCGGGGAGTTGGTATTGAATGATCTGTGACCGTCGCCAGATGCCATGTTCGACCGCCGGCCGGCCACCCACAATCTGACCGGATTTCACATCATTGGTCACCCCCGAGCCGGCCGCAATTTTCACTT
This sequence comes from Nitrospirales bacterium, assembly GCA_041737015.1. Classification (GTDB taxonomy): domain Bacteria; phylum Nitrospirota; class Nitrospiria; order Nitrospirales; family UBA8639; genus Nitrospira_E. The sequence continues at coordinate 4,704 of JBGSSO010000076.1, forward strand.
GATCCCCGATGGTGACATGATCCACCAGGCCGGCCTGGCCACCCACCATGACGTGGCGGCCTAATACGGTACTGCCCGCAATTCCCACCTGTGCGACGAGAATACAGTCCTCCCCGATCACCACGTTATGGGCGATCTGCACCTGGTTGTCGATTTTTGTGCCGCGCTTAATAACCGTGCTGCCAAATGTTGCCCGATCCACGGTCACATTGGCCCCGAGTTCAACGTCATCTTCAATGATCACATGGCCCAATTGGGGGATTTTGTGGTGACGGCCTTCATGTTGCACATAGCCGAACCCATCGCTCCCGATGACGGTGCCGCTGTGGACAATGACTCGATTGCCGATGACACACTTGGTCAGCAATGAGACATGGGGGTACAGGATGCACTCATCCCCGATAATGGCATCGTCGCCAATATGAACCCCGGCATGGATGGTGACACCGGAGCCGATGAGTACGCGGTCTCCAATCGTGACAAGGGCACCAATTGAGACATCCGGACCAATGCGCACATCGAGTCCAGAGACAGCGCTGGGGTGAATGCCACGTGCTGGAAGAGGGGGTAGGAAAAATTTCTGCGCCAACGTCGTGATGGCGACCAGCGGATTCGGGACAATTAATTGTGGTCGAGGGTCGTCGGGAATAGGCTCTGTCACAATGAAGGCTGCAGCCTGCGACTGACGTGCCGCTTTCTGAAACGAAGGCTTCAGGACAAAGGAGGCATCTCCGGAGGAGGCTCCTTCAAGGTGGGAGAGACCGGATATCAGAATGTCAGAGGGTCCGTGAATGGTAGCGTGAATCGCTTGGGCTAATTCCTGAAGAGGAATATTCACGGTTCGTGAGGAAGACGATATCGTCATGTGCGCGATTTTTTTGAAGTGGGACGGCTTTTGGTTTTTTTGACAAGTGGAGTTGGACGTGAATTCTTTGCCAATGGTGTGGCTTGATGGCCGGAGAGGGTGCTCCCTTGACCATGTAATCGTTCATCCAGATAAAGGATGACCGCACCGATGGTCGTTAATCGCCCAAAGTCCTCATCCGGTATTTGAAGATCAAACGCCGATTCGACTTCATAGACTAATTCAATGGTTTGCAGAGAGTCCAACCCTAAATCATCGCGGAGCGAATCTTCCGGATGCAGATCTTTCGGATCGCGTTGAAGGTATTTTCCGAGGGTGTGGTACACCTGCTGACTGAGTTGAGAGGATTTGTTGAAGGAAGATTTCATGAAAACTTTTTTAAAACCAGGACCGCATTGTTACTTCCGAATCCGAAGGCATTCACCAAGCCCACCCGAACGGACTTTTTTTGTACCTTAGTAGAAAGTCCGGGCAAGGCACAATGGGGATCCGGGTCATCATAGTTCACAGTGGGGTGTATTGTACCAGTTTGAATGGATAAGGCCGAGACAATTGTGCCGATCGCTCCGGCCGCTCCAAGTGTATGGCCAATGAGCGATTTGGTGGCATTGACCATGATGGTATTCAGGCGTTTTCCAAACACCGCCCGTAACCCTTTGACCTCCACATCGTCTCCGACCACGGTGGATGTCGCATGGGCATTCACATAGTCCACCTGGGAGGGCGAAACCCCCGCGTCTTTCAAGGCCAGGCTGACGGTTCGCGCAATATCGGAGCCATCCTCTCTGGGAATCACCATATGATAGGCCTCGTTGGTGGCGGCATACCCTGCCAGCTCAGCATATATTCTCGCTTTCCGACGGGTCGCATGGCGAAGCGATTCCAGAATCAGGGTGCCGGCCCCTTCCCCCATCACAAATCCGTCCCGCCCACGATCGAATGGCCTGGAGGCCTGATCGGGGTGGTCATTATATTTAGTGGATAAGGCGCGTAATGAGCAAAAGCCGGCAAACACCAACGGGGTAATGCTGGCGTCTGCTCCTGAAGCTATGACGACATCCGCCTGGTTCAGGCGAATGGCCTGCATGGCTTGTCCAATAGAGTGAATGCTGGAGGAGCAGGCGGTAGAAATGGTGAGATTGGGTCCCTTTGCCCCAAAAGCCAATGCCAGAATGACTGAGGCGGAGTTGAGGGTAATGGTCGGGATAAAGTTCGGATGGACTCGATGTGGCTTACGAGACTGATAAAGAGTGGTGAGTTCACGTTCTCCCATCATCATGCCACCCATGCCCACTCCGGCCATCACTCCCATCCGTTCAGCGGACTCCTTCTCAAGATCCAGCCCGCTATCCTGGATGGCTTCCCGTGTGGCGGCGAGGGCAAATTGTGCATAGCGGTCCACACGCGATGAGAATTTATCTTCTGAAGGATCCGGAAGGCGAAAGTCCGAAACCTGCCCCCCAACCCTGGAGCGATAGGACTCCATAGGGAAGTCCCCAAAAGATGAGATCGCCGTTATCCCTGTTTTGCCATGAAGGGCGGACTTCCAAAAAGTAGGAACGCCGACCCCGATAGGGGACACGATACCAAGCCCGGTAATGACCACGCGCGCTGTCATAGATGTCTCCAAAAAAGAAGATTCTAACCTACCAGAACCTTGTTCAAATAGGGAGGGGTAACTGTATGAAAAATTTGGTTTTCCATGATTTTTCGGTCTCAACATTTCAAAGGATAAAAACGAGCCATTTCTATGAACAAGGAGAAGAAGGCCTTTTGGTTATGACGACACAAACGAATTGCCCAATAAGTAAGCAGCGCGTTGATCGGTAATAGCCTGGGTTGAGGATGCCTTGGATTGGGTGGGGGAGAGCCCTTAGGCCATACGGTTTTGTTAGTGGCAAAAAATTACTCGAAGTCGCTGTTCATAGCGATTTGTTCTGGGTCGAATCTATAGTCGGTCTTGTCTATCCTGCGAAAACTCAGATTTGTCTCATGGGATAGAGTCGCGATCAGATCCATGCTGATACTCGTCTGGATAAATTTAATGTAAAAGATTAATTTTATGCCTATGTGTTCGTATTTGCTTATCGCATTGGTTCTTACGAGCGAACGCCATGTCCAGACTTATCTCTCATGTATTTACAATAAATCTGGGATAATTTACCTTCCTTATGAAATATAGTATAGCCTTTATGGGATGGTGAAATAACGTTTTGTGAAAATTAAAAGTTAAAGTTAAATATAATCAATAGCATTAATTTTTTTGGCTGTGCGAATTTGCTCTTTTTATGTGGGTATGAGGTAGGGGAATGTCCAGCCGTCCTGCCAGTCTGCGCATACATTAGTTCGAGTGAATTGGTATGTGATGACGTAAGATTCCGTGATGGTTGGTCGTTTTTCGCTGGCAATATGCCCATCTGACTGAATCATGTCGAGACTGGTTTTCAGGTTTGCGAGGGATGAGTGGCCCCCAAGAGAAAATGGATGGGGTCGAGGAAGGGGTACGCAGGGTCCTATACCCTTGGGGATTTAGCCTGCCATGTCTTTCGCCACCACACAAACCCATAGGTCAGGAGCGTAAAAAGGACGACGACAAAGCCCAGCAAAAATTGAATCTCCGGGGTGAGGCTTTGGGGGTAAATGACGGGCATGGCATAATGTTCAAGAAATCCTCCCGCATATCCGGCGTCACCGCCGGCCTGTCGGAGCCGGTTTTCCAGGGGAGTAAGAGGGCAGATCCATCCGCCAAATTCCAAAGATGCCGCCCAAAGTACGGCAGGAAGATGAACCCAGGGAATCCAGCGCCACCACATGGTGAGAAATCCCCCGAACAAGACAAAGACAATGAAGGCGAAGTGGATCAGAAGGATCAGTTCAGCAAGGGTTTGCCAAAGCATTTGGACGATCCCGATTTAGGTGATTGCGTGCGAACCCCAGATCTAAATTGGATCGAGGGGGCATACAAAAAACGTCCCCTCTGTTTCTGATGGGATGATACCATCCAGGCTTCCTCCTAGCGGCATAGGTCTCCTACCCTGCTGAACAAAAATACGTAACGGGTTCTCATGATCCGTGAAACGGGAGAAAAGCGTAATCCGATCATGAGGGTGTAAAGTATCAATTGGAGGTCGGTCTGTCATTCCAATGAAGACAAAATATAAGGGAGGACAAGGCAGTGAATCACCATAGAGTATTGCTCGGAATTCCCCTCGATCCCCACGCATATCGGACAGCAAACATGGGGCAAAAGGTCTTATGTGGCCTACGACCTGTTCACCTGATCGGACCCCACGCCAAGAGGCGATCCTGGGCAAGCAGTCTTGGGGGTTTCATTCTGGGGTTGGTGTGGATGGTAGCGGTAGTTCCATTGGCCATGGGCAGCCATAAAGGTTCCGAAGAGCACCATGTGGCTTCGGATACCCGAACCGAAAAATCTGTGGGGCATCCCATTGCGGGTGCGCCGTTTCAGGTTTATCTTTCCGAGGGAGTCGGGACGGACGAAGTAGGTAGCCAGGAGCAAGTCAAAGGCGATGCGGCCATCCAGACCGTGGTAGAGGCGTTCAAGTACATGATGGAACACCGCACCGACTACCCCAGATTTCATGAAGCCCTGGCCAAAGATGCGCTGCAGAAAGTCATCATTGAACCGAAGGTCGTGAACCGGGAGGGGAAAGAATTTTTATTGCTGGTGGCTCGCACCTCACAACCCAATCAAGTCAATCTTCTCATCAGCGCATCCGCGCTCAAAGAACAAGGCTACAATAATCATCCGGATCAACTGGTGCCGGTCCTGGCGAGAGAATTTCAATGGGTCGTGAGCAAAAGCGATACGACGCCGAAACGTCAAGCGAATGTACTCCCCAGCGACCTCAAGCAGGCCCCGATCAAGACCAATCAAGAGATTGCAGAATTGTCAGGAGAGGAACGGGAGCATCTGCTTCAAGCATTGTTTCCTACCTATTTAACCACCACCGACCGGCATAATAGTTTGGAAGGGCAACCCTATTATGAAACCGGTTCCACCACACGGATTACCCCGGCACAACCCGATTCCACGACCAAGTTGTATGACATTCGGGTGCGTGAAGCCCTGCAAAAAATTGTGCGAGAACCATACTTTCAGGAACAGACGCCGAAGGCGGTGAGGAGTCTGCTCAATGGCAAGGTCTGGAACGTCGCGTTCGCGGACATTCATAATCGGGATTGGGCCACGCGAACCCGTGTGGCCCCCAAAGAGCAATCGATCACAGCAGGCGAACAGGGCACAACCATTCAACCGGCCATGGTGTTGATCAATATTCACCGACCAGCCTCGCCTGATGATTCTTTTTTTAAGGAGACAAACGGACTCCCCATGGGTGCCCTGCCGGCTGAGATATTGGCACGGGTCATCGCCCGTGAAATCCAGGACAACATCACGGAGAAATCCATGCGTGGCCATGTCGCCCAGGATGAACTCACATCCCCTCAATGATCAGGGGCGTTCACTCCTCCTTCCGGGAATTCAGGAGGCCGGGAGTATAGTCCCATTTCGCAAGAGGCTTAAAATAGAGAGGGGCCGAGAATCAGCCACCAGGTTTTCCTGTCTATTGAGATATCCTCATGCATCCAAATAGTTGATTGGACCTTCTGCCGAAGGTCCTCGGATTGTTGGGCACTACTTGGCAAGATTCTTGAGCTTGTGGCACTCAATGAAGGTGTACACTCTTCCAGCATGACCGACGCGTAGCCAGGCTTTGGCCTGACAGGATGGGGGAAATCCGCCCTCGTTCCAAGCTCATGTGGTTTTAAAGGAAGCTATACATATTCAGTGAGCTAGACTAAGATAACATTCGGTTCATGAACACGAGTGTTCCCATCCCATCTCCTACTCTTCCGGAAGACCAAAGACGGTTAACACATACCACGCCCTTGGCCATAGCACCGGTTCACGCTTAATTTCCTGATACGAAACTCTTGATGGAAACTGTTCACGTCAGTTTTACAATAGCTATTGCCCTTGCGGCAGGGGTATTAGCTCAATCTGTGGCGAAGCATCTGCATTTGCCGGGCATTGTCCTGCTTCTCGCGTTTGGAGTTGGGTTAGGGAGTGATGGCTTAGGATGGGTCCACCCTCAAAGTTTGGGAACGGGATTACTGGGAATCGTCGACTTTGCCGTCGCGATCATTTTATTCGAAGGTGGCCTCAATCTGGAAATTACCCGCTTGCGCCGTCAAGAACAATCGCTTCGTCGGCTGATCACACTCGGCGCGTTGATCACCTTGGGTGGAGCCGCCCTGGCGGTTAAGTTACTCTTGGATTGGTCCTGGTCCCTCTCCCTGCTCTTCGGAAGTTTAGTGGTGGTCACCGGCCCGACCGTGGTCGCGCCGCTCCTTCGTGACATGCGCCTCCGTTCCAATCTGAAATCTCTTCTGGAAGGTGAAGGCGTCCTCATTGATCCTATCGGAGCCATTCTGGCGATTCTCGTGCTCAATCTGACCATTGGCGCACAATCAGAGCTCGTGGCCACCGAAGCCATGGATTTCGCATTCCGGTTAGGATTTGGTCTGCTGATGGGCGGGATCGGCGGCTATGTACTGGGAAGCATTCTCCGCGTGCGGTCTCTTGTGCCTCATGGATTTGAAAATATCTTTATGCTTGCCGCGATATTTTTGCTCTTTCAGGGGTCCGATCAAGTGATCTCACAAAGTGGAATTCTTGCCGTGACTGTTGCCGGAATTATGGTCGGGAATATGCGCACCCCCGTGGACCGTGACTTACGGGAATTTAAAGATCAGTTGACGATTCTCCTGGTGGGAATGCTTTTCATTTTGTTGGCCGCTGATGTCCGGTTCGAGGAAATGCGATCACTCGGATGGGGAGGGCTCGCTGTTCTTGCGGCATTAATTTTCATTATCCGACCCATCAATGTCTGGCTTTCCACGATGGGCTCCAGTCTTTCCTGGAGGGAACGGGTATTCATCGCCTGGATAGCCCCACGGGGAATCGTGGCTGCGGCTATTGCGTCTTTAATGGCGGGCATGCTGGACGCCCGGGATTTGACGGGCGGGGCGGAATTGCGCGCCCTCGTGTTTCTTACCATCGCGGGCACGGTCGGACTTGCCGGGCTTACGGGCAGACCGCTGGCTTCCCTGCTCAGTCTGCGATTGCCAAACCGGGATCGGGTCGCCATTTTGGGAGCGGAAGGTTTAGGCATAGTCCTGGGGGGAGTCCTTCGCGAGCAGGGACTGAATGTCGTGTTTCTGGACTCAGACCCCAAGCTTTGCCATCAAGCCGAACAGGCAGGATTTCCGGTGGTCTTTGGTGATGCCCTTCAGGAGCGCACACTCATTCGTGGCCAAATTGAATTAGTGGGCACAGTGATTGGTCTCACGCCCAATGAACATCTCAATCATTTATTCGTGGATCAGGCTCGAGAACTTTTTGGTGTTCCCCATGGTTATGTCGCCTTGGAATTTTTGGAGGGCGAGAAGGTTCCTGAACACATTCAACGGTTAGAAGGTCATGTGTTGTGGGAAGGTCCGCATGATGTGGAACGATGGGCCGTGCGTTTTCGCCATAAAGACGTGGTGGTCGAACAATTGACGTATGATCCACCTCCAAAACCCGAAACCGTTGCGGAGCCGGAAGGCGAAAGTCCGGCAAAACCAAGTTCTACACCGAAAAACGGTGAGCGATTTGTCATCCTGGCCATCAAACGACAAAAATCCATTGTGCCGATGCATACCGCGTACAAACTTCGCGAGAAAGATGTGGCTTTTGTCGCTGTGTTTCGTCCTGAGCGGGAACAAGCGCTTACCCAACTGCAAGTCATGGGATGGCAAATGTTGCCAAAAGAAACTGGTGAGGAATTGAACTCGGATACTACCTCACCCCAGGAAGGAGGCAAAGACTCTCAGCCTACCAAGGTCGAAACTGGGAAGAATCCTTCCAGCATGAGGATATTAGAGAAGTGATGCTAGGGGTTGCTTTGCCGGTTGTGAACGATGATAGGCTAGATGATATCCATTTCTGGTTATCGGCTGGGTTGGAGGGGAAAAGTTTGGATGGGATCGGATTCAAGAACTCGACAGGTCCCTGCGATCCGGAAAGCGTCATTGCCAAAGCTGTCCATGAGCAGGACATCGATATGCTGATCATGGGCGCGTACAGCCATTCGCCGCCTGGTATTCGGCAGCAAAACCTCCGACTTGTTGCGGTCAGCTAAAGTTCAGACGCTGTTGCTCCGATAGAGTATCTGGCGTTACTTCGTTTCAATCTGGTACCACCCAATTAAAAAAAGTGAATGCAGAGTGGCGGTGATTGGTTGAAGTCACTTGCAGTTTCGGTAGATGAGCCGGAAAATTTCAGTGATGTTCATCATTCGAAGGCGTGATGGTAGGAGAAAAAAGAATAAGGTAGTCTTTCAGATGTCTCGCTTGTCGGAGTGAAAACTGTGTGATACCATAATGCGTATCGTGTAAGACCTCTTCTTCCCGGGGCGACAAGCCCCTCGAGATGGAATCAGGGACTTACACGATTTTTTTGTGCAAACCCTCCGCGGTCTCCTGAAGGCAGGAACAATCCCACAAGGATCCAGGAGTTGTGTGATAGGGCGTCAATGGTTGTCGAATTGGGCCGACACCTGAATATGTTGAATCGTGTGTGTAAATTATTTGTGGTGTTCTCGTGAAAAGAAAGAAGGAAAAGTGATGGTAAAAAAGATTGTGGCCAAAGTCGGTGAGGGTATCAAGAATGCCTCCGACATTGGCTATCATATTGTGATCCTGTGTCTGAGTGCGGGGATTGCGATGTCGCTCCCTACCGTGGCCAGAAGTTTTCTGACCTATTGGACAAGGGTGGAGAAGGAAAAAATGTCGATCGTGGCCTTGGAAATCGGCGTCGCGGCGTTACTAATTGTGGTGATGACCTATCTCCGACGGAGTTGGCAGGATCGGAAGCTGGCCAAAATGGCGATCGATGCCGGCTTCGTGTCATTTTTCCCCAAACGGGCGCGGCGGGCTGAGGATGGGATTCGCAAACTTCGGCAGACCCAGGGGCGTGGCCGGACGGTCATGGTCATCGGGTCAAGTGGGTATGACACGTTGCGTGATCAGGTGGGAGACTTATCCACCATTCTGGATAAATGCCTGGGAGCCAACATCATGCTGGTGAACCCCTTTAGCCAGGGTGCCAGTGCACGGATCCGGGCGATAGCCGATCCGTTGATGTCGATTGAGAAATATCGGGCGGGCGTCAGGCAAAGTATTGAGTTGCTCAAAAGACTCCAGGGGGTCGGAAAATCCGTCAAACTGAAACTCTATTCGGATCCTCCGCTTCTGAAATTGGTCATCCTTGGAGACTATCTCTGGATGCAGCATTATCATACCGATCTGGATATTCAGGAGATGCCGGAATATGTGCTGCGGCACAACGCAAACGACCACGGGCTGTATACGTTGTGTTATCAATATTTCGTGCAGCGTTGGGAGCAGACCGACATACCGGAATACGATCTGGTTACCGATGAGTTGGTCTATCGGGATAAAAATGGCCGAGAAGTCAGGAGAGAACAATTCTGGCCCGATGACGTCCCGCAGAGCATAGAGCAGGAGAAAGAAATCCCCGTGTTGGCCTCAAAGCCAACCACGCCCATGACCCGTCCGGTTCTGGAACATGCCATGTGTCGAACAACGACCGAAGTTGGACGATCGCATTTCTGACCCTCTGAATAGGAAATCTCCCAGCTCCTCCCCACCAAGGCTCGGACAAAAAGACTCGTTTCCTTTCGTTTGCCGCCTGCCGGCTGGCCCAACGGAGTGCCGCTCTCATCCGCTGGCGGGCCTTGTTTGAGCCCTTCGACAAAGCTCAGGACAGGCCCGGCGAGTTGGTCCGCCCTCCTGCGTCCCTACATTTTAATAAAGCCAGACGGGGCGTCAATGGTTTTGGGTCCTTTTGCCGAAACAAAAGGGCCTCGCCTGCCGGGGCGAAACCCGGCAACACGGAAAATCACGTTGACACAAAAGTTCGGTGCACAAGTGCGCTGTCCAAAACTGCCCGTGCATTTTTTTTGGTCAAGGCCAAGATGGATTTCTGATTCATCTTGTAAAGGTGACCGGTGTGGCCCAGCCTGGCGCCAGGCATGATTGCTGAAGGACTCATATCCACACCGCGAATACTTGCCACGGATGTCCATGTGTAATCTAACGTCACCCTACACCCCGTGGCTCTCCCGCGTCGGAATGTAAGGACGTGTCAGGTTCACTTTGACCAGGGATTGGAAAATCCTGAAATTCAAATCCATTTGGCCCAATGGAAGTCTGCATAATGCCGAAGGGTGATTTAATTTGGGTAGTTGTTTTATTGGAAGGCGAGCCATATTTTTTGAAATAGTAACGTTGAAGAATATCTCTTACATTGACAAGCAATTGTTTAATGGTTTGGTGCGTTGAAACGAATGTATCAGCTAGGTCTATCGACTCTCCTTGCTCATCAACGTAAATATTCGGCATTGTGACTACATACTTAGTATCTACCTGTTTTACCCAAGCATGATATCCTGCATCTCGGAATTGGGAATTGACGTGATACGAGTGATTTCGTATTTTGTTCGCAGCGCAATGGAATATACCTTTGCTCACTTCAAATTGCGCACTTAGTTCTTCCCCTATATCTTGTTCTTCGACAAAACATTTCCCGAGTAGATTTTTCTTATGGTTTATACCGATTAGGTTGACCTCGAAAAGTGCCTTTGCCGCGCCAAGATATGCTTCTATTTCATATTTCGAGGTCACATCGCTCGTCAGAATTACAGCTCCCTTAGGGTTGAGTTGCAAGATTTCAGCTGGTATTTGCAAATCACGCTCGAAGTGCTCCCATACGTTTGTTGCATGGTATAAAACCCTATCGGCTAAACGGATAAAAATGAACGAAAAATTCACTAACGCCGTGTCATATGCAGTCTTTGCTATATGAAGCATCATTAATTCTAGGGAGGACCTTAGTTGCCGATCAGCCTTGTACTCTATTATATAATCCTGGCGCATTTTTCCACTATTAGCCTTTCCTGAACCTAACGCCTAGGTTCAGGGGCGGCCCTGCGAAGCGGGGACGTCCAATGGAACCGATTGTTAGATTTCACGTGTCCGCCATTCCGGCGTCATCGCGAGCAGGGCATCCTTCGCCCCCCGGCACTGATAGATTGGATAGCTATCCCGCAATCGGGTGAGATTCAGGTACGCGTATAAACTAAATGGGCCTGCCCCCGTCCTGACATACACCCCATATCGCAAACCATCAGTCACTATCAGTCGATGGCATGATGCCCGGCCTTGTGCATAGGACTGAGCCTGAGACATAGCAGTTAAGCAAGAGTTGTCCATCTTCTTCGCTTCCACGACGACCCGCAGAGTGTCGTCGTTGCGAGGGAGTTGCTCAAACAGTGCAAGGTCCACATTATTCCATTCCACGGCCATTCGTTGCGGAGTCCAACCCAGGGCGCGGAGGAGCGGGACTACCAAGTACGCGACAGTCTCGTGCTCCGACGGCATAGCAGAACGTTGATACCACTTCGCAATGCGAGTGAGTTCCCCGATTTCCTGAAGGAGATGCGTAATTGATGAACTGGCGACGCCGCAGTCGAAGAGAAATTCAGAAATGTCCGACACCGATACGTCTTTCGATTCCGGCGGGAGATCTGCGAGCGGGTCCGTATGAGCCGCATCCGGGACCTGAAGCTCAGCTAGCCATTGAGTGACTGGGCCTTCATTTAGCTTCTGAGTAGTATCGCCTTGCTTAAGTGCGTAGGTTTGGAATGCCTGCGGGTTGCCTCGACCGTCCCATAGCCATCGTACTCGCCTGAGATGCTGAAGGTTCCATCCGTCGACATCGCCGAACTCCTCAGTCCATTCATAGGAGCCGACAATCTTGCCCACGCCAAGTACAGTCGAGGTGCCAACTCGAAGGACGACAATATCGCCATCCTTCATTTCTTGCGCGAAGCGCCAGAGGTCGGTGACTTTCCTTGACGAGGTGCCGATGTCTCGGAGCGGTTGATTACACTCTGGCCATTTTCCGAGATAGCCAGGGCCGTTCAGAATCACGCCGTATTCTATGCATTCTTTAACGTAGTTGCGATCCGTATCACCAGCTGCCTGCTGCCAGATTGTGGTACCTGTAGGAATGAGCACGACTCCTCCTCGTGAAATCTAACAATGTTTAGAGGGATCCGCATAAGAGCTGGATCTGCCAATTTCTGTCCGTATAACACGCCATCGAATTTCATGAGCACAACACCATTTTGGGAGCCTTTTCAATGTGTTGCGCCTTAGGGTCTATTTATTGCGGCATCTGCGGATCGGCATAACAACTCTCTTGCCTGGCCCTCAAAGCTCATCCACCTGACTGGAATACCCAAGATGGATTCTTGGTCAATCGACGGAATTAGTCAAGTTGGACGGCTCCCAAAAGGTACCTGAATGTGTGGCGAGTATTGAGGACCCAGCCTTTTCCATGAGAGCGAATCCTGGTGAACATTCGTCTTCTCTGGTCCGACGCCTGCCGGCTGGCCCAACGGAGGGACGCTCTTATCCGCTGGCGGGCCCTGTTTGAGCCCCGCGAGTTGGTCCGCCCTCCTAGCTAGCGTCTCTACATTTCAATAAGGCCAGACGGGGCGTCAATGGTTTTGGGTCCTTTTCCCGAAAGAAAATGACCTCGATTGCCGGGGCGAAACCCGGCAACACAGAACATCACGTTGACACAAGAGTTGAGTAGAATAAGTCTGATGTGCGAATTGGCCATCGCTTTTTTTCTGACCAACTCCAATATGGATTTTCGATACACATTGGTAATCTGTAGGGCCAGAACCCACAAAGACCCGGATCATCGCACTCAGGTTTACGAGACCGTAGATCATGATCGTCATGGGGCCTGCTTGCGGTGGTACGCGGTATGGCCAAGGCTGGCAGGGTCTTCATCACGGAAGAACTCGTAGTCACACTGCGAACACTTTTCACGGGCGTTCACATGTAACCCAACGCCCGCCGGTTGAGCGGCTGCGTTTCTCAGCGGCCCGTTCCAACCGCTCGTTGGTCTGCTGTTTTATCGGAGGGCGGGAAAGACACGGGACGCGCGGAAAACTGTGGCGACCTCCACCGCACGGGTCTCAATCACTTCGCGAATCTCCGGATCATTGCGTTCGGGCACCTTGCGACCCGATCCTGGAAACGCCTCCAGCCGCTCAACCGCCTTCACGATCCGACCTTACCACCAACTCCGCAACGCGCGGAGAATCTTCAGCTATGTATGCTCGGATGGCTTCCATGTCACGGGGTGCTTGAGGCGACCAAATGATTTGAGTCACAACCCGAGCCGACGCTTGACTTGGTCATGCGGAATGCCTTCTCCCGCATCAAGTTCAGTCAAGCCTGCATCAATCTTGGCGAGAAATACAAGTCGCTCAATGGCGTCGTCATATGTCGCATCAGATGGCAAATTCTGCAAGGACTCCAGAATGCGGTCTCGTATGGTTTTAGATGACATATTCCGATTATACCTTTCCCCTGCCGCGATTTACACTGTCAGAAGCGTCCGTCAAACGGATCGGCGTTAACGGGGTGGTAATAGCGCCGCCGGATCCCGCCGAGCCTAAAGAGGTTGATGTCAGAATGGTACAGCGGGCATTTGGACCACGCTATTCCACGTCCGGTTCAACGCCTTGTTGAGCAGCCATCGAAGGATCCCAGTACGTAAGCTGCGAATCTCCGAGCTCGTCGATCACAATCGCCAAGCTCTGCTCGGCCCGCGTGAATGCCACCTAAAAACTTCGATGCTGGAACTGGATCTAAGTGCGTGCCAGGTTGGATGAAAGACTTGATTCCAGCGGTCGGAACAATCAGAATCCGTTTGCATAACATCCCTCTTCACAAGCCCTCAAACTCATTCGCCAGACTGGAATAACCAAGAGGGATGCTTAGTCAATTGACGGAATTAGTCAAGCTGAATAGCTGCGAAAAACTAACTGAATTTGTCGGGAGTGTTGATGACCGGGCCTTTCTCATGAGAGCTCATCCTGATGGACATTGGTCTCCCCTGGTCCGACGCCTGCAAGCTGGCCTCATAAGAACGAAGGTACGCTCTCATCCGTTGGCGGGCCTTGTTTGAGCCCTTCGACAAAGCTCAGGGCAGGCTCCGCGAGTTGGTCCGCCCTCCGCAAGCAAACGTCCCTCCGCTTTAATAAAGCCAGACGGGGCGTCAATGGTTTTGGGTCCTTTTGCCGAAACAAAAGGACCTCGCCTGGCGGGGCGAAACCAGGCATCACGGAAATTCACGTTGACATGAATTCTAGTTGTACACGTGCAATGTGCGAATCTGCCACCGCGTTTTTTTCGGCAAACACCAAGATGGATTCCTAATACACATTGTAAGGGTGCCCAGTATGGCCCAGGTCATTATCGCGGAAGAACTCGTAGATACACTGCGAACACTTGTCACAGAGGTCCATGTGCAATCTAACGATCAACCTCACTGGCAGCAATGAAGCGTAGCGGAATTCCTGTCCAGTGCAGCGACTTTTTTGCCCTTAATAGTAAAAAATCGCATCCAAGAGTGCCGCTCGTCGCTTCCATACCGCTGCTTGTTCCTTATCGCTTGGTATCTTTTTATTAAACCACAGGGAAGAATGTATCAGCCTGATCAATTTAATATATCCCTCCGTTAGATGAAATTTGTTTTGGGGAATTTCGAGGGTCTTGGAAAGGCTCTTCCTTACCGACGGCGCCGAGACAGTGCAGTAAAGGTCTGGGCGAACAAGACACAGAAGCCTTCCCCAAACCTTCATAGTTGGTCCCAATGAGACCAAACGATCAAGGTGTGACTTCATTTGTGACCATGGAATCGGTTGATCTAACTGAGCTATGGCGTTTATTGATTTGACAATAGTTGTCCACTGTTCAGGAGTGCCGTTTGCAAAAATCCTTCGAACCTGTCGAGACGCGGCAACATGTCCGAGCCATCCATACTGCCCTATCCCTCCCATGATGCGTCGCTTCTCAATATCTTTGAAGTACCCGGATTTCCACGGTAGGGAAAGTTCTCTGGCTGCGGCGTCGAGAACATCATGGTAGCCTTGCCCACTGGATTCATGATTTCTCAACCCCTCATAAACTTTTTGGTAGTAGGTATCCCAATCAGCATACTGGAGCCAACTGGCTGACGAAGTATCTTCTTCAGATAACGGCGGTGTAAGTAATTTTTGCTTCCTTTGCTTCTGCTCAGTTTGTTTGTAACGGTAGCGATAACGCTTAATCCATTGGTTGGAGGGTTTAAAAGAGAAAGCTTCAGTGCGCCATTTGGCAATTGTCTGCTCAAGCACGCCTACATCATTCGTCCGTTCTTGGGATGGGGCCCCTTCAATTAAACAGTTGATTTCATGGTTTGCATAGAAGCCGCCGTATGTGAAGTTGGAGCTCCCAACAAACAGTGCATATCGTTGGTGTTTGCGAAACAGGTAAATTTTTGGGTGAAATAAGCCGGCGGCGTCCTTAAATATTCTGACATCGGCACCGATACGGCTGAGCCATTCAATAGCGTCAGGATGCGTGTGATTGAATGCCACGCCTACAATTGCAGTTACTGTCCCGCTAAAATTACTTAACAGATTGTATGGGAGCGGGTTGCTTGGATTTCCGCACCATGCCACCGCGATGCTCAGCGTTGTATAGTCGTGGCAACACCTGACAAATTCTGTAGAAAATGACTTTTTCGAATTGAGTACGTAGGATTTTCGCAACTTAATTTTCTCTCGGTGAACAAGGCTTAGGCGGATCCGCATAAGGAGCCTCTTCGCTAGACCTCAAAACGCATCCGCTAGCATGAAATAAAGAAGGCGAATTCTTGGTTAAATGAGGAATGAAGTCAAGTTGGAAAGCTGCGAAAGGGTAACTGAAATTTTCCGAGAGTGGTAATGACTGGGCATTTTCATTAGAGCGAATCCTGATGAACATTCGTCTCCTTTGGTCCGAAGCCTGCCGGCTGGCCCCACGGAGGGACGCTCTTATTGCTGGCGGGCCTTGTTTGAGCCAGGCGAGTTGGTCCGCCCTCTTGTGTCCCTACATTTCAATAAGGCCAGATGGGGCGTCAATGGTTTTGGGTCCTTTTGCCGAAACAAAAGGGCCTCGCCTGCCGCGGCGAAACCCGGCAACATGGGAAATTACGTTGACACGAAAGTTCGGTGTTCAAGTGCGATGCGCGCACCTGCCAGCGCGTTCATGTGCAATCTAACGCAGACCTAATCTGCTAGCTGCGAGGCGCCGACACAGCGAGTTAGATTTAGCGACGTGTTAGAGCGAATTTAACGCTGGCTCCTGGATGAACTTTAGAAGCGCATCCCCGATTCCCGTTGTGCACTTTTCAGCCAAGCCGCCTCCAGTCATGCTCATATGGATCCCTTCTGTATTCACCAAACCGCGAGAATATAGGTCTTTCCAAAGCTGATCATAAAGCTCTCGCTTGCCATGCAACTCGGGGATATTGTGTTCCAGCACCTGGCCGAGACCGCCCATACTCATGCCTGGAGGAGGCGACGGCGCTTGGAACACTTTTAATATCCGAAAATGAAGCTCTGTAAAGGAATCAACGAGATTCAGAAAGACATTTTGAAGGGCTTCTTCGGGGGCTTGCCCTGTAGCTACGTTCAAAATTGCGTTACGTAGTGCATCAAGCTTGGCTGCCTGATGGGAGCGCAAAGCAATTTGTGAGGCGTTCATTACCGCCGATACAAATTCTTCATTTTGTTGTAACTCTTCTAGTTTGAAGCCCTTGTCCTCGAGTTCCTGTAACTTTTCCCCAACCTGGGTCATCCATTCCGCTCTTCATTTTTCGAGAGGAGGTTGAATGACGTTTTGGAATAATTCGGCAGCCGCACCGCCAAGGACGGGAATAGCCGAAAGACCCGCTTTGGTAACAGCATGCGCAACGTCGCCCTTTGCCCGTTTTGGTACTTGTAGGTTTTTATTAGCCATGTTTTTTTCCTTCCGCTCTAAAAACGTTTAGGCAAATTCGCCTAATGGGTCCAGCATAATTTTTGGTCAATTGACGAAATGGGTCAAATTGGATTGCTCAAAAAAATATACCTGAATGTGTCCCGAGTGGTGCTGCCCGGGCCTTATCCATGAGAGCGAATCCTGATGAACATTCTTCTTCCTTGATCCGACGCCTGCCGGCTGGCCCAACGGAGGGACGCTCCTATCCGCTGGCGGGCCTTGTTTGAGCCCTTCGACAAAGCTCAGGGCAGGCTCCGCGAGTTGGTCCGCCCTCCTAGGAATTGGCGTCCATCCGTTCTAAATGAGGCCAGACGGGGCGTCATTGGTTTTGGGTCCTTTTCCCGAAAGAAAAGGACCTCGCCTGCCGGGGCGAAACCCATAGGTGTTAAGCTAAGCCGAAGGTGTTTCTTGCCCCTGCGCTTGCTCAGCGCTTTTTTTGTGCTATATTACCGATAGCTTTATAGAGGCTATCGGGTTCAATGAGACAATAAAAGGAGGCACCGATGACGCGAGAAGAGCAGGCTCTGCAACGGATTCAGCGACAGCTGGCTACCCTGGGCCCGGTCTTACCGGGGAGCCTGAGTGAGCAGTGGAATGTGTGCGGGACACCGGGCTGTCGGTGCAAAGCTCCCTCCAATCCCAAGAAGCATGGGCCCTACTATCAGCTCAGTTTTACCGTGGCGGGCAAGAGCTCCACGCTCTTCGTCCAGAAGGAGGACCTGGGCGAGGTGCGGCGGCGACTCAAGCGCTATCAGCGCTTCAAGGCGTTAACCACGGACTGGGTTCAGGCGTGTCTCGCCCTGGCTCGCAGCCAGGGCTTCAGGGGGGCGTCAGCATGAGGGGGTTGCCGAGGTTGTTTGCGGGGTTAAAAAAACGAGATCATTCGACTGGCCAAACACACGGGATTTCAGCAACGCCACGGGCGGCTCACGCCCTATGACTTTCTCGTGCTCCTGACCCTGGGCCAACTGGGGATGATGCATCCGTCCTTGGGGGGGATGGTGGCGGCGCTCTCCTCGCGCATCAGTCGCGAAGCCTTACATCAACGCTTTACGGCCTCGGCGACCGCCTTTCTCCGCCACTGTCTGCACACCGTGCTTCGGCACAAACTGCAGCCGGTCCCCATCCGCACGAACCTGCTCCAGCCGTTTGCCCGCGTCCTGCTCGTGGATAGCTCGAGTTGGGATGTCAGCGAGAAACTGGGCGCGATCTTCCCCGGCTCGGGGGGCAACGCCTCCACCGCCAATTGCAAGCTTCAAACGGCGTATGACTACAAGCAGGGCGAACTGACCTTTCTGACGGACACCGCCGGCACCGTACCGGATAATCGCTACACCGACCACCTGCCCGCTCTGGTCAACAAGACCGACCTGGTGCTCTTCGAGCAGGGCTACTTCAAGCTGGCGACCGTCAACGCCCTCAGGGCGAAAGGGGCCTTCTTTCTGACGCGCTTGTTCCTCGACACCACGGTGCACGAAGGCCAGACGGGCGAGCCGCTTGACCTCGGCCAGGACTTACGGGCCGCCCCGGGGCCGACGGATGACCGCCTGGTGCGCCTGGGGCAGGGCACGAATCAAACGCGCGCCTGACGGCTGGTGTGCCTGCGCGGGTCCGCCCAGGTGGCCCAGGCCCG
>JBGSSO010000094.1:0-19786 GCA_041737015.1 Nitrospirales bacterium
CAACAATTGTCGGTGTCCCCGCTTGTGCTGAGTCCGAACTCACCCATAAAAATTGCACGGATGGATGTGTATCAAATCGTGGCCTCCACGGGACTCACCGGTGGGTGTGGCACTGTGGGTACGGCCTATTGGGGATATTGGAGGAAGCGTATTATCTAATTTATTCTTGCTTTGGTGAGAGAAGTTTTTCGCCCTTGAGGAAGACCCCGTAAATGGCCTGAGTCGGGCAGGCATCCAGACAGAGACGGCACGATTCCATGCATCGTGACGAATCGAACTTGTAGGGAGGAGTCGAGAGCCAGGCTCCCGTCGGACAAATTGGAATGCAGATCGCATTATGGATGCAACGGTCCGGATGTCGGACCAAGTGGTCTCTTCTCACCATCATAGGTTTCACTCCTTCAAAAAGGGCTCCGGAAAACATTTCAAGCATATTCATTGTGATTGATGATTCTCCATGTCCCATTGTTTGACTAATTCCTGAATGCGCGATTTGAGTTCAGGAATTCGATCAAGATTGTTATCAATGGCATTCAGAATATTTTCTAACCTGGCCATGCGTCCCAATTCCTGATCCAGTCGTGTCAGGTGATCGTATTCCGAAAATGCGCTGGCATGAATGGATTCAAGATGTGGACGAGCGGACATGAGTCCCGCCGTGACCATTTGCGGTTCGTCATGAACGGGTGGGGTAACAACAAAGCGACCTTCAGATAATAGAAGGACGGTATGGGGAGCATGTCCGGGAATAGGGATAACCTGTTCAATGGTGGCTCCAATCCCCTGTTTCCAGGAGGAGAGCCAGCCGGGAAAGGACTTTAAAAATGCCACTTTTCGTAAGTTGGCTTTCCATTTATCTTCATTGCCCATAAGATGAAGACCGTGTGCCAGATTGTGGCGCCAGAGTTAGGGGACCAATGGTCCGTGTGTGAAAGGGCAAGGCATTAGGATTTGATTGAAGGAAATGAACCATTTTTTCCTGGCATCAGGAGTCGTTCCACGATTTCTCCTTTGCCGATATGTCGCTCCATGATTTCGGTGACATCAGCTTCCTGCCCAACCCAATACCAGACGCCTTCGGGATAGATGACGACGCTTGGTCCATACTCACATTGGTCCAGACATCCGGCTTTATTTGCCCGGACAATTCCTTTTAATCCTAACCGTTCGACTTCTTTTTTGAAGAACGCATGGAATCCGATAGAACCCAAGGCTGCGCAACAACCTCGGGGATCTCCCTTTGGCCGTTCATTGACGCACACAAAAATATGATGGGTATATTTACTCATAATCTTTAAATTTTCATCAAAATGACCGAAAAGGAAATGTGAAAATAAAGAGCCGATCTTACCTGAGGGTTCAGGAAGCTGTCCAGGTCACCGGGCCATATTAACGAGGGAACCCTCGTATTCATTGAACAAAACGTACGTGATTGATTCACCAGGGTGCAGGCGGAAGGCAAGGCTTGCAGAGAGGCGAAGGGGATAAGATTATGGTGATTGGGGTCCCAAAAGAAATCAAGGATCATGAATTTCGTGTAGCACTGACTCCTCATGGTGTGAAGGAATTATGTGGTCGTGGGCATCGGGTGGTGATTCAGCAGGGAGCCGGGGAGGGGAGTGGATTCGGGGATGACCTCTATAGGCAAGCTGGTGCAGTTCTGGCCCCAACGGCACAAGCCACCTATGGAGATGCCCAACTTATTGTGAAGGTGAAAGAGCCGAAGTCCGAAGAATGGCCTTTTCTAAGAAAAGATCATGTTGTCTTTACCTACCTGCATTTGGCTGCCTCCCAAGCCTTGACGGAGGCCCTGCTGAGTATCGGGTGCGCGGCCATCGCCTACGAAACGACTGAAGATGAAAAAGGGCAATTTCCGCTTTTGCGACCCATGAGTGAAATTGCTGGACGAATGTCGGTACAAATTGGGGCACATTATTTGGAAAAGCAACGTGGAGGTTCCGGGGTCTTATTAGGTGGAGTGCCCGGAGTTCCACCAGGGGAGGTCGTGGTATTGGGGTCGGGTGTCGTGGGTGCCTCTGCCGTAAAGATTGCCGTGGGGATGGGAGCCAACGTCACGGTGTTAAGTCTGGATCTATGGCAGTTACGCATGTTGGAGGATCACTATCCCGGTCGTCTCGTCACAGTGGCTTCCACCCAGTCAATGATTCACCATTTCCTCACTCGCGCAGATCTGGTCATTGGAGCCGTGTATCTTCCTGCGGCACGAACGCCTCGGGTGATTACGAGATCCATGATTTCTGACATGAAACCGGGATCAGTTCTGGTCGATGTTTCGGTTGATCAGGGGGGGTGTGCGGAGACGACCCATCCGACCACGCATAGCAATCCGGTCTATGTCGTTGATGGAGTCGTGCATTATGCCGTCGCAAATATTCCTGGAATTGTGCCGTATACATCGACTTTAGCCTTGACCAACGCCACGCTACCTTTTATAGTCCAGCTTGTTGAAGAAGGGTTGGAAGGTTCCCTGCGCAACCATCCTGGTTTACGAAATGGATTGAGTGTGTTCCATGGTCGTGTGACATGCCAAGCCGTTGCCGATGCCCATGGAATACCGTATGAGCCTTTTCCTTCTTGACAGTAGTTTCGTAGTGATCGGGGCGTAGCGCAGACCGGTAGCGCACCGCGTTCGGGACGCGGGGGTCGGAGGTTCAAATCCTCTCGCCCCGACCAGTTATCAATATTCCACTGGTCGGTTTTCTCCTACAGTGGTTTTCTGTTTTTTGCATATCCACCTACAGCGAGAATGTCTCACCCCAATGAAATTTGGGAGACATTCGTCCTGGAGGGTACGAAACCTTATAGGCAGGTGGGGCCACAAATGACCAAGTATGCTTATATCGTGAATGGAGAAGTTCTCTGTCTCTTCGAAAACGAGACGAATTGGTCAAATGGATAGTCTAGAATTCATTGGGGGAGTCGTCGGTCTGTGTGTCGCAAGTATCGCGCTCTGGTCTGTTCGGCGACTCCATCAGGAGCTTTTACGCCTGAAGCGTGACCAATATAATCTTGAGCAAAAAGTGGGCGCACTTCCTGGAAGGATTGAATCTGCCGTAGAACCTTTACGCATCCAGACGGCACTGTTGGCTCGAGGTCAACGCGTCTCCGATGCATTGATTAGAAATGGGCAACTGTATCATGAGATTTCCGGCGCTGATGCAGCCCAATGGCTAGAGCCATCTTCCTCTTCATCGAATGTTTTCGTGTTGGATGTCCGCACCAAAGCCGAATTTGCCAAACAGCGAATTCCGGGAGCTAAATTAATTCCTGTTGAGGATTTAGAAATGCGGTACCAGACGGAACTTCCGATTGAATCCGATAAAGTCTTGGTGTACTGCGCGGGCGGTGATCGGAGTCGCCTTGCCTGCGATTTTCTGAGTCGACAAAATTATCCCAATATTTATCTCCTGAAAAATGGATTACAAGGGTGGACGGGACCTGTGGAAGGGGATTCGGGTGGAGCCCTCATTCAAATATCGTCTAAATCACGGGTGTCTTCCCCTTCTGTAGGGTAGATCCACTTCTTCATCGTGTAAGGAATGCGAATTATGCCGTCAGATTTAATTGTTTTGAATGTAATGGGTCCTTATCGGGAGCCACGCGAGCCGGCCTTTTCCTATGATTATTCGATTCAGCGACCTGATTGGGCAACCGCGCAGGGAGTCAGAGTGAAGGTATCGATTGAACTGGAACTGGACTATTTGAAAAATTCGATCCTGGCCATCGTTGGCGGATCAATTGGGCAACAGCTTCGGATCAATCAAATCCTTTCGCGAGCAATTGCGGATAAAAAGCTTGAGATTGCCGACGCGGGTGGATTGCTGGCTGATCGACTGGATGTGATGATAGGGCCTTTTGCGGATGACTCCCTTGCTCTGTTTGGTGAGCTGGATCAGTGGATGAAGGCTGAACAGGCTGTCCTACGGAAGTCTGTCCACGATCAGACAGGCCTCTGAGCGCCAGGGGATATTTGAGGAGGCAACCTCAGCAGGAGGGATGAGACTCTTCGGCTCTTTGCACATTTCAAATAGCTTAGAAGACGCGTTGATAGCGCTTTGAATACACGCCGGTATCGTCCTCGCCAAATCCCAGAGACGCACGCTCTGGCGAGTTTTTATTGTACAGGTCAATTGCATAGTGGCCGCGGACATTTTCCATAGCTACTTCGTACGGAATGGAGCTGGGATAAAATTCTCCAGGGGCATGAGCTCCTCGGCCTAAGGCCTTGGCTGATTCGGTCACGCCGTATTCTGGTTCCGAAAAAATATAGATATCAGCAATGGCGAATTCACCGAGTTTGTCTCCCGGTGTGGTGGGCGGCAAAAGGGTATCTAGCGAATTATCCAGACGGGCTTTTTGGAAATATTGCAACAGCGCGACGACCTGACTATCCGTGGTGGCCGGAGGAACCAGAATCGTGATGGCTTTCATGTCTGTGACGGTTCCGGTGGCCTCATATGTCGGGATGAGATCAGTCGATACGATGTTGTGGATGCCCACGGGGGACTGGGGCGTACTTCCCGTTCCCTGGTTGGGTAAATTTTTCGATTTAGGGATGATCAACGTGATAAACAGCCATAAACCAAAAATGACGCCAAACACCACGATAAGGGGGTGGATGCCGACCCGTCGACCCTCGGTTGGTTCTTCTTCTTGGCTCACGTTGAAGCTCCTTTAATGCTTTTGGATTCCTGTGGTGCTTGACGCTCCAGGTGTTTGGCCGCATCCCACCATTTGTCGAGTTGCGGAAGCGTAAAGTCGCGAAGATCCTTCCCTTCCGACGCGGCTTGTGATTCCACGAAATGAAACCTGGAGATGAATTTATTGGTGGCCCGGCGTAACGCCTCTTCAGGATTGACTCGAAGGAACCGGGAGACATTGACTAACGCAAAGAACGCATCCCCCAACTCTTCTTCAATGGTGTTTTGAGCAGTCGGATTCTGTGGTTGAAGCGTCTCTTCCGAAGACGGCCGAATACTTTCCGCAACGGCCGCATATAATTCATTCAATTCTTCTTTGAATTTTTCCAAGGCCGGCTCAATGGTCTCCCAATCAAATCCTGCGCGAGAGGCCCGTTTTTGGACTTGAAAGGCACGCTGGAGAGCTGGAGCGATTTTGGGAACCCCCTGTAACAATGACTGAGGTCCCGGTTGAGTGGCTTGTTCTTGTTGTTTGAGTTGATCCCATTGCCGGCTCACATCTTGGGCTGTTGTGACGGGTGAAGCATCGGTGGACTGTTGGAAAACGTGTGGGTGGCGTCGAATGAGTTTATCAGCTAACCCGTTGGCCACGTCATTGAATGAAAATTGATTCTGTTCTGAGGCAATTTGTGTGTGAAACACAATCTGAAGTAAAAGATCTCCCAATTCTTCCTTGAGGGCGGATGGCTTCCCGGCATCTATGGCTTCCAGCACCTCATAGGCTTCCTCAAGCAGATGGGGTTTTAAGGATTGGCTCGTTTGTTCACGGTCCCAAGGGCAGCCGTCCGGTCCACGCAATTTGGACATGATGGCCAGTAAATCCGACAAACATGTTGTCGAATGAGTGGAGGGAGAAGATTCTGGGGATGGTTGTTTCATGAAACTGTCAAAAATTTTGAGTATGAGGCGAGGGCATTATACCCGTTTTCACCCTCAGTGTAAGTCCTTGATTCTTGATAGAGGTCATTGGTTAGTGGTAGTGTTTTCCCACTAGAGGAGGTGTTCGATGAGCGAAGAAGAACCAGGGTTTGTGATTCGGGATAAACGAGGGCGATCGGAGCCAGAGGCTTCCACGCCTCCACCGCCAAAGGCCTCAATGGCGCAACCTGTTTCTTCGGCGGAATCATCCCATGCGCCCCATCCTCCCTTGTCATTCTCCTCGTTTGTTTTTTCCCTCGGAACCTCTTCTCTCATGCTGATGGGAGAGTCCTTGGATCCTCAACAGCCCGCACCTCCCATGAATCTTCCGCAAGCCAAGGAAATTGTGGATATCTTATCCTTGCTGGAAGAGAAGACCAAAGGGAATCTTTCGTCTGAAGAAGCGTCCGTTCTAGGAGATATGCTCTACACCCTGCGGATGAAATATGTCAGCCTAACGTCAGGTAAGGGCAGTACGGTTTCTCCCTAATCCCTGGCGAACCCTCTTCCTTCCCGCAAGCTTCCAGGCGAGTGCTTCTCATTTCGGCCATAGGCAGACAGACTGATCGATAGTGGGTAGGTGGTCGCGCCTTGCGCTGTTCCCGTTCTTGATCAATAATGAGCATAGTTGCCTGGCCCTTGGATCACATTCTCCCACTGACATGCCGTGAATCTTCTCTCAGAACCGCTCACTGAATCCCGGAAGTTTCCTCGAACGGGGCTACCGTCCACGTCCGTCGAGTCGGGTGTTCCCTCTCACAGTTCTGCCTCGAAGCAGAAACGGCATCATTATAGGCCGGTCTGGATTGTGTTGGTCTTGTTGTTGCCCTGTCTGGCCCTCACCCTCTATTACGCCCGGTATGGCCTATCAGGACCCCTGCAACCGGATTCGATACTTCCGAGCCCCAGCTATGCCCTCGTGCTTTTCCTGGTGTACCTGGATAGCGTGGGCTTGGTGGCGCTCACCCTTCTTTTGTCTCGAAATTTAATTCGGGCCTTTTTCGAAAAGCGTCACAAGCTGATGGGGAAGGGGTTCCGGTCAAAGTTGGTCGCGGCCTTTATCGGCTTTGCGCTGATTCCCACCGTGCTGCTGGCCTTGGTGGCCAGTGGGGTCATCAGTGAAGTCATCGACGTGTGGTTTAATGATCAGATTATGCACGTCTTACGGGACTCGGAAGAAGTCGCCCATCTCTATCAAGATGAACGGGAGTCATTAACCGCAGATACGGCGCGCGCCATTAGCAAGGAAATTTTTCGGGAAGATATATTAAAACCCGAACATCGGGAATTATTGCGAGCCATCATGGCCCGCATGCAACAGGAATATCATTTAGCGGGTGTGGAGGTGTTTTCGCCAAAAATGGAAACCTTAGCCCGCATGATGGATCCCAAGTTGTCTGATGCCGTTTTGAGCCTCCCTGTGGGGCAACTGGTGCTCCACGTCTTAGATACGGGTCAACCAATGTCTTCGGCCCAGGAAGCACCGGTGGGGAAACTTATTCGGGCGGCGGCGCCGATTCGAGGAAATGGTCAAACTGACCGAGTGTTTGGCGTCGTGGTGGTGTCGTCCTATGTGCCGGAAGCCTTGGTGATGAAAATGGATGGGATTGCCAAACAATTTGAGGAATATCGGCAGATCCTATCCATGAAAAATCCCATCAAGGGTGGAGCCTATATGTTTGTGGGCGTGGTGACCGTGCTGATTTTATTTGGCGCCACCTGGTTTGGGTTTTATGTTGCCCGAGGGATTACGGTCCCCATTCAACGATTGGCTGAAGGAACCGAAGCGGTAGCCAAAGGTAATTTAGACGTGAATATCGACGTCAAGGCAACGGATGAAATCGGAACCTTGGTTCAGTCGTTTAATCGCATGACGGCCGATCTGCGGACCAGTAAATCCAGTCTGGAAGAAGTGAATATGTCGCTCGTACGATCCAATGTGGAGATCGATCAACGTCGGGCCTACACCGAAGCGGTGGTGGAAACCATTGCCGCCGGAGTGTTGTCGATCGATATGGCCGGTCTGATTTCCACCTTTAACCCCTCCGCTGAACGGATTATTGGAGTGAAGGGGGATGACTTGCGTGGACGACCGGTCCATGAAGCGTTCAAGTCCTTCAATCTGCAATTGTTTCAGAAAGCCTATGACCAGATGCTTCAGGAACAGACGGAGAGTGTGTCCATGGATGGCCAGATGGAAACGCCCAATGGCCGGCTCTTGACCGTAGGTCTCAATATTTCCAGAATGCAGAACGATGCCGGTTTGGATCTGGGCTTTGTGTTTGTCTTTGAAGATCGGACGGAATTCATTAAGGCGCAGAAAACAGCGGCCTGGCAGGAAGTGGCGCAACGCATTGCTCACGAAATTAAGAATCCCTTAACCCCGATTCAATTATCTGCCCAACGGTTGCGAAAAAAATACGCAGAAAAGTCTACAGGATTTGATGAAATATTCGATCAAGCCACCGGCGTCATTATTAGCGAAGTCACGCGGTTAAAGGGGATGGTGGATGAGTTTTCGAAATATGCCAGAATGCCGCTTCCCCAGATGCGGAAGGCTTCCCTTCATGACATTATCGAGAAAGTGATTTCCCTCTATACGGGGGCTCATCGGGATATTGAATTTATTGTCGAATTAGATGAAGGCCTTCCGTCGCTGAATTGTGATCCGGAGCAGATGCACAGGGTGTTGGTCAATTTGTTCGATAACGCGATTCAGGCCATGAATGATCACGGTCGCCTTTGGGTGACGACGGAGTGCGATTGGCGGCGGCATCGGGCCGTGGTGAGGGTGGCAGATGAAGGGCTAGGAATTCAGCCGGATGATCACAAAATGTTGTTCGTGCCCTATTTTTCAAAAAAGCGAACGGGAACAGGGTTGGGATTAGCCATTGTGCATCGTATAATCTCCGATCACAATGGTACTATTCATGCCGAGAATCATCATCCAAAAGGTGCGTTATTTACATTCGAATTGCCGTTGTAGGGGAAGGGAGCGTCAGTGGCTGGACTGTCCTTTCTCCGGAAGGGTCGTCTCGCGTGACACACGTGAGGGACCACTCTTTACATACCTGATGGAGGGCGTATTGTGGCCGAGACCATTTGTCTAATTGATGACGAACCAGCCATTCTTAATACATTAAGTAGCATTCTTGAGGATGAAGGCTATCAAGTGCTGGTGGCCAAGAGCGGCCTCGAGGCCCTCAAGATTGTGCGAAGTGAAGTGCCAGATTTAGTCATGTTGGATATCTGGATGCCGGAGATGGATGGGCTGGAGACATTGAAGCGATTGCGCACCCAATTTCCCAACATCTTAGTCGTGATGATGTCCGGGCACGGATCCATTGAAACCGCCGTCAAATCGACAAAATTGGGCGCCTATGACTATTTAGAAAAGCCCTTAGACTTAGAAAAAGTCACAATATTAGTACGTAATGCGTTGCACCAACGCAAGCTGGAGGAGGAAAACCTGAATCTCAGGATTCAGGTGGAGCGACGATTTGAATTGGTGGGCTCTTCTCCCGCTATGGAACGGCTTCGCGAACTGATTGCGATGGCGGCTCCAGCCAATAGTCGTGTGTTGATTGCCGGTGCAAATGGAACAGGGAAGGAACTGGTCGCCCGCGCGATTCATTTGCAGAGCCCTCGGCATAATCGTTCCTTTGTCGAAATTAATTGCGCGGCCATTCCGGAAACGTTGATCGAGAGTGAGTTATTCGGTCACGAAAAAGGGGCCTTCAGTGGCGCCAGCTCCATGAAACGGGGCAAGTTTGAACTGGCGGACGGAGGAACCCTGTTTTTAGATGAAATTGGGGACATGAGTCTGGCCACCCAAGCCAAAGTGTTGCGTGCTCTTCAAGAGCAACAATTTACACGGGTTGGTGGAACAAAACTCATCAATGTACAGGTCCGGGTCATTGCCGCATCCAATAAAGATTTGGCGGAAGAGATCGGGAAAGGGACGTTCCGTGAAGATCTCTATTACCGGTTAAATGTTTTGCCGATTGTGGTCCCGACTCTCAAGGAGCGTCGTGACGATATCCCTGAACTCGCGCAGCATTTTTTGCGACTGCATTCTGAAGAGCAGGGCATGAAACCTAAAGAGTTTAGTCCGCAAGGCATGGAGGCGTTGCAACGGCATGATTGGCCGGGAAATATTCGGGAACTCCGGAATTTGATTGAGCGATTACTCATCATGGTCCCGAAGACAATCATTGATGCGGCGGATGTTGAGATGTTTCTTCAGGGTCGGGCGCCAAGCGGGGTACCCTCCCTAGCCGTGGGCACCAACTATGATTCACTCCGGGAAGCCCGGAATGCGTTTGAGCGTGAAGTCATTTCTCTTAAACTCAGAGAAAATAATTGGAATGTCTCCAAAACCGCCGATGAATTGAAAATCGAGCGTAGCCATTTACACAGAAAGATTAAACTCCTTCATGTTGAACTCCGGCCCGAACATTAAGCCTCGCACGACTTCTTCCCCCTTTTCTTCTGAAACGTTGTCTCCCGGATCTTCCCATTCCCTCCATATTGAAAAATTGGTGGCCGGCGGATTCAGTCTCGGACGACTGAATGGTCAGGTGGTGTTGTGTGCCGGTGGCATTTCCGGTGAAGCCGTTCAGGTGGAGATTCTCAGTCGGCGCAAAGGCGTGAGCCAAGGGAAAATCCTCCAGGTCCAAGATCCGGCTGAGAGCCGGGTTGTTCCCCTCTGTCCGGTGGTAGGGCGATGTGGAGGATGCCAGCTTCAGCATATCCAATACGAAGAACAACTTTCTCAAAAACGATTGATTCTGGAAGACACCCTCCGCCGGATTGGAAAAATTTCCGATGTGCTGATTTCTCCAGTGATCCCGTCTCCCAGGCCCTATGGCTATCGGCAAGTCCTTCGAATGGGAATCGGGAAGGGACCTGACGGATTATTCCTGGGATTTTTTGAATCAGGGACTCAACAACTGCTATCGGTTGACACGTGTTTTTTGGTGGACGACATGTTGCGATCGGTTATTAACGCTGTCCGGTCTAGCCTTCGCTCCTTGGTGATTGAGGGGATGAATTTAGAGAGTGTGGAAATCCGATGGTCCCAACTGGAGGGGGGCGGTCTCTTGGTATTCCGCGGTCGAGCCTTGACCAAAGAACATGTCGACCGTCTGATGAATGCCTGTTCTGAGATCCCCAACATTAAGGGGTGGATCTATGAGCGCGCGGATGCCTCAGAGCATGATTCGAGGCGCCGCGTAAGGCATGAGCCGATTGTGAGAGGAGCGGATCATGTTTGGGAAGCCTTTGGAGGGTTGCGCCTGAAAATGGGGTTTCGGTCATTTATGCAGGCCAACTGGGACGTTTTTCAATTGTTGGGGAGGATGGTTGGGGACTGGCTGGGAAACCTTAAAGGGCAACGGATATTGGAGTTATATGCGGGAACCGGTCCATTGGGTCTCAGCCTCGCGAGCCAGGGTGCTCAGGTGACCTGTGTGGAAGGGAATCCGTTTGCCATCCATGATGCTCGAGAGTCCCTACGCATCAATGAGATTGCAGGGTGTCGTGTGCGGATCAGTTCAGTCGAATCTTATCTCATGACTGTCAAACCTGGCGCCTACGATGTTATCCTCCTGGATCCTCCGCGTGCGGGGCTTAATCCAAAAATTATAGACCGCTTGGGAATCTTGCAAGTCCCGAAACTGTTCTATCTTTCTTGCGACGCCCCGTCATTGGCCCGGGATATCAATTCGTTATGTGAAAAGGGCTATACCATTCAGCGCATGCAACCATTTGATATGTTTCCCCAGACGGCACATCTTGAAACATTAGTCGAATTGACGCTTTCGGCACTTGAACCGAACGACGGAGATTAAGGATACGCCATGGCCACCTATCGAGAAGCGGGAGTTGATATTCAACGAGGCGATGATTTTGTCAAACGAATTGGCCCCATGGTTCGCTCCACCTTCCGACCTGAAGTCATGGGAGACATCGGAGGGTTCGGCGGTCTCTTTCGGTTTCCCTCCGACCGCTATCGTGAGCCAATTCTGGTGTCCGGGACGGATGGCGTCGGGACCAAGGTCAAGATGGCCACCTTAATGAACCGACATGATTCGATCGGGATTGATTTGGTCGCGATGTGCGTCAACGATATTATTGTGAGCGGGGCGGAACCACTTTTTTTTCTGGATTATCTCGCGACGGGCCATCTCGAGGTGGAAGTGGGAGAAGCGATTATTCAGGGAATTGCCGAGGGATGCCGACAAGCGGGGTGTGCCTTGATCGGTGGAGAAACGGCGGAAATGCCCTCCTGTTACCCGCAGGGCGAATACGATCTGGCAGGTTTTGCGGTAGGAGTGGTGGAACGGTCCGAAATGTTGGGCCAGGAAAAAATACAAAATGGGGATGCGTTGATTGGAGTCGGATCGAGCGGGCTTCATAGTAATGGCTACTCCCTGGCGCGGAAAGTCGCTCTTGAGCTTAAGGAGTGGTCTCCTGAGACCCGGGTACCCGGGTTGCCTGGCACAGTCGGGGAGGCGTTACTCAAGCCGACTCTTATTTACGTGAAACTGGTCAAGGCCTTATTGGCGAAGAGTCGATTACACGGTCTGGCGCATATCACCGGTGGTGGAATTACCGGGAATGTGCCACGCGTCATTCCCGAGTCCTGCCAAGCGGTCATCGATCGGAGCACGTGGGTGCCGCTCTCTTTGTTCACTGTGCTTCAAGAAGCAGGAGCCATTGATCAAGACGAAATGTTTCGGGTGTTTAATATGGGAATTGGTCTGGTCGTGGTGGGGCCGCCTGAAGAAACCAGCCGGATATTGGACATTATTCAGGAACAAGGGATGACGGGCTGTGTCATCGGAGAGGTTCGAGATCGCCCGTCTTCTGAGCCAAAGCTTTCCTATTCGCATTAGAAGGTTGCTATCGTGTCGCTCGCACTTGGGGTTTTAATTTCCGGCCGTGGATCAAATCTGATGGCCATTCTGGATGCCATTGATCGTGGCTCGTTGGATGCGACCCTCAAGGTCGTGGCCAGTAATAAGCCCAATGCCGCGGGTTTGGAGCGAGCGAAAGAACGAGGCCTACCCACGGTCTATCTGGATCCCAAAAAATTTGCCCAGGAAACCAATCCTCGTGAAGCCTATGATGTGGCGATGGGTGCCCTTCTGCAGCAACATGGAGTGGAATACCTGGCCCTGGCGGGCTATATGCGAATTGTGACACCCGCCTTAATTCGGATGTACCCATCGAAAATCTTTAATATCCATCCCTCGCTCCTACCGGCGTTTCCTGGACTCGATGCCCAACGTCAAGCCTTGGAGTGGGGCACGAAAGTCAGCGGTTGCACGGTGCATTTGGTGACGGAAGGGGTCGATGAAGGGCCTATTATTGTGCAAGCCGCTGTGCCCATTCTTGAGGGGGATACGGTTGAATCCTTATCCGCTCGCATTTTGGAAAAAGAGCACGAATGCTATCCTCAGGCTCTTCAGTTGATGGCAGAAAAACGATTGCATGTGGAAGGGCGTCAGGTTCACATTCTTTCATAGAACGAATTATCAGACCTAAACGATTAATGGGCGAGTGAGGGGACTGCAGGCAGGCAAAAAATAGGTCAGCGATGGCAACTCGACTAACAGTCAGTTATAATCCTGTGATATTTTTCAATCCATAAGGTTTTCTTCTTTCCAACGCTTCACATAGTACGAATCTCAAGTGTGGGGGGCTAGCTCAGTTGGGAGAGCACTACGTTCGCAACGTAGGGGTCGCGGGTTCAACTCCCGTGCCCTCCACCACTTCATCATCCAACGCCGTCCGATAAAGTATAAGACTGAAACGAAAAGCCGCAATATAAGCGGCTTTTTTGTTGTTTGTTGTCCGATAAAGATTTAGCAACTCCCTATCGCCGGATTGAGTATTACGAAATATCTGTATTCGTCCTGGCCAGCCCCATTTCAGAAAGCGAAGATTCGTCCATAGGCTCTTAGGGCATGAATCCCATTCGGGCCTATTTATGCCCGCCAGCAATCTCAAAGGCAATTTAGCATGATTGAGGTTAATTTAGGGGTAATGATTTGGCACGGGCCCCCTTACCCCTTTTCAGGCCCAGATGGGCATTCCCTTGCCCACCTATGCTTGATAGAGCAGCTTAGGTAAGCCAAAATCGGACCCTTGAACCGATAGACTTTCTGATTCGACAAACCAGGAAATGGCGTCGTGTTGGTTCAGATAATTGTTTCACGCCTTGAGCGAGAATCACCAGGGCTAGACTTTTTCTATTCAAACAACGAGATTACGCAGACAAGATTCCGAGAATATTCTTATAAACCTGTACATCAGAAAACCTAATGCCTACAATCTTGTCCAGCATGAATTCGTTATGACAACCAGACGTTCAATAAATCTCTGAGGTAAAGGGATCGACATGAAATCTGGAGTGCGAGCCATTGGTCTTTGTTGGTGTCTATTCGGACTGATTGCCTGTGGAGGAACGGTTAAAAAGTCCTTTACCAATCCGGCCTATCCGCTTTCGAAGGTCTCGTCAATCGCGATTCTCCCTTTTGATGGGGTGGGCGAGGCTGGTGCAGCCTCAGATCTACTGGCCATGGTCATTGCCAACAAAGAAGTGTTTGATTATGTCGTCGATCGTACACAAATTCAAGCCGTTCTTGCCGAACATAATTTAGACGCTACGCTCCTCGATGAAAAAACCCTTTTGCAAAAAGGGAATTTCATCAATGCCGATGCGCTGCTCAAGGGTCGTGTGACACGATTTGTCGAAGGCGCCCCTCATTATCCCTTAGCGACGGCGACAGAGATTTCTATGTCGTTGAAACTTGTCAGTACGGAAACCGGGCAAATAATCTGGACGCAGTTGTATTCGGAAAAGTCTGGGACACGGGGACTGCTTGCTCCATCCGTTGATGAATTGTTGCTTGAAATGGCCGAAGAAATTGCAAATGATTTGGTCAAAGAACGGCAGAGTTCCGGTGTGGGGTCGATGCCATAGTCTCGAATCGGGGTGGCGAGATGGCAGGAATTTCTGAATTACGGCCAACCATGATCACTTGGGTATTGGAAAAAGTCCTCTGTCTCATTGCCTTCTTTATGGTACTGCTTGCCGGGGGATATGAGACTCCCGTCTTTGCCACGTCCCGTGGAATTCTGGTATCGCCGGATACCGGTGAAGGGATTGGAACCGTTTGGGGAGTATTTATTAGGGTCTCCGAATATAAAAATACGACCCTGAATCTTGCCTATGCGGACAATGATGCCAAAGCCCTCCATCAGTTCTTTACCGAGCATTTTCAGGACAGTATTCATCCTGACCACTTTCATGTTCTGACCAATCAAGAGGCTCAACGCGGGAAGATTTTGCGAGCACTTGGAGAGGTTCTTCGTCTGGCTCAGCCGGAAGATTTGGTCATCCTCTCCCTCGCCATGCACGGGTTACTCGATCCCAGCGGAGAAGACCTATTCTTTCTCACACATGAAGCTGATCCCAATTTCCCGGAAGACGACGGGATTAGTCGACACGACCTGCTGCGACAAATCAACAAAAGTAAGGCCCGTAAAATAGTGCTGTTTTTAGATGCATGTCATACGGGAGCGTTTGGCTCCTCCAGTTCACTGGTTGCCATGCGCGCCGCGAATGCTGCAGACGTTAACCGCCTCTTGACCGCAATGGGTAAGGCACAGACAGGAGTGGCCGTTTTCTCCTCTTCTAGTGCAGCTGAGCGGTCGCAAGAAGGCGAAAAATTTTGTGGAGGACATGGAGCATTTACCTGCGGATTGCTCACGGGATTACGTGGAGGGGCCGATTTCAATCGCAATGGCCTCATCGAAATTCGTGAACTCTTCGACTTTACCTATCGTACGGTGAAAACGAGTACTGAGGGTTTTCAAAATCCTTCTATCGAAGGCCGCTATGATAATGGGCTTCCTCTCGCCTTTGCTCCTGGAGGACAAGCGACGTCATTAACCCTAGAAATGTCTGATCCCAAGGGAATTCCTGCTTCGGATCGGGAACTGGTTCAATTACATGCAGAACTTCAAGCTTTGCAAGAACAGATGGCGCGTGAAAAATCAGATAGGGATGAGGAAGCTACTGGATCAGAGCTGATTGTTAAAGCGCCCGCTTATAGTGCACCGCAAGCCTTTGCTCCGAAAATCCTTGGTGGGGATGGGGCACCGATGGTGATCATTCCAGAAGGTCATTTCACCATGGGGAGTAAAGATTTTAGAAGTGAGCGCCCTGTGCATCAGGTTTTTCTCGATAATTTTTATATCGACCAACATGAAGTGACCGTCTCTCAATATGCGGATTTCATTAAAAAAACCGGAGCCGAACCACCAGGATATTGGACTGATTTCAATTTACATGAGGTCTCTCAACATCCTGCTGTAAGAGCGAATTGGGATGAAGCCACAGCATATTGTGAGTCTGTGGGCAAACGATTGCCCACCGAAGCCGAGTGGGAAAAGGCTGCCCGTGGGACCGATGAGCGCCTCTATCCCTGGGGTGAACAGGATCCGATTCAAATCCTGGCCAATTTTGACAAGTGCTGCGACCATCAAGCCTATTCTGTCTTAACATCGGTTGGTGAAAAAGCTGAAGGTCAAAGTCCCTACGGGCTAGACGATATGGCCGGGAATGTCTGGGAGTGGACAGCTGATTGGTATGACGCTTCTTATTATCACCGAAGCCCTGACGAAAACCCTGAAGGCCCTCCGGTAGGAGAACTGAAAGCTATTCGTGGCGGGTCCTGGTCAAATAAGGCTGTGGATATTCGGACCACGAATCGTCATGGTCTGGATCCCGCTCAACGACATGATAACGTTGGCTTCCGGTGCGCAAAAAATGCGTCATAACCGGAAGAAGTGCCCCGTGAACATTGCTAGCTAGGGCCTTAAGTTGATCAGCCAATCCTGTTCAATAATCCGCATGTCAGACAGAGGCCCGATACAGACTCAACCTAGACGGAGTCTAAACACTTTTTGAAGACAAAAGGATGATGGTTGCCGGAAGGAGGATTGAAGAGTGGTGACAAGATGGATGGTCTGCCCCCATTAGCCAGCCGTGACCTCTTCGGATTTTAAAGAGAACTCTCAATCGGTGCCTTTTTATTTTACTCGTGGTGCACTCTTTCTTCGAATTTCAACGTTTGGATAAGAATCCTTCAACAAAAGGCAATCTCATGGCGTCAATGGCTCCCCAAAGATAGCTGAGGATATCCTGGGAGATCACCGAACAGGGAACCGAAGGGTTGCTCAAATCATAATTCATCCTGTTATGGCCCATGTGGATATCAATCCCTGGGGCGGGGCCTTGAGCCGTTAAACGATCACCAATGCCAGATCTCTCCTGCGAGGCCTTGAACGCACGCTTGCCTCATGCACAGCTTTGTTGGGCTAGAAACAAGCAACAACCTTATGTTAAATGTGCATAATATTAGTTAACTTTATGTAGTATTATGCGATTTTCTAAAAAAAGCGAGTACGCCCTTCGGGCCATGATTGAGCTGACTCAGGAGTTCGGCCATGGACTCGTGCAACGGAAATCCTTGGCGGAGCGGCAGAATATTCCATTGGGTTTTCTGGAAATGATTTTGTTGTCGTTAAAGAACGCGGGGCTTATTGGGAGTCGTCGGGGCGCCCATGGCGGGGTGTTTTTAATTAAGTCGCCCCGTGAAGTCACCTTGGGGCAGATTATTCGCCTTCTGGATGGCCCACTCGCACCGATTGCTTGTGTGAGTCAGACGGCCTATCAGAAATGCCAGGATTGTCCTCATGCGGCAACCACGACGTGTCCGATTCAGCGCATTATGCTGGATGTGCGGAACGCCATTGCATCAATCCTTGATCATTACACTCTTGAAGATTTTGTATTTCCCCAGCAGGGAGGCGCAGGACTCAAGATGAAAACACAACCAGTGCCAGGTGCAACACAGAAGAAAAAGAAGTCGTCGGATAATTAATCTTAGTCAGTCTTTTTTGCTGTCCTCATGCGGCAAGGTCAACGATAAGAGGAACCTATGGAAACTCATTGGCGTAGTGTGGTGAAAGGGATAAGTTGGCGGGCAGTCGGTACGTTGGATACCACTCTCCTGGTGTTTATTTTTTCTGGTGAACTCCTTCTTGCCGCTTCCGTTGGCCTGACGGAATTGGTCACGAAAATATTTTTATATTGGGTCCATGAGCGAGTCTGGCAAAAAATTCACTGGGGACGAATCTATCCGACAACCAGTTCTCCATAGTTTCTCAATTAATGATATTTTCTTCCACCACAAGAGGATGAATGTATGGCACGGCAAATACTGATGAGTGGGGCCCTGATGGCTCTCCTTGGTGTCGCGATTGGCGCCTTTGGCGCACATGGACTCAAGCCATTTCTTTCTGAACAGATGTTGGCGGTCTTTGAAACCGGTGTGCGGTATCATTTGATCCATGCCTTGGGCATGCTCAGTGCCGGATTGAGTTTGGTCTATGTTCCTCTTCGCCAGTTCAAATGGGCTGGTTGGGCCTTTTGCCTGGGTATCGTGTTGTTTTCAGGAAGCCTGTATGTCATGTCCATTTCTGGTGTGCGTGGATTAGGGATTGTCACGCCGTTTGGAGGCCTGTGTTTTCTTGTGGGATGGGGCTTGCTTGCCCGAGGGTATTGGAAAGCCTTTCCCGCTGAACCCACTCCATTCTCCCGGCCAGATAGTAAATAGTCGAGACCTCCTTCTGCCCTGATTAGGGCGTTGGTGTCTCTGGCTGAGGCAACGTGTTTTTGACGAGAAATGGCGGGCTGGCCTCTCCCATATAGAGCGTTCGATGGGGAAAGGGAATTTCAATTCCCTTTTGGTCGAAGGCTTTTTTCAGGCGTCGCCGGTATTCCCGCCCGACTCCCCATTGCTCGATAGGAATGGTTTTGATTCGAGCTTTAATCACGACTTCGGATTCCCCAAAGGCATCCACACCCAGTATTTCAATGGGTTCCAGGATTTTTCTGCCCAATTGCTCATCTTGTTGTAAGTCTGTTCCGACCTCTCGCATGATCGCGGTCACGCGATCAGTATCCTCTTTGTAGGCCACGCCGATATTCATGACATAGGCAGACCAATCTTTCGTCATATTGGAGAGGGTCGTAACCGTGCCATTCGGGAAAATGTGAACCGTTCCTGCCTGGTCGCGTAAGGTAATGGTTCTAAAACTGATGGCTTCGACTAAGCCACCGGTTCCATTGACCACGGCCACATCACCGATCCGAACCTGGTTTTCTAAAATGATAAAAAATCCGTTAATGACATCTCGAACCAGATTTTGTGCTCCAAAGCCGACCGCTAGTCCCACGATGCCAGCACTGGCGATAATTGGTGTGATGTCCAACCCTATTTGATCCAACCCCATCACGACGGCAATGACCCAGACCAATGTAAGGCAGATAGTTAGGAGCAAGCCGATGAGAGTTTTCACCCGCTTTTCACCGGCCAACCGGTTCTTGTCATCATTTTCCCTTATGCTGAGTAAAAAGATCTCGAGTTTGTGCAAGCCGAACCGAACGGCACGTATCCCAATATAGGTAACCACCAGGATGAGGAGAAGGCGCAAGCTGGCTTCCATCATGACGAGCGACTTGGCTGCGAGAAAGGGAGTGAGTTTTTCAAAAACAAAGGATTCCATCCATGACCTCCTTAAAAGAGAAAGAGAATAGTCAGTTCGTTGAAGGTATGTACCAACCCCAGGCACATCGAGGAGCCGAGCCAGAGTAGAATGCCTATTCTTTCAAGGGATTGGAGCATTGGCAAGCACGGAAAGGGGAGAGTTGGCATGGTTTCAATTTCGGGCTGAAGAATTTGAGAAAAAAGTCAGCTGCAGGGTTTTTTGCGAAGCGACTCTTTTTCACGGACCTAGGCCTCATTTTAGTGGCTCTCCCTTGACACATGATGTCTTGGGTGGTAAAAAACTCAGAATAGGTCGTTAAGGACAACGAAGTCCCATGGGCGACCTCCATACAATAGAACGCGGACAACGAAGTCCTCAGCCAAAAATTTGGTTGGGGATTTTTTTTTGCCTTTTGAGCCCATGACCGCTCTTTGTAGTTGGGAAAACCCAAAAAAGTCTCGTCAATGAAGCGTGGCTGATCATTACCGTGGCAAGGTGGCGTGGGAAAATCCTGGAGA
>JBGSSO010000111.1:0-6850 GCA_041737015.1 Nitrospirales bacterium
GAACCGTAACTCCACCAAATAGCCATGGAGACACTTATCATTTTACCAATCCATATTGGCTCATATTGTGTACCCCCCCATCCGCAGGAACCGGAGGGAGGCTTCGGCTACAGCGCTACCTCACATCGGTAACATCTTGTAAACTCGCCTCCTAGGAATCTCACGAGCAAAATCACCCATCATTCCATGTCAGTAGACAAGACTGTTTGGCGTCTCCCCCTGCGCATCCCTTTATCTTCTCCAGCTGATTCCTATGGAAATTATGATCGCCCGATCTGAAATACGTGCAATCTTTTGTCCCCCCAACATTGACCATTTTCCTAGCGTTATGAGACATTCAGGCAACGAATCATTGACTGACCCTATATCCATTCATCAACGGTTATGATCGAAGGAGCACTGTTTCATGT
This sequence comes from Nitrospirales bacterium, assembly GCA_041737015.1. Lineage (GTDB taxonomy): Bacteria > Nitrospirota > Nitrospiria > Nitrospirales > UBA8639 > Nitrospira_E. The sequence continues at coordinate 411 of JBGSSO010000111.1, forward strand.
CAAAAACCTTAAAGAAAAATAGCTTGGCCCTGACTGAGGGACCCGACCGTGCCCCCGCTCGTGCGATGCTCAGGGCCGTCGGCCTGACCGACGACGACTTTACCAAGCCCCTCATCGCGATCGCCAATACCTGGTCGGAAATCACCCCTTGCAATTTTCATCTCCGCGATCTCGCGGCGAGTGTGAAGCAAGGGATTCGTGAGGCGGGAGGGACCCCCATCGAATTCAACACGATCGTGGTCTCAGACGGCATCAGCATGGGGACGGAGGGCATGAAAGCCTCCCTGATTAGCCGAGAAGTGGTGGCAGATTCCATCGAATTAGTGGTTCGAGGACATCTGTTTGACGGAGTCATTGCCTTGTCGGGTTGCGACAAAACTATTCCGGGATGCGTGATGGCCCTGGCCCGTCTGAATCTTCCATCAATCATGCTCTATGGAGGCTCCATTATGCCTGGAGAATTCCATGGAAAACCTGTGTCGATCCAGGACGTCTTTGAGGCCGTAGGATCACACGCCAAAGGGAAAATGACAACGGAGGAGCTGATTGAATTAGAACGACGAGCCTGCCCAGGAGCCGGTGCCTGCGGTGGTCAATTTACGGCCAATACCATGTCGATTGCGTTTGAGTTTTTAGGAATTTCCCCAATGGGTTTCAATGGCGTACCAGCCCTCGACCCCAGAAAACACCAAGTGGCCAAGGAATGCGGAAAAATCCTGATCAATCTTCTGAAGAACGATCTTCGCCCACGGGATATTATTACTCGCCCAGCATTGGAAAACGCCATCGCGGCAATCGCCACTACCGGCGGATCGACCAATGGCGTTCTCCATCTTTTGGCTCTTGCCCATGAAATGTCGCTCCCATTAAATATTGACGATTTTGATACCATTAACCGCCACGTCCCGCTCCTGGCTGATCTGAAACCAGGAGGTCAGTTCATGGCAGCCGACCTCTATCAAGCCGGAGGCACCCCGTTGGTGGCAAAATGGCTTTTGGAATCTGGCCATCTCCATGGAAACCAAATCACCGTCACCGGACGAACGTTAGCTGAAGAAGCTGCCACAGCCAAGGAAACTTCAGGGCAAAAAGTTCTCTTTCCCCCTTCGCATCCAATTAAACCAACGGGAGGACTTGTGATTCTGAAAGGCAACCTTGCGCCGGAAGGCTGTGTTGTCAAAGTGGCTGGTCATGCCAAATTGGCACACCATGGCCCGGCCAAAGTCTTCGACTGTGAAGAAGATGCATTTCAGGCAGTCCAACAAGGAAAAATCGTGGACGGGGATGTGGTCGTTATCCGCTATGAAGGGCCACAAGGCGGACCAGGGATGCGAGAGATGTTAGGCGTGACAAGTGCTATTGTCGGAGCAGGATTAGGCGAATCAGTCGCCCTTTTGACGGACGGACGGTTTTCGGGAGCCACGTATGGCTTCATGGCTGGACACGTCGCCCCTGAAGCCGCCAAAGGGGGACCGATTGCGGCGGTTCAAAACGGAGACTTGATTCATATCGACATTACTGCGCGACGTTTGGATGTTGAACTTTCAGATCAAGAGATTCAAGCCCGTTTGGCAAAATGGACTCCACCGGCACCACGATATACAACCGGCGTCCTAGCCAAATATGCCAAGATGGTTTCCTCGGCTTCCCTGGGAGCCGTAACTTCTTAACAGATCATCCTCCAGAGAGTAATATTTATTTATTGAGAGGAACGTTCGACTTCTTTTGGGCAATTTGGACCGATTGAAAGGCCTTGTCCTTTTGCCCAAGTGCCGCTTCTTGTTCCACCTTTTTAAGGAAATCCTGTGGTCCGTGAACAGGGGCATAGGTGAGAGTTACCACTACATCCATTGATGGCGCATCCTGTGGTGTGGGAAATGTAAAGACCTCTACCCGCATTTCTTCAGGTTTAAGAAGAGTATCGTGTAATACCTTTTTTGCCTCAAAATCAAAGACCGTCTCCTTTCCCTCCGCATTTCCAAACGTCCGCTCATAAAACCGTTGTTCGTTGAAAACCTTTTTGAGATTTTTCCCAAAAATAGAAAGATCAACGACGACCCGGGACCAGCCTGGATGCGGCAAAGGCAAATTATGCGGGACCAGGCTCTGAATACTGACCTGGACTTGAGAAGTGTCGGAAGTGGTTTCGGTGGTAAAGTCCAAGGTCACAGCTTCCGCCCGGACTTTTCCGAATCTGCCAGGGAAGCTGTGATTGGCGACCTTCCTGACCTTCTCCCCATTAGCAGATTCATCAACTGCTTCTGGCATATGACAGGTTTGACAAGGTTTTCCACTGGTTTCCGCTTTGGTCTTTTCCCAAGGTCCAAGCCACCCAGGGATGTCCTTGGCAGAGTCTATGGTCTTTGGGAGTGAATCGTGACAGGTCACGCAAAATTTTGACTCTCGATAGAGATCCAGCTTCTGTGATTGATGCGCCAAATTTTCAGCAGCCTTATCATATCCTCCAAAAATCGTCGTCCCCAAATGGAATGTTGGCGTTGGAGGATGCGAATTCATGTCCACATCCTGAATAAGATGGCATTGCGGGCATCCGACTCCATCCATCTGTGGATCCTTTGATTGAACCTCCTTAATAAAACGAGGCAAGTGGTCGCCATATTCAAGAATGTGCGGAGCATGACAACGAAAGCACATTGCGTGATCTTTTTTATCGGTTGAGGCCAGGAATTGATCCAAGGTTACTCGAAAAGGGGCAGTCACAATAGAACGCGATTGAGCCGAAGCTTCCCATTCTTCAAAGACCCGAAGGTGACAACGTTTACATTTTTCAGAATTGGGAAATGATTTTTCTAATGGTTTTTTGCTTGAAGACGATTCACCTGCAACAGAGCCAAGAAGAGGCGCGGCCAGCAGAAAACATCCCAACAACAACAAAAATACCGCCCCCCTAAGACCTTTACACCTGGAGGCTCTCTCTTTGTAGCTTTTGCTCATCAGACGATCCTTTTATGTAATTCAACAAAAAATCTGCACGTTCCGGCTGTCTATAAACTCATGGTGCGAAACGTGAGAAGCCGCGGGGAAGAATAATCATTGATAATGCGTTCTGCAGTTTCCCGTTCTTTATCGGTAGCAAGACTTTCAAGGAATTTCGTGGCAAGGGCCTTAGAGGGCTCAGGAATGAGAGAATAACTCACTGAGGCTTCAATGAGGGAAGCCTCTGAATCTTGGGGATATTTCAACGTAAATGGGATATGTCTGGTTGTGCCTCCATTGACAAATGGTCTGGGGATCGGACCACGAAGCAGTTCTTCAAATGTTCGGCCAAACCGTTCCTGATATTGATCGATAACCTGTCCATCTGAATTTTTGAGCGTAATCGTGACATAAAATTGTTTTAGCACTGGATCGCCACCGGGAAAGGTATGAGGCAAGGCACCATTTCGCACCAAGACCTCACCCTCAACCTGCCCCTTAACCTTTTTAACCTCAATATCCACCCTCGAAAACCATTCGGCTTGTAAATTTCTATTACTCAGCATAATCCCCGGAATCACAATACCTTGGAACCAATGCCGCCCGATTGGCCGAGTGAGAGATCCACGTTGAGACGTGGAACTCCCGGTAGAGCGCTCCATATGACAATCCTGACAAATGGTGCCCTTCAAAATTTCCCCTGGGATATCAGGCCGCGTAACGTCCCTTACCTTATCAAAATGGCAGGATGCGCAGTAATGTGCCCCTCGATAAATATCCGCCTGCCCAGATTGATGCACGAGATTCTCCTCTGGTTCTGCGTAGGGTCCGTAAAGAGTCGCCCCAGACTTAATTTTGAAAGTGGGGTGCCCATAGGCGTTTTCTTGAATGCCCGTAATGAGGTGACAGGCACTACAACTAATGCCTTCTATTGTGACCCGTTTGCCTCCTTTCATCACTTGATCAATAATCCGATCAGTGTGCTGTGGGAACACGGTCACCGCAGGTACATGGCAAGAAAGACAGCGAGTGCGTTGCTCCTGATCGGGATCCGTGTGAAGCCACAGACCTAGGACGGTTTTGAACACCGGAGAGGTGAGAGCCGTCCCATGAAGAAGTGCTCCATCCACGCGGCCAAAGGTCTTTAAATCCATGGTCTGTTCACGCATCCCCTTCCACTCTTCATAATGCCGGTCATGACATTGTTTGCATTGTTCAGAAGGGATAAAAACTTGCTCAATTTCCTTAATCCAGGATTCTTCTCCTTCATCAACACCCGTGCTTGGCTGTTGACCAAACCCGACTCCTGATAAACAAAAAGCCCCTAAAATGATCGTTAAAAACCATCGGTTGTGCATGGGTATTATTTCCAATAACCGAAAATTTTTGCTAAACAGATTCTTCATGCAAGTGATTTAATCCTGAAGAATTCGTACAAAATGGAAATTAAGCCCGCCGGTAACCCCTTGATTGTCAGGATCCGCAGGTTCATAGGTGGCGACAGTAAAATTCTTTGTGGGGAGGGTCTGCTCCAAGGCCGTTCCCAAATCTACAAGGGTTTGAATTTCATATTTATCAACTTCCTTAATGATCGCTTTCACCTTTATCCCCGATAATTCAGCGGGAGACCCTCCTATGACGGCATACACTACAACCCCTTCAGCTTTGGTCAATCCAAGAATTTTCTTGACCTCCTCGTCTACTTCCCCCACATCGATTCCAAATTGTTCCGCTAAAATCAGGGCTTTTTCATTGGTCATATTCTCATTTGGCGGTTGCCCAAATGCTTCGCCATGAAGAACCATCAACCCAAACCACAGACCCCAACATATTAAGAAACATTGCATTCCGCCTGTAGATCTCATCCTCTTAATCATTGAGATCCTCATGATGATCTATGCGGGGGTTCAATCCCTCCTGTCCCATTTTGAGATGGGGCCTGAACAGGATCAATAAGTAATTGCATCCAGGAAGCAACGGATTTTTGCCCATTCCGCTCTTTATTTTCTCCATTCCAAACCGCAAAGGCTATGGCTTGCATTCGCCCGGGAACCAGCATCGCTTCATTGTCCAAGTCATCTCCAATGGACGTCAGCGGCCGTTTCATGACCACTCGCCATAGGCCATTTTTCCACTCCGCTTGTCCTTGAATTCGTCCCTGCTGTTCTTTGCTCGTTAGAGTGCTAAACCCCCCTCCTACGAGGTCTTCGACCGATGAGGGCCGACGCGGGATCACTTCAAACCGGCGAGGACCTGATTCCTCACGCTTAGATTCTTTGGCCCGCTCGGCACGCCGATCTACGTCGCTTTGCCAATCTGCTTTCCAATGCCAAATATTCACATAATGATCGAGTTGGCCCATGCAAAAAAAAGCCGGAGCATCTCCTAGAGGAAGAGCCACTGCGACCCCATCCCTGAAGACCCCAGGTGTCAACGATTCATTAATTGTGGCATCTTGCCATTCCAGCAAAAATGCAATGTCTTTTCCGTTATGGATTGACCGGATGGAGAGAGCTCGCGCACTGGGCTCCGGCCATACAGGCCTGGTAATGATTTGGCCACTGAGGGGAACAGGGAGAGGAGCCACGGTCTCCCACGCTGAATCGGAAGGCTGAGTAGGTACCTCCCCTTTTGAAAAATGCGCCAAGACAACCATGCCCTGAGAACTGACAAGAGGGACTTGATACCAAGTCAATCCGAATAAGACCACTACCGCAAAAACTACGAACAAAATAATCCGTTTTTTGGCGTGAATTGTGCTCAATCCTCGGTTTCCTTGGAATTTTTAAAGATTTAATGCCAATGATATTTCAAGAGTGAGAAAAAATTAGTCTATTATTGCATAGATACTCGCGAACACATTCATTTTCATTCTCTATTTGGGTGCGTGTTTTTCGAATGACAGACCTATCCCATCTTGAATGCAGAGCGATGCGGTGAACAAACCGGAAAGAAGGTTTCAAGAATTTCGACCAAAAATGGCCAAAGAGAAATAGGAGAACCCCACCAACAGGATAACGGGAGAGGAGAGAAGCGAAACGAATGATATAGCTTAGAACTAATAAGTGGAACAGCAATTATTTCTCTCACTGGGGATGGAATGGCTGAACCCAATACAGCCAATCTCTAATGAAAAATCAGATTAGCCTCGTTATCGTAATTTCACCCGACGAATTTTATTTTCATTCCGTTCACAAATATACAAATATCCCTGTGAGTCCAGGGTCAAGCCAGCTGGAGTGTTCACAATCGCCTCAATGGCAATAAGGCCATCGCCATGTTTCAACATCCCAGCATCTTCTTTTGCCACAAAGCGAGCAGCACCGCACCCACCCATATTTTTATCATCATAGCCACTATCGCCATTCCCCGCTATGGTAGTAATCACACCAGTCTGGCTATCGACTTTACGAACCCGGTGATTCATCGAGTCCGAAATGAAAACATTACCATCTGAGTCCACGACAGCGCCTTCAGGGACATTAAGCATGGATTTCACCGCT
>JBGSSO010000164.1:0-25887 GCA_041737015.1 Nitrospirales bacterium
GGACGAGGAATTCATAGGGCGTGAGCCGCCCGTGGCGTTGCTGAAACCCCGTCTGTTTGGCGAGCCGAGTAATCTCGTTTTTTTTAACCCCTGAAATACCTGCGGCAGCCCCCTCATGCTGACGTCCCCCTGAAGCCCTGGCTGCGAGCCAGGGCGAGACACGCCTGAACCCAGTCCGTGGTTAACCGCTTGAAGGCCTGGTAGCGCTTAAGCCGCCGCCGTACCTCGCCCAGGTCCCCCTTCTGGACGAAGAGCGTGGAGCTCTTACCTGCCACGGTAAAACTGAGCTGATAGTAGGGCCCATGCTTCTTGGGATTGGACAAAGCCTTGCATCGACAGCCCGGTGTGCCGCACACATTCCACTGCTCACTCAGGCTCCCCGGTAAGACCGGGCCCAGGGTCGCCAGCTGTCGCTGAATTCGTTGCAGGGTCTGCTCTTCGCGCGTCATCGGTGCCTCCTCTTCGTTTTTAATTGAACCCGATAGGCTCTATAAAGCTATCGGTAATATAGCACAACAAAAGCGCTGGGCAAGCGCTGGAACAAGGAACATCTTTGGCTTAGCTTAACAGCTATGGGGTTCGGCCCGGCAGCCGAGGTCCCTTCGGCTTGGCTCAGGGTAGGCCTTTTGTTTCGGTAAAAAGACCCAAAACCATTGACACCCTGTTCGGAATCATCAGATTGGGTAGACGCGTAAATTGGGAAGGCGGACCAACTCGCGGAGCCTACCCTGAGTTTTGCAGAAAGGCTCACACAAGGCCCGCTAGTATTGAAAAGCGTCAGCACATGGGCCAAACAGCAGGCGTCGACTCAAAGGAAAGTGTAGGAAGAAATCTGTGGGGTCTTGCCTGGATATCACGAAATCTCCTTTGGGCTTCACTTAACTACCCTCAGGTGGGACAATCCACTGTCGCATGGCAAGACCTGAACCCAAGCATGACCCCAAGCACATTTCTTCTCCCTAAGGTTTTTTTGCCTGTCTGATCATTTCCAAGTAGACTGGGGCAGAGCCCGAAATCAGAATGTTCCTGTTGAATATTTCTGAAAAATCGCAGGTATTCACTCAACAGGGATTCCATATCAATGGTCGACGGGAATGATCAAAACAGTCGTCCAGCAAGACCGCAGCCATTTTGGCGCGCGGAGCGTACTTTTAGTACGTGAGCACGGCAAAATGGCGAGAACGCCGCTGGCGGCTTTTTTCAGCATTCCCAGAATGAACCACCCCTGTTGTGCCAGATTTGATGAGAAAGAGGTATTGAAACACCATGAAGTTTGAAAAATATCCCATTTCAGATGCATTGAAAAATAACCTGTCCCGACTCGGTTTTGTGAAAACCACGGACATCCAATTTAAAGCCATGCCCTCGATCATGGCGGGGGAGGATGTTCTGGCTATCGCCCAGACAGGAACGGGGAAAACGGCAGCATTTGCCATCCCGATCATTAATCACATTGACAAGTGGAAAAGGAGTCAACGCTCCGATGGTATCCAATGTATTGTCATGGTGCCGACACACGAACTGGCGATGCAGATTGGAGAGGTCTTTGCCCAGCTTTCTAAACAGACCAAGGTCAAGGTGTTTGCCATGTATGGCGGCGTTGAGCAGGACCCGCAGATCCAAACACTTCAGAAAGGCATCGATGTGCTCATTACGACACCCGGCCGACTGTTTGATTTGATCAGTCAGGGGTATGTTCTGCTGAACCGAGTCCAAACCCTTGTGTTGGATGAAGCCGATCACATGCTCGATCTCGGATTTATTGGAGATATTCATGCAATCAAAAAAAAGCTGCCACACCAACATCAAACGCTTTTTTTCTCAGCAACCATTAATGCCGAGATCAAAAAGCTGGCGTATTCTCAGGTGAGGAGTTCGGCTATCCGGATTCAAATCTCACCGGACAATCGTGTCTCAAAAAATGTCACTCACTATGTGATGTTCGTTGAAATGGATGATAAACGATTTTTCCTGGAGCGGTTCCTGACCGATAATCCTGAGAGCCGGGTGATCGTGTTTGTCCGGACACGAGTACGCGCTGAACGGGTCGCCAAGGCGATGGGTCGTGTCGGGATAGCCACGCTGACGATTCACGGGGAAAAGGATCAGCGTGACCGGGCTTCGGTGATGAACGCATTTAAAGCAGGGACCTGTCAGGTTTTAATCGCCACAGATGTCAGCGCACGCGGCATCGACATTCCGGATGTGCATTTTGTGCTGAACTATGACTTGCCGGATAAGGCAGAAAACTACGTGCATCGTATCGGAAGAACCGGGCGGGGTGTTAAAAAGGGGATTGCGATTTCGTTCTGCAGCAAAGAAGAAAAGTTACGACTTGAGGAGATTCAGGGGTTTTTAGATCAAGAGATCGATGTCATCAAAATCTCGAAAAAGGATTATGCCTTTACGGTGACACATCCCAGCGGGGAAACCACCTTGGAAGAGTTGCTCAAAGAAATAGAGGAGGAAGAGGAAAATAAAAAAAAGAAAAAAAGAAAGCCTGAAAAGAAGAAAAAAAAGACCTAAGGGCTCGTGAAAGAATACAAATCAATCGAAATTCTGGTGGACTGAGGATTCGTTTCCCGCTCAGGTGGCATTGGAATCAAGTACCAACCCTCAACCAACCTCTTCAACACCACGTTGGCTGCTCGCACCCACTGTTTCTATCGCCGGGTTTCGGCCCCATAGCCGAGGCCCTTTTGTTTCGGCAAAAGGACCCAAAACCATTGACGCCCAGTTCGGCCTCTTTAGATTAAGCGGACGCAGGAAACCGGAGGGAGGGCCAACTCGCCAGGCTCAAACAAGGCCCCCCAATGCTTGAAGAGCGTCCGCCAATAAGGCCGAACAGCAGGCGTCGGTTCGAAGGAAAGGGAACGAAAAAATCTATGGTGTCTATCTGAGGTTACGTCTTAAATCAAACAATCCGCTTTCGGCTTCACTCAACTACCCACATAGCGTGACTACCCGCTGTGATATTGCAAGACATGACCCCAAGCATTTGACGCCCAACGACCCAGCTGCGCGGCGCAAACGAAGCGCAGCGTAGTTTGCGTCCGAACGAGCGCCTTGTTAGGTGCCTTTGAAAATAGACTGGTAATTTTCTTGGACAAAACTCAAGAAATCCAAATTATATTGTTGTAAGTGATTTTCAATGTCATCTGGTTGCACAGTTAGCATATTTTCTATGCTTTTTATAACATCAGGATGATCCCAGTTAAGACTCGTTGAGCCAATAATCGAAGCAACAACCTGTAGTCTCTGATGTTGCCATAACAACATTTTTATAGAATCTTGGCACTTATTAAAGTTTATAAATCCGTATACTTGACCTTTTGCAACCAGCGCTTGGATTTTTGCAACAAGGTGACTAGTTTTATTAAGAGGTTCCCATAGTTTGTTTGAATCCTCAGCCCCTCTGGCTGTTATATAAGCAATAATATTTGAATGCTGATGATCAGTATTACCTGGTAAACCTTTATAGCTTTCAAAACCAATATGAATGAATTTCACTAACTCCACAGGTTGCGTTAGTGACTGTATATATTCATGCACCGAATCAGTTAGTTGATCCAGAAAATCAATTTGTTTCTGGGCTTTAGCTTGATGCCTCCATGTGTGCAATGCGGCATAAGCTATATATGCTGCAAATATTACTGCAATTGTTTGCAATAAATTTAACCATTCTATTTTTGTTAAAATTTCACACATAGTTCACTAGACACCTAACAGAGTCCCCGGCTGTTTCTTGGGTCAGGCCTTGCAATCACGCAATCCGCTTTCGGCTTCACTCAACTATCCCAAATCGTGACCATTCGCTGTCACCTGGCAAGACCTGACCCCAAGCATATTAGACGCCATTCAATAGCGACCTCAGACGGCAATCATCCTCGAAATATCGGAGGCTTGCACAGTTTTTTGCCTTTTCTTAAGGTTTCTTATGTGGATGGGCATAGGACAGGCGGATTTTTGTTCAACGAGGGAAATTAGTCAAGCTGTGGGTCACCTCAGCGAGTTAAAGAATTTTCAGAAGAAACTCAAATCTGGAAATCCTCCCTGTTTTTCCGGTCCGATGCCTGCCGTCTGGCCCCTGGGTCGGATGCTCTCATTCATCGGCGGGCCTTGTTTGAGCCAGGCGAGTTGGTCCGCCCTCCAATAGTTTGCAGCAGACCCATCCAAATAATGCCGGACGGGGCGTCAATGGTTTTGACCACTTTTGCCGAAACAAAAGTGGTTCGGCTGCCGGGACGAAACCCGGCAAGAAAATTCATTTAAGCATACAACCACTTTTCTCTAGGACATAGAGACTATGAAACTGCAACCGACACGTCACTGAGCCAAAGTTCCACCAAGAGGCAACAGTCTCAAAAAAATATTTGGCGCGAATTTTCCAATCTCTGGAGTTAACACGCAATCCCGCCCCGTTACCGTAATAAGCCATTCATGAACAAGAAATCGACAAAAATAAATCTGGTTGCATTTTCCTCCTCTTAACTACTCGGCACGAAACTCTCAACAACAGACTTAACCCCCAGAAGTTGGGGTAGTGATCTTGAAGTTCTATGTGGGTCGCCCATAAGAGAAGACGTATCTGATTCGATACGACGTGTATCGGCAGTGATACGCGCAAGGCATGTGGAGGCGAGAGCAGCAGTATAAGCAGGGATGTGAAATCCAATGCCAATGTGAGCTATTAATCAAATACCGAAAGCGTCTCTCTCGCACACCCGTTTTGAGGGGAATGGGTTTTGCTTATCCGAGCAACACAGAGGATGTTTGGGAATGAGGAAATGAGCGGAATGTATGCAATGGATAAGTAAGGTGAGAAAGGGATCACGCTATGAGAATGTCACGTGAAATTTTGCTGTCAACCGTCTGCGGAATGCTCATCGCGGTGAGTTTCTGTGGGCCAGTGGAGGTGTGGGCTCAGTTGACCGGTTCAGAAAAACTGGTCCCGGTGGTATGGAATAACGGTAAGGTCTATTTCTTCCAGGGAAGTGAGTATGCCCGGTACGACATTGCCCAAGATAGGGCAGACAGTGACGATGGCAGTGGCAATCCGTACCCTCGCCCTATCCAGAACAGCTGGCCTGGACTTTTCCAGGAAAACATGGACGCCGCAGTCTTCTGGCCTGCGCCGCCTCCGGGAGGGGCAGAAATCAAGACGGTCGCCTATTTCTTCAAAGGCAATCAGTTCATGAGGTATGACGTGGACGCTGATCGTGCGGATGCGGCGGATGGCGCTGGCCGGGCCTATCCCCAGCCGATCTCGTTGAAGTGGCCTGGGATCTGGACAGATCGGGTGGATGCCGTGGTGGTGTGGCCGGTCCCGAGGAACGGCAAGACCGTTGCGTACTTTTTCCGGGATGATCAGTATATCCGTTTTGATGTGAAGAGGCATCGGGCTGACCCGGGCTACCCGAAGCCCATTGCTGGCAATTGGCCAAATTTCAAGTTTCCAGGTGGAATCGACGGTGCGGTGGCCTGGCCTACGGAGATCGAGGGAAAGACGGTTATCTATTTCTTTAAGGGCGATGAGTATATGCGGTATGACGTTGATGCTGATGCTGCCGACGATCAAAGTGATGGAGGACTCGGATATCCTGCGCAAGTTGCCGGCAATTGGTCGGGCCTTCTCATAGCCAATGCACCGGGAGGAACAGATGCCCTTGCAGCCTTTGCACAGGAGTGCGATCAGGCCATCGGCGTGTCTGTTCCCGATTTCGACGTCGATAGTCCCTTGGGGACAACGGTTCCCACCGATCATCTCACTCCGGCTAGCGCGACCTATCCTAACGGCATTTGTGATCGTCCGAACGTGCTCAACGGAAAATGCGATCGTGGCAGCCGATTTCGGGTGCTGATCGATACTGAAGACGCGTACGTGGTGGCGCATGCTCGAAAGATGGGCCTATCCCAAGGGCAATATGGCGACGTGGCAATCATCCAACACAATAAAGTGAATGGTAAAACTTGCTTCTATCAGGGAGCGCTAGAAGAAGGCTTTCACTTGAGCCATGATGGCAAGGTCAAGGCGCCCTCCAAGGGAGTGGGCAATCCAGCTTTCTGGATGACACCATCACAAATTGTCAACAGCAAATTTCCCTGTGTCAGTTGCCATGACAATGGGCCAATCATCCGATCCCCGTATCTCGCACAGATATCCGGCCCCAACCAGTTGCCCGGTGCGGGTGATGAGACCTTCAACAGCGACCCGGAGCCCTATTCCTTTGTCGGCGCTGATTTCGCCTCATGGAAGGCCTACAAGGTCGAGGTCAGTGACAATCTATGCAACAACTGTCATCGCATGGGGGTCAATAACGTGAGTAATACCGGCATCGTCGGGAACAACGGCACGGCGCTCGATTTAGGTATCAAGGCCACAGACCGTTCACAGTTGAATAAGCACCCACACTCAGGCACATCGCCGATCTGGATGAAGCCTGGACAGGTCACCTTTAAAGAAGAGACTGCTGATGCTGCGATTGCAATCCAGCAATGCGCAGAACAGTTCCACGCAGGATCGCCACTGCCCAATTCGCCAAGCTGTAAGATTACGCAGTTTACGACACCGTAGTCGCCATATCGTTGACGATCGAACGGAGGCAAGAGACGGCAATTGAGTAGATAAGTCAAATTGCGAATCAGGTGAAAGGGAAAAGGATTTGTTGTGAGTTCTTTTAGCCATATTGCATATCTCCCTCAAAAGGGAAAGAGAGGGTGCTTTAGCGTGTGGACATGCGACGGAGGATCAGCTCTTTTTTCTTTTCCACATATGATGTGGTCTCCGTAGGTTGGTGCCGAAGCGGGCTGGGAATGACCGCTGCTAAGCGGGCGCCCTCATCCATGGAGAGCTGCGAGGCCGGTTTGTGGAAATAGTGTTGGGCAGCGGCCTCAATGCCGAATACACCGTGTCCCCATTCAATGATATTCAAATAGAGTTCCAGGATACGTTTTTTACTCAATGTTGATTCCAACATCCATGTGATAAGGAGTTCTTTGCCTTTCCGAATCGGATCCCGAGAGGTCGAGAGATACAAGTTCTTGGCCAATTGCTGGGTGATAGTCGAGCCACCCCGAACTATCCGTCCTTTCTCCAAATTGGTTTCAATGGACTCCAGGACCTCATGCCAATCAACTCCGGCATGAGAATAAAAGGTCCCATCCTCGGATACCAGTATGGCCATGCGCACGTGACGCGGGATGCTTGAGAGCGGCGTCCATCGGTAGTCGATCTTCAGCGTGGTTCCTTGATCGTGTGCTTCATCGATACGCTGCCGCATGAGCGCAGTTTCTGTGGGGTTTTCCGTGGGCAATTGGGCGATGGAAAAAAATGGAAATGTCAGAATTTCAAAGAGGACATAGAGGCCGAGGAGAGCCAAGATCATTTTAAGGGGAATGAGGCGAATCCACCGGAATCGTCGAACACGGGGTTTTCGGTGGGAACCGATATTCCAGAGGGGTTTGTGGGGACGGGTTTTGGAGGTTCTCGGCCTTGATCGCTTCATGCTGGTGCTCTTGACTGACCTTCACCTGCGCCGACGGATACGATATGATGAGGCCCTTGATGAGATAACAGACTCAATGTTGCCCAAGGTAAGTATCAATTTAGCAAGACTGTTGTCCAATGATTTTTCAAGGCAGCCTTGACGTATTTCAAAAAGACAAGATGAATTCCCGATAACGAATGTCGGGAATGACTATGATAGAGATGGATGATGAACTTGATCCTCGAAGAAAATCTCCTGACATGCTGTCACATCACTTGAGCACAGGTTCTTCGCCGTGGTCTTTTGATGACAATTCTGAATGGATCATCATCACCAGTTTGCTCAATACCTGAATGGGAAAATCTACCTGTTTACCGCATAGGAGTGAATGATGAATGCCATGATCCTCGAACAGGACGCCGATGTCGCAATGGGTCCTTTACGGGCTCGCGATATCCCCAAACCTGAACCGGGTCCCGGCCAAGTTCGCGTCAAGGTTCATGTCTGCGGAGTATGCCGCACTGATCTGCACGTCGTCGAAGGCGAACTGCCTCCGTCCACCCGCCCCATTGTCCCTGGACATGAAACCGTCGGCATCGTGGATCGAGTGGGCCAAGGAGTCAAACAGATTAAAGAAGGTGATCGAGTAGGAATCGCCTGGCTCCAGGCCACCTGCGGAACCTGTGAGTTCTGCAAGGCAGGGCGGGAAAATCTGTGCGCACAGGCCACCTTCACCGGTTATCACGTCAACGGTGGCTACGCCGAATACGCGCTGGTTTCTGAACATTTCGCCTACCCTATCCCATCCGTGTTTACTGACGAAGAGGCCGCCCCCCTGTTGTGTGCCGGCATCATCGGCTTTCGTGCCTTGCGCCGCAGTCAGGTGAAACCCGGACAGCGGCTTGGCTTGTATGGATTCGGCGCCTCAGCCCATATTACAATTCAAATCGCACGGCATTGGGGCTGTGAAGTCTATGTGTGTTCTTTACGGGAAGAACATCGCACTCTGGCTCGTCAACTGGGAGCAGTGTGGGTCGGAACGGCCTCAGAGATGCCACCGGCCACTCTTCACTCAGCGATCATGTTTGCCCCGGCTGGTGAACTGGTGCCTCCGGCACTCCGGGCATTGGAAAAAGGCGGCACACTCGCCTTGGCCGGCATCTACATGACACCCATTCCATCCTTGGACTATACACTCGATCTGTTTCAGGAGCGGACACTCCAAAGCGTCACCGCCAACACCCGCCAGGATGGATTGGACCTGTTGAAGGAGGCCGCCGCCATTCCCATTCACACCCACACGGTTCCCTATCAATTAGAGGAAGCCAATCTGGCTCTCCAACAATTAAAGGCCGGAACCATCCAGGGCGCGGGAGTCCTACATGTGATGTAAAGGGCTACAACCCTCGCTTGAAAATCCAGCCGGCATTTCCATCGCCGATACTGACCATCCCCGACTGCACTCGCACTCTTCTTAACATTGTCAGCTTAATACCCGGCGGCCAAGGAGTCCGGTTTCCGAGGATCGGATGCCCCATAGTACCCCTGCGGTCCCTTGAGAATGCTTTGAGCCCCGCCCATGGTTTCCCCAACCATGATGGTGTGACCCCATTGTTCAAGAAGGGCCAACGTGTCCGGACTGAATCCGCGTTCCACTCGCACTTCGTCGGGCATCCATTGGTGATGGACACGAGGAGCCGCGGTGGCTGAGGCCAGGTTCATGTCATGATCAATGACATTTAAAATAAGTTGAAGTGTTGTGGTGATGATATGACTTCCTCCCGGGCTTCCGGTGGCCAGAAACGGTTTTTCTTTGTGTAAAACCAAGGTCGGGGTCATCGAGGAGAGAGGGCGCTTTCCGGGTTCAATCGCATTAGCCGCCGATCCCATCAAGCCGTAGGCATTGGGCGTTCCGGGTTTCGCCACAAAATCATCCATTTCATTGTTCAACAGAATTCCGGTTCCCTCAGCCACAATGCCGCTGCCAAAACTGAAATTGATGGTATAGGTATTCGACACCACATTGCCGTCTTTATCCATGACCGAAAAGTGTGTGGTATCCCGCCCCTCATAGGGCAAAGGGTTGGAGGGCCGGATGCTCGGTGATGGGCGGGCCTTCTGCGGCTCAATGGAGGCATGTAAATGTTTCGCATAGGCCTTGGAGATCAGACCTTGCATGGGCACCTCGACGAATTCAGGATCGCCCAGCCACCGGCTCCGGTCAGCATACGCGAGTTTCATACTTTCAACCAGCCAATGGATGGTCCTGGCGCTATTATGACCGAAAATCTTTAGTGGCTCCTGTTCCAGAATATTCAGCATTTGTATTAGATGAACGCCCCCGGAACTGGGAGGGGGCATCGACACAATGTCGTACCCGCGATACGTGCCCCGCACCGGTTTCCGCCAGACCGCACGATAGCGATGCAAGTCTTCTTTGGTGATCAACCCTCCATGCGCGCGCATCTCGGCGCTCAGACGCTCCGCGATAGGACCGTCATAAAAAGCGCCAGGCCCCTGCTCGGAAATTTGTTGTAGCGACCACGCCAGATCGTTTTGGATCAACCGATCCCCGGACCGGTATGTCGTCCCATCCGATCGAAAAAAAATGCGGCGTGTCGTGGGCCAACGAGAAAGCTGTGTCGCATGTTCTTGAATTGCCATGGCCAAATCAGGGGAGACAATAATTCCTTCCCGGGCCAGCCGGATTGCCGGAGCCAGCACCGTCTGAAGAGAAAGGGTGCCGTGCGTTTCAAGTGCTTCAACCAAACCCGCGACCGTGCCGGGAACACCAACAGATTGATGGCTGTAGCGAAGGCGTGGCTGGTCTACCGTACCTTCCTCATCAAGAAACATCTGCGGTAATGAGGCGGCAGGAGCGACTTCGCGGTAGTCGAGGGCCATAGCGACATGTTTCTCTGCTTTGTGGATCAGCATAAACCCGCCGCCCCCGAGATTCCCGGCCTGGGGAAGCGTCACAGCCAGCGCAAATCCCACTCCTACCTCGGCGTCAACCGCATTTCCTCCGGCTTTTAATATGTCCACACCCACACGGGTTGCCATGGCTTCCTGACTGACGACCATTCCGTGTTCAGCATAGACGGGATGAAAGATTTCCCGGTGGGAAAAGATGGGCGTGTCTTGCGCCCACACATCATTCGAACCACTCGGTCCCAAGACACAACAGAACACCATACACGCCAAGTGCGCCTTGCTTGCCAATGCCCAAATGGGTGTGTTGTTCATGCGTTGAACTTTGGACTTTGAAATGTCAGACAACAGTTGAAAATTTTCCAGAGCTAACCATACGGATAAACTGAGGGGGATAATGCAAGGCTTCCATCTTCCTCTGAATTTTCATGTCCGTGGATGACCCGAATCTCAGAATACCTTGAAAAGTTCTGAAAACAAAACCGGGTCTTTCACCCAACCTGTTACCATTCCATGACCGCCGAGGCATTTTCTATTGAGCCCGCTTCTTGCTTCTCACATCATATTGAGTGAGTATTGGGTGAACAGCAGATAGAGGAATAGTCCTCATTCTTTTTCCTTTAACTTCCTCTTTCAATAAGACCTGACCGTGATGACCATTGAAGAATCTTTGCTCGGCTTTCTCGTAGCCCTCGCCGCAGGTGCCTTGATTGGCTTGGAACGTCAGCAGGATCTGAGCGTAGAGCGCAAAACCGGCATCGGCGGCGTGCGAACCTTTCCCTTAATTGCCCTTGCCGGGGCCATGTCAGCGTTTATCTCCCAGACCCTTGGCGTGTGGCCCATTATTGCCACACTCCTGATTCTTGGCGTGCTCCTGGCTGTGGCGTACGACAAGGAATGGGGTCGGAAGGATCCACCGGGGATCATTACTCCACTGGCAGCTTTGATCACATTTCTCCTGGGAGTTCTCGCCTTACTGCCTGCCCTCCCGCTTAATGCCCCCCATCGGTATCTCCTCATCGTCGGAAGCGCCGGGGTCGTCATGGCCTTGTTGTCGTTAAAAGAACGACTGCATCATGTGGTGCAACAGGTGTCCGATGATGATATCTACGCCACCGCCAAATTTGTCATTTTAGCCCTTGTTGTGTTGCCTCTCCTTCCGAACCGCACGTTCGGTCCTCTTGATGTCCTCAATCCCTTCCATACCGGCATCATGGTCGTTCTCATTGCGGGCGTCAGTTTTTTGGGATATCTCTGCACTCGCATCATCGGCTCCAATAAAGGCCTTGCCACGACGGGCATCGTGGGAGGTTTTGTCTCATCCACTGCTGTCACCATCAGCATGGCCACACAAGCGGGGGAACACCCGCGTCTGGCCCTGCCCGGAGCGATGGCCATCCTTGGCGCATCCAGCACCATGTTTGCCAGGATGCTGGTGATCGTGAGCCTCCTGCAACCGGATCTACTTTTGATGCTTCTTGCGCCTTTGGGGGGCATGGCCCTCTGCGGGTATGTCATGAGTTTTATCTTATATGGCAAAGCGCAACGCACACCGGCGGATGGTCCGGACGTCTCCCATCGCAATCCATTCGAATTACGTCCGGCCCTGGGATTTGGTGTATTGTATGCCGGAGTCTTGTTCATCTCGAAAGCCGCCCAAACCTACCTGGGCGATCAAGGGTTGTATGCGTCCAGTCTCTTAGCCGGCACCACCGACGTCGATGCCATCATGTTGTCAATCGTCCGGTTACAGCAGGATGGGCTGCTGGCCTGGACAGCCGCCACGGCCATCACCCTCGCGGCCATGACGAATACGATCGTGAAGATTCTGTTAGCAGGATGGTTTGGGGGAAAACCGCTCATGAAATATGTGGCGCCTGGAATGATCGCTATTTTGGCAACCGGCAGTCTCATCCTGACCGTCTTTGGCTTCACACACCCTTAACAATCTAGATTCGCAACGAACGATCATGAATCCTCACGTAGACGATCGTACACATACGCTTCTCAAAGTTCTCGTGGGCTCCCATGCCCATGGCTTGGCCTCTGACGAGAGCGACCGGGATTACCGCCGAGTATATGTCATCCCGACGGAAGAGATGTTTCATTTGGGATTTAAATATCCTGGCTCGCAGTGGACAAAGGGCGATGGCGATGAGACGGCTTGGGAGGTTGGACAATTTCTTTTGCTGGGGACACAAGGCCATCCCCTTATTCTTGAGACGCTGCTGGCCCCGGTCATCACATCCGATGCATGGGGAGAACAACTGCGCTTGCTGTTGCCGGCGCTTTGGTCGCCTCAAAAGGCCTTTGAGGCCTTTACCAACTATGCCAACAATCAACGCACCAAGTTGCTGGATAAGAAAGATGGACGTCCGGCCAAGTATGCGGCTGCCTATATCCGGGTTCTCTACAACCTGTGTGAATTGCTCAAGTCAGGAAATTTTCACATCCGCATTGCGGACACATCGGCAGGGGAACGGCTGTCTCGCATCAAAAATGGACAATACCGATTAGGAGACGTGATGGATTGGGGGGAAGAACTCACCTCGCAGGCACAGCAATTAATAGCTGGATGCCAGGATGAAAGCGATTTGCCACGCATCAATGACTTTCTGGTGGCCATTCGCCGGGCATTTCTGACCCTTTGAGTTCGAAGGCAACAACATCATCAAATAACTAAAGGCTAATGGCCCCATAATGAGCTCTGCGGTCTCCTGGAACAAGTTCCTCACTGAGAAAATCACATCGCCGAATTCCTTTCGCCCAAGGAAACATCGTCCTCACTATTTATTAATATGGTCGATGATTGGTATTGCACTTGCTTGATTATTAGGAATGCTTTTCAGAAAAGTTGTCTCTTGTCTTCTTTTAGGGAAAAAGGCTAGCTTTACAGGTATGAGGCCTCATGGTGTTTCCATGAGCCTGGACCATTCTTAAATCAGTCAAGGATTTTCATCTATGGCATCCGCTCAACAAGATTTTTACGACATACTGGGAGTCAAAAAAACCGTCGATGCCAAAGAACTCAAAAAAGCCTATCGTCGACTGGCACGCCAATATCATCCGGATTTACATCCCGGCGAAAAAAAGGCGGAAATGGAAAAGAAATTCAAAGAGCTGAATGAAGCCTACGAAGTCCTGGGGGATGAGGAAAATAGAAAAAAATACGATCAATACGGCATGAACTGGAAGGAAGCCGAGGCCTATGAGCGGGCACGCCAACAGGGCGGGGGAGGGTATCCAAGGGGAGGTCCTAGCGGATATACCCAGGGAGGTGCCGATTTCAGTGACATTTTTGAAAGCATGTTCCGGCAAGGGGCTCAACGGGAAGGAGCCGGCTTTCGGGGCTTCGCCATGGCAGGGGCCGACCTGGAAGCCAATCTGCCGATCTCACTACGAGAAGCTTTCACCGGCACACGCCGGGCCTTGAACCTTCCTGATGCCGGCGGAACTCCTCGTCCGATCGAAGTCCGCATTCCGGCCGGAGTCCGAGATGGCGAACGACTTCGCGTAAAAGGGAAAGGCGCGCCGGGTCGCGGAGGAGGACCACCGGGAGACTTATTATTCCATGTCCAGATTGCCCCTCATCCCGTGTTTCAACGCAAAGATTCAGATATTGTAGTGACTCTCCCCCTTTGGCCATGGGAAGCCATATTAGGCACCGACATACCGGTACCCACATTATCCGGAACGGTCCGCCTGAAAATTCCCGCGGGGAGCCAATCCCAACAACGGATGCGATTAAAGGGAAAAGGACTGCCCAAACGAACAGGAGGGCATGGTGATCAGTTTGTGGTTCTCGACATTGTCACCCCAGAAACTCCTTCTCCCGATGAACAACTGCTCTATGAGCAATTAGCAAAAATCGATCATCCCGATCCCCGTTCAACTCTTCTTCGTGAGGCCACCAATGACTGACGACTCAGATCCATCCTTAGAACAGGTTACCGCGGAAATCATCACCTTCGGAAGAATTCGCCGTGAAGAAGTCTGTACCCGATTAGGGATCGGCGAAGACATGCTGGAGGTCTGTTTGCAATGGGAAATTATTCAACCACCGGAACCGGACCCGGAGGGGATGGTGTTTCCCGAAGACGCCATTGACCGCTTAAGCCGGGGGCTCCGGTTACATCGAGACTTAGGGATTAACTGGCCGGGAGTCAGCGTGGCTTTAGAATTGTTGGACCGCATCGAAGAACTGGAACAACAGATCCACAATCTTTCAAACGAGTAAACCCAAGCGGTTCCTCCCTTCTCGAGAACAACTTTCGAGAACGGCGCACAAGACTTCCCTTCATAACCGCCGATCAGAAAACTCTCAGGTCTTGCTCCCAGTCTTCCTTGCAGATGTTGAACATGAACATTGAGCGATGATGGCCACGCCCACCGGTGACGCCTATCATCTACGACCACGTCGGGACCCGAATCAGGCTCCCTCACCTTTCCCTCTGTCAGTTTCTATCCGGATCGCCATAAGTCCTCATTTGATGTTTCACCCGTCAATCTAGAAACTTCGCCGGACTCCTTGCCAACAAACATGAGACCTTGCCTCCCCATCTTTTGAGGCATGTTCATGTCAGTCTCACCCCAGCTATAAATTGTAACCACTACGGCACTCCATTGAATCGGAAATCATTTGGAGTTCACATGGTCTATTGGCTCTCAAGAATATGATGGAAAGGCCCAATGAGATCATTCAACAATGAACCCGTACGGTACAGCAATCATCAGTATAAGGAGCCCGTTATGAGGTTTCTCTTCATCATTTTCATCGGCATCCTGTTGTCCGCTCTGGTGGCAACAGCTGTCGGTTCCCTATCGGGCGAACTGATTAATCGACTTTTTTTAACCGTGAATGAGACATTGATCCAATAAGATTGTGCCTTTCTCCCCACTCAAGATAGCTCATAAATTAGCACAGCTCTCCACAACGCCTAGGCAATAGCTCTCACCCAAAATCTTGAAACCCGTAACATTCTGAAGTCTGCAATCCAAGGCGAAGGTGAGTCATATCCCGTCATTGGCAAAATGTCCGATGGGACATTTCCCTTTTCAAGTTCGACAGAACTTGGTTGAAAGATCATCACCCCCATGTGGACTGGGGCAAAGTGGGACGGATGAACTCTTTCGCCATGTAGCAAGATGGGACATTTTCAACCCGTCTTCCCATTCAATAAATAGTCAACTATCTAAAAATTTTCCATGGGGATGACATTTTCGTTCGCTCCCCTACTGAAAGGTTCGATCGCAAACGGCGGCATGAATCTTGGAATTACTAATTGATAAGGATTGGCTGCACACCAGAAATGGTTTCACAATAAAAAGCGAGGGAAAGATGATGGCATTATCCAAACGGCAAGATTATTCCACATCGTACAAGAAGAAAGAACTGACAAGTGATGATCCCTATTCAATGAAGGCTGCCCCCAAGGGATTCCTCCAATGTCCGGAATGTCAGGCGGTATATCATCGAAAACGTTGGAGCCTTCCAGGAACTTCCTCTTCTCGTTCCTCTCAACCAGCCGCAGGTGGCCGCAAAAAACCAACCAGGCAAGTCATGGTGCCACAGAGTTTTGTCTGTCCGGCCTGCCGGAAATTACGAGACGGCTATGCGGAAGGATTTCTCGCCATCCACTGGCCGAACTGGGGCACACACAAAGCTGAGGTCTTAGGTCTCATTCATAACGAGGAAAGTCAGGCGAGTCGCAACAATCCTCTCGAACGGGTCATGGCAATACGCACACGTCCTGACGGGGCGGATATCGAAACAACCACCGAACACTTTGCCCAACGCCTGGGCAAACATCTCAATCGTGCCTTCAAAGGGAAGATCGCCTACCAATGGTCGAAAAAAGACAAATTGGCTAGAGTCGAATGGCAAGGACCCAAACCCCCAGTACGTCCGCGCCAAAAAACCAAGACATCACAAACTAAAAAATAAGGAGGACCGCATTCGCATCCCGAGCCCCATCCGATTACGCCCCATGGACACTCACAAGGAGAGCCATCACATGAAATTTTGCATCATGGTTTGGAGTCTGAGTCTTCTGATCGGATGGGTCATACCCACTGAAGCCCAGGAACCGCAAGTCGATCCCTTACACGGAGAGGCCGTGTATCAAGCCCACTGCGTGGGGTGCCACGGTTTCCAGGGAAAAGGTGATGGACCGGACGCTGCCACGCTCATCGTCCCGCCCGCAAACTTTCAACGCATGGAATCCCGAGCCAAATCGGAGACGGACCTTCGGTCAGCGATCATCTGGGGACTGGCCTTCAGTCCTATGCACGGGTGGTGGGACAAACTCAGTGTCGAAGAAATTCGCGCCGTCACCGCCTACATCAGACGATTAGCGCCGTATGAACCTTCAGTTCGATAAAATTAGGTAAAAAAAAGACCACCATGAATCTTTATGAGGGGGCTAGCTTTAGGGGATTCACTCAGGGTTAAATACAAAAGCCTTGAAGAAGGTATGGCTTGTTTCTCATTTTTATACCAGAGAGGAATTCCTATGAGAGTTACAATTCTACTCCTTATCATGATGGTACCCCTTGCAGGATTAGACAACGTATGGATGACTGAGGCAAAAGCCCAATCAGACCTTCCCTCCCAAATGACCACCACCGAATCACCTTCGGTGTCTAGTGAGGAAACCATCAAGGCGGATCCAGTTTGCGACCCGAGCCGCCGGCCAAAAATTACAAAAATTGAACCCGATGAGTTTCAGGCAGGTGCTAAAGTGGTCATCATTGGGGAAGACTTTGGGCAAAAAAAAGAGTGCTTGCACACGGTCACCTTCGGGTACGAAAATGCGAAGGATTTCACCCTTAAGGGAAATGAGAGAATAGAAGCGACGGCACCCGACAACCTTTCCACAGGAATAATTTTTGTGAATGTGGAGACCGGTGGTGGTTCCGTAAGGTCCGCGGTGCTCGTCAAGAAAAAGGAATAGACCCTAACCGCGGCGGATTAGTTTTGACCCAGAGCGAAAGATTACAGGGGAACATGAGGTGCTTAATGACAAGGACGCCACTGGTGTGATGATGGATAGGCCTCATTTGTTTTTTGGGATATGGGGCTCTGAACCATTCACCTTGATTGTTATCCAATGAAACCTTTGATCTCATCGATGGGAACAGTCATCGTTTTGACAACCATGGCCCTGACACCCTTCCTCACGGCTCTGGCCAATGAAGAGCAAGCCCAATCCGGCAAAGCCCTCTTTCAACAATATTGTCAAGATTGCCATGGTCCGCAGAGGGACGGGAGAGGCGCCCTACGTCCCTTCCTGGAACAGGACCCTGCCAATTTGACCTCGCAAATGACACAAGCCAAAACCGACCATGAACTCTTTTCCATGATCAAAAAAGGGGGAGGCGAAATGCATGGCTGGGCAGACACCTTCACCGATGAACAGGTCTTGGACCTGGTGCATTATATCCGTGCGCTCTCACCGTAAGCTTTTCGCCACACTTCATCACTGTAGGGGATGAAGCGGGTGATGGAGCTTACCCCGGCACTCACCTATCCCACACCCCATTCAAGTACAGGGCGTAAACGAGCGTTTGGAGAATCGTCAACGGCACTCCGATCCAAGTAAAAGTCCTGAAACTCAAGGTGTAACCTTCCTGCTCCGCCCGCTGGATGATAATCACATCACTGGCCGCAGCAAGAATCATCAGATTACCCGCAATCGTACTACCAACAGCCAAAGGCAGAAGGGCTGTAAGGGAACCACTGGACTCGGACACCAGAGGTCTCTAAGAATTCCCGATTGTTCTCAAGAATTATTCAGAGAATGGGAAATGGTGCAAACGAAACGTCCTTGGAAAGCGTACCAGTATGCCACGCATAGCTCCCCTCTCTGAACCATCGCCGAGGATGCGCGCGAACCAAACACGTTGACTGTGGGCCACGAATCTTGTGTCCACGATTCTCTGGTGTACTACCTGCTATCGAGAAATTTTATGATATCGTCTTGGATATCCGGGGTAGTGACCAATTCGGTATGTCCGACCTCATAGTCCCGTATAGTGGCTTGAAAGGTCTGACGATAGGCTGCCGGAAGCCATGCGGATGACACCGTAACCGTTCCATCTCCATCAGCATAGATGGTGGGGTGCTTCCCTGCAGGTTCCGACCCTGCCAAATCAAAATCCTCAAACAACAAGGAATCAATGCCTTTACCAGCCTGATTCTCCGCCCACACTCCTTTTGCTAGAGTCGATGTGCCTTTCGCATACAGGTAGAGAAGAGAAGTCTGATGTGGGCTTGGTGCGGAGAGAGGCGCCTGAAGGAGTTCCAAAAATCGTTGCGATCGATGAAGCCAAAAGGACGTATAGGTCGCACGCCGCTCAACGATGTCGTTGGGGAAACCTTCCTTATTTCTGAGTAGTCCCCATTCGGATCGTTGCCACTGCCCGGCATTTCGGATCACCCCTTGTAAGGGCTTCCATTCCAGTGTGATCAGTTCATCGGAATCGGCAACCGGTAAGGTATAGTAACTGGCCGGGAAGGACGCGTAGGCCTCGTAGCTGAGCAGAGATGAGTTCCAACCGACGGTCGCCCCATAGTTCATGTTCCGAAACGAGTTCATGGCTCCCAGGAATGGCACGCCAGCCAACACCACGCGTTTGAGTTCCTCCGCGCCTTTCCAGGTCTCCACGGCAGTGTCGATATCCTGTGTGCCATAGCGTAAATAGTAGCTGACAATCAGGCCACCCATGCTATGCGCGACAACGGAAATATCTTTCTTCCCTTTATCCCGAAGTCTGCGGATAAGGCCATAAAAACTTCGCACCGCATCCATCAGGTCCCCCCGCCAATCATAGGTAAAAGGAATCACCTCCCCGCCCGTATGGTTGGAGACCCGTAGTCGATCCAGCACCATAGACATCAATCGAGTAGACAAACGGAACGACGCTCACCTCATCAAGGATATCAGAAGGTTTTAAGGCGATGGTCTTCTCAAATCCCAATCCAGGGATGGGAAGAGTCAACGATTGGTCACCGAACAGGGCTTCGCTGACGGATATGAACATTGGACTGCTATCCGCTTCGTGGACCAAACGCGTGCCGTAATACCCTGGCACCACAATAATCGCCGATTCGGAGTTGGGTGCATGATCCGGCTCGGCCCTATGCTGACGACTGCAGCCGGACAACGACATGATCAGCAGCAACACAGACAGAAATTTCAGCAGAAATGGTGATTTTCGAAGGGCAATTGTGGTAATCGGAAAACCACTCCGGTTGCATAATGCATCAGAGAAACCCATAGACTTTTCTGACCGTCGTTGCCGTTAAGCCTGCAGATAAAGATGAATGGCTACTACGCAATACATTTGGCGAACCTAACAGAAGTCCTACCCTATTCACTCTCCATAAGGAGTCGGAGAAGAACGGGTCGGAGAAGAGCGTCCCAATGCCCGCTTAGTTTATAAAATATGGAGGAGGCGTGTGAAGATGATTGACGTCAGGGGTGATGGTGAACGTTCGTGATTCCCATGGGATGGAGCCCAGGCATCTGAACACGAGTTAGTCCAGGTGATTGCCTTTCCTGAGTAGCACACTGCTGAGCGCTTTATTCGCCCGGTCATCGTTCGGATTGAACCGTAAGATCAATCTCATTTCCTGCATTACCCCGTCCAATGGTCCTGCTTGAGAAGGGCCAGGCTCAACTGTCGGTGAGCCGATCTAGGTTTCCTCATCGCCCTCAAGACAATTGGTACATTCATCCATTTTTGGGTCACCATGACGGCTACAAAAATGACGGGCACATTGCCGGCAGGTCATAAAACTCATTCGTATTAACTCCGCATTCTCACACACATAACAATTCTTTTCTCGTTTCGCTTTTGGCATCGCTCTTCTCCTTAAATTGCAATCTTCTCAAATCCTCACAAGACATAGGGCGCACAAGGAAAGCCTCGAAGACACAGATATGTCGCCAACGATTTCAGCCTGGCATGGCCATAGAGTGGCGTTAGACCATCATCATGAAATTGGCATGAATGTCAGGGAGGGCGTGCATCTCGCAACGACGAGGGGAGCGGACGCTGATCCGTAACAGGGAGGGGGAGCCTACCGCATGATCGAACCTCCTGGCAATGTTTAACGAACCTTTGCCACCTCTCCCCCTTCTAGGGGATGGAGGGCAGACAAAATTCACAGGGGCTCTGGCCTCCTGCAGAGGATGGGTTTACAATCCATCGCCCACGTTCGAAAGACATCTCAGCCCTTCTGCGACATGTCGATAGGGAATTCAATCCTCCGGATCGCTCAATTTTTACGGCAGCGCGTCATTATTCGATTGCAAATTGTCGACATTTTGGGTATGTCTATCCATCCTAAACTGGTGCCTGTTTGAAAAAGCTCTAACTTGTTCACAGAAAAGCACGAAAGGTAAAGGCGGAAAGTGGTACAGATCGGGTAATTCCCCTACGGTGGCCTTTAAGAATATGGCCACATGCCGGCAGAGAGTGTGACGCTGACCCATAGTTTCCGGGTCCATTCCATCAACAGTTGGATCCCTGGGAGAGGGAAGACCACTTCGCTTTCCAGGTTCATTTCACAATCATCGATTGAAATTTCCTCAATGGTTCACGGAGGAATGGGGAACCAGAAACCTTCCGGTACACCTGTGCCACTTTTGTATCGGTCGCATGTTTCCAAATAAGGGTGATTCCCGGCTTCAGTCGTCGGGAAGGCCCAGCATCAGATCAAGGAAGATCTCAGGGAAGGACTCGAACGGCATGAGACACCCCCTGTGACAACGAATGTCTTTTTCAAGAAAGGAAGTTTTTTATGGCCTGTAAGCGATGTGGTGGACTGATTGTGAAAGAGTCCGTCTATGATAGGGAGGGCAGCAGTCAGTTAGTCCTCATGGACCGTTGCCTCCAATGCGGCAACATTGAGGATCCCGTTAGCGCGAGCAATCGTTCGAAATCGCCCGTTCCTCCATCCCAGAAGGGCAAAGCCCGTCGGATCCCGGAGCATCCCAGGACTCCACTGGAGATGGCCGAGGGATAAGCATGGAGCTACGGCGGCACCAGAAGGAATTAGCGGACATCTGCGACCAAATTTTAGGTGGGCGAGGTCTGACAGACATTGTCTGTGCTGTTACACCCGGTGGAGGCAAAAGCTTGCTGCCTCAGATCCTGGCTTCCCGCTTGATTCCAGCCATTGCCGACGCCCTATGCTGGATTGTCCCTCGCAGTGTCTTACAGGACCAGGGTGCGCGAGGTTTTCAGGATCCCAGCCACCGGGCTCTCTTAGGTCATCGACTGGAGGCCATGATGACGACCAACCAGGAACATCCAACAAGAGGATGTGCGGCCTATGTGACGACCTATCAGGCCCTGGCAGCCGACACCCGCAAGATCAACGCCAAAGAATTCCGCCGCAAGCGGTACATCCTCGTTCTGGATGAACCGCATCATCTCGAAGAGGGTGGACTGTGGCATGAGGCCATTCAGCCGCTCTACGACCGGGCGGTTCTTCGAGTGTTGATGAGCGGGACGTTCGAACGTGGTGAAGGCACACCGATAGCCTTTCTGCCGTATTCGACCACCGACCGAGGAAACCGGCTTGACTGGGACAGCACGGATTCCCGAGCCGTCATTCACTACACCTTGGCCGATGCCCTGCGCGAACATGCCTGCATTGATTTGACCGTCCATTATGCGAACTGTCAGGCAACCTGGTTAGACGCTCAGGGAGCCGAGCACCATGTCGAAAGCCTGGCGCATGCCGGAAAACAGACGGCAGCGGCACTCCTGACGGCGCTGAAGACGGAAGCAGCTCTGGAACTTTTGAGCACGGGCGTGAAGGATTGGCAGATACATCGCACCACACATTCCCGATCGAAGCTACTGGTGGTAGCCGCGAACATTGAGCAAGCGCAAAAGTATACGGCCTGGCTCCAGGAACGAGGGGTGCCTGCCAGAATTGCCACGAGCGAGGATTCCACGGCAGCCTATCAGGCGATCAAAGCGTTTAAACGACAGGGTAGCGGAGCCGTGGAGTGTCTGATTACGGTGGCCATGGCCTATGAAGGCCTCGATGTGCCGGCCATTACCCATCTTATCTGTTTGACCCATATCCGGACCAAGCCATGGATCGAACAGGTCGTTCATCGAGCCACACGTATGGATCCGCTGGCAGGACCTTATGCTGACCAACGGGCCTATATTTACGCACCGGACGACCGGCCATTCCGGGAATGTCTGGGATACATCCTGGCCCAACGCACAACCGCGATCGCGGACAGCCCCTCATCGACACAGCCCCTCGGAGAAGGGACATACCCCGATGCACAAGGCCTCCTCCCGACGGATCGGGCGGAATCAAGTATTCAACCCCTGCGGTCCGGCGTCCTTGAAATGCGCAATCAGGGGTTGTGGGCGAACCTGGCGGCACAAGGCCAAACAGAAATCCACCAGGAGACCCCGAAAGAACGATTAGATCGATTGCGGAAAAAAATTGAACAGCATGTCCGCGCGCACGAGCAATCGCGAAAACTGTCACATGGTACTGTCAATCGGGCGGTCTATTCGCAGTTTCGGAAATCCCGCACGGCCATGACCGAATCTGAACTCCATAAAGTCATGCAATGGGTCCATAAGATCTATCCGCTCTGAGGTAATTTTTACCAGGAAGCCTCTTCCACATGTCCATACAATGGTTTCCCGGCCACATGAATGTCGCGCGCAGAGAAGCGGCCAAAGCGATGGAAGCCATCGATGTCCTGGTCGAAATACTGGATGCGCGCATGCCGGACGCCAGCAGCAACCCCTTGATCACGGAACTGCGGCTGCACCGCCAGCGCCCCTGCTTGAAGGTACTCAACAAAGCCGATCTCGCCGACCCCGCCGTCACCCAAGCCTGGTTAAACGAATTCAACCGGGAACCTGACGTCAACCCTGTGGCCCTCTCCTGCAACCAAGCCGGCCAAGCGGCCAAAATACCCGGTCTCTGTCAGCTCCTTGCCCCGCATCGTCACAGCACCAGTAAGCCGCTTCGCATGCTGATCATGGGCATCCCCAATGTCGGCAAATCCACCCTTATGAATAGCCTGCTCAAACGACGCCTCGCCAAAGTCGGCAACGAACCCGCGGTGACCAAAGTCCAGCAACGCCACACCCTGAACGACCACATGACGCTCATCGACTCACCAGGCCTGTTGTGGCCAAAAATCGAACATCCTGTCGTGGGCCTCTTGCTCGCCACGATACACGCGGTCACCGCAAAGGTGATGGTCGAAGAAGAAATCGCCGAGTTTCTTGTCACCATCCTTCTCGCGCGCTACCCTGCTCTGCTGACCAAGCGCTACGGCTTTCCCCTAGACGGGCTGGATAGCACGGGCGTGCTCGAAGCCATCGCCACAAAACGCGGATGTCTGCGGAAAGGAAAGGGCGGGGAATTGGATCGGGAAAAAGCGGCAAAAATTCTCTTGACGGAATTCCGCAATGGCACGCTGGGCCGCATCAGCCTGGAAACACCAGAAACTCGAGACGCTCGGCTCTAATGTCATACTTCGTTAAAGGCTTTTCTGCAGACGAAGAATATTACTCAGTCGTAAGGCGGCCCAACTTGGACACAGATCCTTCGCCATGCTTGCCCGGAGTCCTTCGGCTTTCACTCAGGATAAACTCCGTCGAAGGGGGCTCAGGATGACCAATTAATCAAAGATTATTTTACTGAGAAATTAACCTTTCACGAGCTCAATGGTGGAAGACTGACCTTTTCAGCACACTCTAGGGAGTGTTGAATAATAATTTTCAAGGACATATTGACCCACAGGCACGTTCCATATTAGAGGCCTCTGGGCGGTTCAAAAAAGTTCGTCCAGTCCTGCCCTGAGTCAGGCCGAAGGGAAGGCCGCAGTCATTTTTGCGCGCAGAGCGTACTTCCCCAGTACGTGAGCACGGAAAAATGGCGAGAACGCGGCTGGCGGCTTTTTTCAACAGCCCCCTCTAGGTTTCTTCGTTGCCTTCCAGACATTTGATGCATTCATCCATTTGCGGGTCGCCATGAAAACGACAAAAATGCCGGGAGCATTCTACACAAACCAAATAGCTTAGACTTTCCGTCCCTGCTTCCTTACACAAATAGCAGGGCTTTTCCCGTTTCGCATTGGGCATATCTTTTCTCCTGCAATGGAATTGGGTAAGCATATCTCCGCACATCCCCAAAACCCCCTAAACCACCGATAGGACTGGCATCCCACCAAAGATCAGTGTGGGTCATATCCAAGAGAAAATGTGGAGGAAATTGCTGAATGCACGTTCGGAGGGAAATAGCATCATGACAGGATTGAACAGACCGGAGCCTCATAAAGCTGGAGAAAAACTGTCTGAGACTACATGGCCTCCTGTGACCTTCATGGAAATCGGTATTCAACATGATCGTCCCAGACGAAACCAGAGAAGACATCTATACAGAATTCTAAACTTACACCTCACCCTAACTTTCCATCATCTCCAAGCGGGTATCAAACTCATGGCCGCAGGACACGCACCGGATACAATCGGATTCAACCACCGGTTCGTCATCCCGGATGCCCATGCCACCACAATCCGGACATCGTGCTAGGTGCAACACTTCGTCCTTGAGGTTTTCATAGCGGGTGCCACGTAAGCAAAAAATCGGTTGGCCATCGAGCAACCACGGTTGACAGTCCTTATTGACCACAGGGAGCACAAGATAATGATGGGCAGCATAATCCTGGATGGCCTCAGGGGTAGGGAACCCATCTTTAATCAGATTTCCGGTTTTGGCGTCATAGATCCCACAGTCTTTTACAACAGCTTTCGTTGGCCCCATAAGATACCTCCTTCTGACAGGATGAATCTGTTCGGCACAGTTATACACCGACAAATATGCTCTAGCGATCCGTTGAAAGATTATGAGGTCAAAGGGCCTAGCTGCACAACCACGAGCATGCAATGCAAAACGGATACGCGACTGATGGCTAACTAGGCCCTCACCCCTTACAGAACAGAACAATCACGCAATGACCGGCTCGATTCCAAATGAGTTGAAGAAAAGGCCACCCTCACTTCTTTTTTTGGATTTGCCCCACGTTTCACTCAGGACCGATTTCCACTCATCGCGAGATACCGCCGGCATCGTCTTAATGCGAATATGCCCCATTGAGGCATTGAGCACACCGGCTTTCATGGCCGCGCGATTATTGGGAAATTCTAAAATGGCCACCACATCATATTCCCCCAGACAATAAAAGGCATGAAGCATTTTTCCGCCCAAGGATTCGACATTTTTCTTCACCATGTCCGACCGCTGCACACCCTTGGCCTTCATGGTCATCAGCCCGTCATGGGTAAAATTCACTAAACTCACATAGATCGGCATGATGTACCTCCCGGAAAAAGTGAATAATGAAAAAGATGCTAGGCGTAGAGACGAGATAGACTTATCCTAATGTAATGAGGCAATAAAAAATAG
>JBGSSO010000189.1:0-13204 GCA_041737015.1 Nitrospirales bacterium
TTTCGACACTCCATCGTATAGAGCATTCCGAGGCATCACACCTTAGTTGATCAGGACCTGAAGGGTTGCACGTGGAGGGAGAGCCTACGCTTCGTTCATATTCTCTGTTTTCCATTCAATTCTGACAACATTGTCATCTTCTTGTCATGCTGCTGTTTGGAATGGTTTGTTACCATTCTTAACATGTCCAGAATATTGTCCCTTCTGATTATAAGTAGTCTTTTGAGCTTATCACTCATCGGCTGCATCCAATTTCAGGATCGTCCGTTGAAGGCTGCCGAATCTGCGTATCAGGTCGAAGCGCGCACCCTGTCCAGCGAAGGGCTGCGAGAGTTTATTGAAAATACGACCGGACGGGAAACCAGTTGGCCTTTCCAAGCGTGGGATGTTAATCAACTTACTCTGGCGGCGATGTATTACTATCCTGATATGGCGTTGGCGCGAGCGCGCGTGCGTCTGGCGATGCTGGAAGCTTGGGCTGCCAAGGAATCCGAGCGGCTGATTCAACAGCAACTCAACATGAGCGCCGTACGAAAGAGAGTTGTGGAAAGTCGGGTGATGATGGCTGTCGCGATCGGCGTACCGGTCGATGCGCTGTCAGAAATTGACCTCGATTTTACGAAACTTTCTACTCCGCCCGTTTTGTCTGCCACACCTATCCAAAATCTCAAAGAAATCGCATTACGTGAGCGTCCCGAAGTGTTGGCGGCGTTAGCCGATTACGCGTCCGCTCAATCTGCCCTGCAACTTGAAATCGCCAACCAGTATCCCGACATTCAAGCCAATCCTGGTTATGCCTGGAATCTTGGTGAGCACCGTTGGACATTAGGCGCAATTCTGGAACTGTCGATCTTGCATCACAATCAAGGCCTCATTGCCGAAGCCGAGGCCGCTCGTCTTTTGGGCATTCATTGTTCACAGCTGTATGTCAAATTAAAAGAATTAGGGATCCCTATGGAAGAAGGGACACCACTTGCAGAGGAACGAGATCATTCGTAGATTCCGTTGTCCTTAAAGGGAAACGTCGCGTTGCTCGATCCATTCTTTCTCATAATGAAGTCCAGGTCAGCACATCTGCTCCTGTTGTTCATGGGAGTGATTTTGTTCATCCCTGGATGTGCGAATGCTCCCAAGAATCATTCACAAATGATCGACCGCCTCGAAGAGCGAACCGGTTTTCGATCCGGGCTGAAAGATGAACCTGAGAAAACCGTGATTCCTCCAGACGTCTCCCTTCAGGATGGTGTCACGCTGGAAGAAGCCATTACGGTCGCCTTGTGGAACAACGCAGCCTTTCAGGAAGCCTTTTCGGGATTAGGTGTATCGGAAGCTGAACTCATTCAAGCAAATATGTTGCAAAACCCGCAGTTCTGGGGACTATTTCCAACAGGTCCAAGCCCACCAGGGGGCCCATTGGAATTTGCCATACGCTTTCCATTGGAAGCCCTCTGGCTTCGGCCCCAAAAAGTGGCAGCCGCACAACGTAAATTGGAGCAGACCGTGGAGGGACTGATTCAAAATGGATTAACCCTCGTGCGCGATGTCAAAGTCGCATTTGCCAATTCACTGCTTGCCGAACAGCGCTTGGCCTTGACCGTAAAACATGCCGAAATCCTTCGACACATCGCCCAAATCACGGAATTCAGATGGCAAGCCGGTGAAATCAGCGAACTTGATGCCGGAACATCCAGGATCAATGCCCTACAGGCCGAGGAGCAGATCCATCAATTAACGCATGAGGTGACTCTGGTTCGTGAACAATTCCGTGCTCTGATCGGGTTAGGCTTTGAAGACGCTTCCATCGTCTTGCAACACTCCACAATTTTACCCACAACACAACGGACTGCCGAGGAATTGTTGACTGATGCCCTCGCCACCCGGCCCGATCTGCGCGCAACGGAATTGGAGTTAGAAGCGGCTGGTCAACGGGTCGGTTTGGCACGCAAAGAAATTTTTGTGCTGACCGGAATATATCGAGCCCAACAAACCACAAACGATCCGTTTAATTCGCGTCCAGGCATTCAATTCACCATTCCAATTTTCAACCAAAACCAGGGTGGAATCGCTATGGCGGAAGCCGGGGTGGAGATTGCTGCCCGCCGGTATGTGACCATACGCGATCAAATCGCCCTCGAAGTCCGGCAGGCACACACACGATGGCTTCAGACCGAATCCAGTGTCCGCAACTGGCGGCAACGAATGCTGCCAGCCCATCGGACGGCAACCCTTCAAGCACAAAAGGCCCTTGAAGCCGGGGACGCCACAGCCCTGTTGCCCTTGGCAGCTCAGCAAAACTGGATTCAAGCGCGGATCCGTGAAGTCGAACTGGTCGCGGGCCAACGCCAGGCTATTGCTGAACTTGAACGCGCCATTGGTCATTCACTTCTTTCCCAACCTCATCGTTCTCCAGAACCTCGGCTGGCGCCATCATGAGCCACACGACATCGACAGCGTCCATGGCACCCGGGCAATCGGACAAACCTTTCGGGATACTCAGAAGCCATCGATCATACCGGTCCAAGTGTGTCTGCTGCATTGTATTTATAAGCCTGCTAACCGGGCTGACAATTCCGAGGGCCGTGGAGTCGGTTGAACAACTCAGCCCGGCACAAGTGGAGCACATCGTCCAGGAAACGACCTTCAATACGATTCAGTTGACTCCGAAGGCGGAAGAGCGACTCGGGATCAAGACCGTGGCCATTGAAAGTCGACCAGTTAACCAAACCCGCCTGTATGGAGGCGAACTCATTTTGCCCCTGAATCAGTTGGCGGCCGGCGCGAAACGGTCCTCTTCCAAAGACACACAGTCGGTCTTCACGATTCTGCCGTTGATGACTCCTGCGGATCAAATTCGAGTGGCGGAAGCCCAAGTGAATGCCGACGGGCAGGTCCAAGCTGCCAAGGTCCAGGTTCATGCCGCTCAGATACTCTTGGCACGTGCACAACGTCTCCTTCGAGACCATGCGGGGAGCCAACGTGCTGTCGATGAAGCCAAGGTCCAATTTCGATTGGCGCAGGGGACCCTGGCGGAAGCGCATGCCAGACGTCAGTTGCTGGGACCTCCACTTCTCGCGATCGCGAGTCCTGATCGATTCTGGATACGTGTGCCGGTGTATGTCGGTGTTCTCAACGATATCAACCGCCGGGAATCTGCTCGAATGGAACCTCTTGGCAATTTCAACGGACAGTCGGGGTTTGAGGCCAACCCTGTCTCGGCCCCTCCCTCTTCCAATCCAATCGCGGCGACCGTTGATCTCTTCTACGAAGTTGCCAATTCAAATAAGGAGTGGCAACTTGGTCAGAAGGTTCAGGTATTTCTCCCATTAATGCAAATCGGAGACAGCCTGGTCGTGCCATGGTCAGCCGTCATCGTGGATATTTATGGCGGTACGTGGGTGTACAACAAACATGCTCCACACACGTTCGTTCGTGAGCGTGTGCAGGTCAGTTTTATTCAGGGATCAGAAGCCGTATTAGCTTCCGGTCCAACGCCCGGTTCGGAAATCGTCGTCCAGGGTGCGGCAGAACTGTTTGGGACAGAAGTCGGATTCGGTCAATAACGCGCTCCACCATGGCTTGGCTTATCACCACATCATTGCGATTTCGTGTGCTGATCATGGCGTTGGCCGGCTTTCTCCTTGTGTACGGGTTCTGGACCTTGCCGTCAACTCCACTGGATGTGTTCCCCGAATTCGCATCTCCCCGCGTGGAGGTACAGGTTGAGGCCCCCGGCCTTTCCACGGAAGAAGTGGAAAACTTGATCACTCTTCCCATTGAACATGCTCTCAATGGATTACCATGGATGGAGACGATTCGTTCGAAAACCGTTCTGGGACTTTCTTCTGTCGTGCTCATATTTCAGGAAGGCACGGATCTCATACGGGTTCGCTCTCTGGTTCAAGAGCGGTTGGCCCTGGTGTCTCCCACGCTTCCAGCCGTCGTGCGACCCCCGGTCATCCTGTCACCGCTTTCCTCCACCAGCCGTGCGCTCAAAATTGGCATCTCATCACAAACCCTGTCTCGCATGGAACTCACAGATCTGGCTCTTTGGAAAATCCGGCCTCGTCTCAGGGCCATACCCGGAGTGGCCAATGTGGCCATCTGGGGACAGCGGGATCGGCAATATCAAGTGGTTGTCGATCCACGTCGCTTACAGGCCAATGGGATCAGCCTGAATGCCGTGATTCAAGCCACACGTGACGCCTCGCTGGTGACAGGCGGAGGGTTTATTGAGACGCCGAATCAGCAGTTGCCGATTCGCCAGCTTTCTCCCGTCACCACGCCGGAGGATCTGGGGAAAACGGTCGTGAGTTTCAAGAACAATGTTCCTATCCGGTTAGGGGATGTGACTCGTGTGGTGGAGAGCCATCCACCCCCTATCGGTGATGCCATTATCAATGACGCCCCAGGGCTGCTCCTGATTGTGGAAAAACAGCCGTGGGGCAATACCTTGGAGGTGACCCGCCAAGTGGAAGCGGTTCTTGACTCCATGCGACCAGGGCTGACAGGGGTGGAAATCGATTCGACCATTTTTCGCCCGGCGACCTTTATCGAAATGTCACTGAAAAATCTTCAACGGGCCATGGTGCTTGGCAGTGTGCTGGTCATCATGGTCCTGGTGGCGTTCCTATTTGAATGGCGAACGGCAGTTATCAGCCTGGTGACCATTCCCCTCTCACTGACGGCTGCGGCGGTGGTCCTGCATTTTCGAGGAGGAACGATCAATACCATGGTACTGGCTGGTTTGGTCATTGCGCTTGGAGAGATTGTCGATGATGCCATTATTGATGTTGAAAACATTATGCGCCGGCTCCGGCTCAATCAGAAGTCCCCCAATCCTTCCTCGGCCTTCCAAGTCGTACTCCTGGCATCCCTTGAAGTACGGAGCGCGGTGGTCTTTGCCAGTTTAATTGTGTGTCTTGTCTTCTTGCCGGTATTCTTTTTGCCGGGATTGTCAGGGGCGTTCTTTGGTCCCCTCGCGTTGTCCTACGTCCTCGCCATCATGGCTTCCTTATTGATCGCGCTCACGGTCACTCCGGCACTCAGCCTGACGCTATTGCCCCAAGCGCCGATGAGGCGTCATGAGGCACCGTTGGCCAGGATACTGAAAACAGGATACCGTTCGCTCCTACCTCATCTCGTCAATCGGCCTCGTTGGTCCGTCGCGATTCTCATCGGCACCTTGGCCACGACCCTCCTGGCGTTACCGTTCCTTGGAGAAGAATTTTTACCGAACTTTATGGAACGTGACTTTTTAATGCACTGGGTCGGGAAACCCGGCACCTCTCTCGAAGCCATGCAACGCAGCACCCTTCGAGTCAGCCAGGAATTGCGCGCGATCCCGGGAGTTCGGAATTTTGGTTCTCACATTGGCCGTGCCGAGGTTGCGGATGAGGTCGTCGGCCCCAACTTTGCCGAACTGTGGATTAGTCTCGATCCGAATATCGATTATGCACCCACGGTACGAAACATCCAGGAAGTGGTAGACGGCTATCCGGGACTCTATCGTGATGTCCTGACCTATTTGCGAGAACGGATTAAAGAAGTGCTGACGGGCACCAGCGCGGCAATCGTTGTGAGAATCTATGGGCCGGATTTGGACATTTTGCGTGAAAAGGCTCAAGAGGTCTACACATCGCTCAGGGACACCAAGGGCCTTATTGACCTAAAAGTGGAATCTCAGGTTTTGGTGCCTCATGTTCAAATTCGTTTACGACCTGACGTCGCCGCGAATTTGGGATTGGCGCCCGGGCAGATCCGATCAGCGGTGTCCACCCTCCTTCAAGGTTTCAAAGCAGGTGAAGTCTATCAGGATCAAGAGATTTATACGGTGGCGGTTTGGGGTGAAGAGTATCTCCGAACGGATGTGCAGGCATTGAGGCATCTCCCACTTGAAACTCCTGGAGGGACCCTCGTTCCATTGGGCGATATTGCGGAGATTACCATTGTACCGACTCCTAATGAGATCAAGCGCGAAGCCGCTTCGCGCCGGATTGATGTGACTGGTAATGTCGCTGGACGGGACCTTGGCAGCGTCGCCCGTGACATTGAATCGCGGGTCACTCACATCCCGTTTGATCGGGGATACCATCCGGAAATTCTAGGAGAATACGCGGCGCGGCAGGAATCACAGAACCGGTTGTATGCCCTGGCGGTTCTCTCTTTTATCGGTATTCTTGTCTTACTGCATGTGGACTTTGGAAACGTGAGACTTGTCAGCATGGTGGCCTTGACCCTGCCTTTCGCCTTGATTGGTGGCGTGGTGGCGGTCTTTATGAGCGGTGGGGTCCTATCCCTCGGGTCGCTTGTCGGCTTTGTGACCGTCTTTGGTATTGCGGCCCGGAACGGCATTATGCTGATCAGCCATTATCGGCACCTTGAAACCCGGGAAGGAGAGCGATTCGGATCCAATCTAGTCATGCGGGGATCTGAAGAACGGTTGGTTCCCATTCTTATGACAGCCTGTACGGCCGGATTAGCTCTCCTCCCCCTTGTCATTGGAGGAAACAAACCGGGGCATGAAATCGAATATCCCATGGCCATCGTGATTCTTGGTGGTTTAACCACCTCGACTGTTCTGAATCTCTTTCTGTTGCCATCCTTGTACAAGGCATTCGGACAAGGAAATCCCGAAAAATGAATGACCGTAAAAAGGAACATCTCTTCATTAGTTGCGTGTTTGAACAGAACTTCCATACTTTAGGATAGGGATAAGGGCAATCAGCCGACCCTAATCCACTGAAAAACAACCGAGGATCAATGAAACGCCGAACTACCGCTGGTCCAGCAGATTTCTTCCATATCCACCCCGGACGATCTGGCGCAAACGGTCGTGGGAGTTTGGCAGACTCTTTCAGCAACAGCAGGAATCGTTTCAGAACCTGTTCGTGCTGCTGGTGGCCGCGATCATTGGCGTTGGCATTGGCATGGTGGCAAAAAAACGGGATTCTGATGCTGGACTCGGTACACCGGTTCGAGTCGCAAGGTGAAAATCTGGAAGATGCGCTGACGGAATCAGGGCGGGGGCAGTTGCGTCCGGTATTGATGACGTCGCTGGCGGCGGCGTTGGCGCTCTTACCCTTAGCCTATGGAATCGGTGCCGGTTCGGACATGTTGAAATCCTTGTCTATGGGTGTCATTGGGGCGTTGACCCTGTCCGTGCTACTCTCATTGGTGGCGACACCCAACTTGTATTTTGTCATGCGAAGGCTGCTCCGCCGCAAGGGAACCATGACATGCGCATCCTGATTGTCGAAGACGAAAAGAAGGCCGCGGCCTATTTGCAAAAGGGACTGACTGAGCAAGGCTTTGTTGTCGATGTCAGCGCGGACGGGGAGGAAGGCTTGCAACTGGCTCATACGGTCGAGTACGACCTTATCATTCTCGATGTCATGATGCCGCTGCGGGATGGGTGGTCGGTACTTCAGGAGTTGCGGAATAGCGGTAAGCCGACTCCGGTCCTGTTTCTCACGGCGCGAGATTCCGTTGAGGATCGGGTGAAAGGCTTGGAACTGGGTGCCGACGACTATTTGGTCAAACCCTTTGCCTTTGTCGAATTGCTGGCGCGCATTCGTTCCATCCTCCGGCGTGGCCCCGCGAGGCAGCTAGAACAGTTGAGTGTAGCCGATCTCACGCTTGATCCCATTCGTCACAAGGCATTCCGTAACGGCCAGCGTTTGGATTTGTCACCCAAAGAGTTTGCCCTGCTCGCGCTATTTCTGCAACGGCCTACAGAAGTGCTATCGCGAACGCTGATCGCCGAGCAGGTATGGGATGTCCACTTCGATAGCGATACGAATATTGTGGATGTGGCCGTGCGCCGGTTGCGACAGAAGATCGATGATCCGTTTCCCAAAAAACTGTTGCACACCGTCCGGGGAGTCGGCTATGTCCTTGAAGAACGGTAAGCCCTGGTCAATCACCGCCCGCCTCACCTTTCTGTATATTCTTTCCGCTTCCGCCATTCTCTGTTCGATAGGCTGGTATTTGCATCTCACGCTGGCCAATACCTTGGAACAGGACAATAGGCAGGTTCTCTTACAAGAGATTGGGCTGCTGCGCATGGTCCTCCAAGAGCAGCCTCCCAATCTTGAAAGGTTGGCCGATGAACAAAGCGAAGGAATTAGTTTACCGGTCGGTGGTTATTATTCCAGAATTCTCGACGAAGCCGGACGCAGTCTGATTGAAACGCCAGGGATGGAATCTTTGCCGACGGCAAAGGGATTTCCGACAGCTTCTGAAACCTCCGATACGAACGGTGTCGTCCAAACCATACCTGACGGACGAACCGTGATGTTGATGACTGCGGGAAGTCAGACCACCCCGCAGTACATTATTCAGATTGCTCTCGACGTGACTCATGAAGCGACACTCCTTGCTCAATACCAACGCAATCTCATGGGGGCGCTGCTTTTGGGTCTTTTCTGCTCAACATTCGCAGCTGTATTCGTTGCTCGACGTGGCTTGAGTCCCCTTGCTGAAATGACGCGACACATAGAAGGCATCACCGCGACACAACTGCATGAACAACTTGACCCGGCTGACTGGCCCAGAGAATTGACTGTCTTGGCGGCTGCATTTAATGCCATGCTGGCGCGCTTGGCCAAATCTTTCGCGCAGCTGACCCAGTTTTCCGCGGATCTGGCACACGAACTGCGTAATCCGATCAATACCCTCATGGGAGAAACCGAGGTCGGTCTGTCCAAATCACGGAATGCCGAGGAATACCGTGAGATTCTCGAATCCAACCTTGAAGAATACGGACGACTGTCAAGAACGGTGGAAACCCTCCTGTTTTTAGCGCGGGCCGAGAACACCGAGATTCCGTTGCGTCTGGCTCGGCTGGATGGCAGGGCAGAATTGGAAGCGGTCTGCAGTTACCATGAAGCCTTGGCTGAGGGAAAAGGCCTTCGGCTCATTTGCCAAGGCCAGGGATTCCTGTATGCCGATCCGCAGCTATTGAAACGTGTTCTCAGCAACCTGTTGCTTAATGCCATCCAGCATACCTCGAACGGTGGAGAAATCTGCTTGTCACTGGACCTGGCTGAGGATGGATCGGCAGCAGTCAGTGTGCAGGACACAGGTTGCGGCATTACGGCCCAACATCTCCCCAAGCTGTTTGACCGGTTTTATCGTGTAGACCCCGCCCGTTCCGAGGATGGAACAGGACTGGGTCTCGCCATTGTCAAATCAATCATGGACTTACACGGCGGGTCAGTGGTCATTCAAAGCGTACCCGGCAGAGGCACCATTGTGACGCTTCATTTTCCGGGGCAATAGAAGATATTGAGTGAGGAGAGATTACACGAAAAAAGAGTATTCTGGA
Source organism: Nitrospirales bacterium (assembly GCA_041737015.1). Classification (GTDB taxonomy): domain Bacteria; phylum Nitrospirota; class Nitrospiria; order Nitrospirales; family UBA8639; genus Nitrospira_E. The sequence goes on from JBGSSO010000189.1 coordinate 9,326, forward strand.
GTCGTTTCTTATCAATCACCTACATCTTTGAACATCGGATCTAAGTCTGTCTCCGGAAAACAGTTCTGTTCGATTAGCGGGATGGTGTATTTGCTCGCCCTGCAACTCATCAAAGTGCCTTCCAACCCGTAAAGAATTTTCTGAGAACTTGGATTCCCCGTTCCCCTTCGCAGTCCCACATCTTGACATGTCTCGTCAATTGACGAAGAATTCGCTCTCGATTATTCCAGAGTCCGCGATAAGAACCAAACCGGACAAGTGCTTAGCGAAAATCCAGAAAATGCTTGATTGTGAAAGAACCTAAAATCCACACAGGAAGAAATGGCAACTTTTTATCCAAGAAAAGACAGCCTGTGCATGCCTTTTTATCCAGACCGTATCATCTATTGTTAGAGGCTCGTGAAACAGCGAGCATCATTTCACCGATGCGTATTCACATGAACCGCATATTTCCTACTTACAAGATCAATACCCTTGGAGCCGAACAATGAAAGCCGTTGCTTACAAAACACCTGGTCCGATTGAGCGTGAAGACGCCCTCCAGGATATCACCCTTGATAAACCCAAAGCCGAGGGCCGTGATCTGCTCGTCAAAATCATCGCTGTGTCGGTTAACCCCGTGGACACCAAGTTGCGCCTCGGTGCTGCGCCCGAAGGAGGCGATTGGCGGGTCCTTGGATTTGATGCCTCCGGTGTTGTCGAGGCTGTCGGGCCTGAGGTACGGAACTTCAAACCGGGCGATGCGGTTTTTTATGCCGGTTCCATCGCGCGACCCGGCACCAACAGCGAATATCACCTTGTCGATGAGCGTATCGTGGGCCGCAAACCCGCCAGCCTGAGCGATGCAGAGGCGGCAGCACTTCCGCTCACGGCGATTACCGCCTGGGAAATGCTGTTTGACCGGCTCGATGTCAAACGCCCGACTCCGCAGGGGGGAAATATCATTTTGGTTATTGGTGGGGCAGGTGGGGTCGGCTCGATCACCATCCAGCTTCTGCGGGCATTGACCGATCTCACGGTGATTGCCACCGCCTCGCGTCATGAAACTCAGGCTTGGGTTCGGGAATGCGGCGCCCATCACGTGCTCGACCATCGCCGGCCTTTAGCACCTCAGGTTGAGGCACTGGATCTTGGCGCTCCCGGGTTTGTGTTCTCAACGACTCAGACCGGTCAGCACATGGCTGATATTGTCGAACTGATCGCGCCGCAGGGCCGTTTTGGCCTGATCGATGACCCCGATGTGCTCAATGCGAAACCGTTCAAGCGCAAAGCCGTGTCACTCCATTGGGAAATGATGTTCACGCGTTCGCTCTTTGGCACACCGGATATGGCGGAACAGGGAAAGCTGTTGAACGAAGTGGCTGCGCTGGTCGACGCGGGACGCATCCGTTCCACCGTGACCGAAGTCGCGGGCAAGATCGATGTGGCGACGCTGCGCGCGGTGCATGCGCAGATCGAAAGCGGCTCGGCGCGGGGCAAGATTGTGCTTGAAGGGTTCTGATGAGGCGCGGAGCAGAGCCGAATCGCCTCATTGGAGTGCCGCCATGCTGGACAACCAGAAAACTAATAAGCAGCATGCCAGTGCCTTCTCGCACTACATCCGAATCCTCAAGTCTGGTCACGAGCGACTTTCGCCCTTTTTAAATACGCCTGCCGAATATACCGGTCGAAAAAATTGATGGAAGCTCACGACCGTATCGTGATATGTCTCACCGCGGTTTGTCTGGTAGTGATGAACGGTCACGATATCCTCTGACTCCGTCGAATCAGAGGGCAATCGGATGAGGATGGGAACATACAGACAAACTCTTCTCTCAACCTTTCGGGGGATTCGGTCCCTCGAAGTGAATCAATTTTCCGAGGGACCGAGGGAATGAGATGCTAACTCCCGATTGGACCGCCGTCGTCTTTTGTGATGACAATGCACGATGAGCGGGGCCTCTCCCCGGCCTCACCATCCGGCCACGAACTGTAACGCTTCGGGTCAGCCGGGTCGTTGACCGTTGGAGCCTCACCCGGGTGTTGGATCCCCACAAACATCGTCCTTTCATCGGGGGTGGTGAATACCCCCGTGATTTCACAACCGTTTGGTCCAACGAGGAACCGCCGCGTCTCACGTGTCGTTGGATCGGCGCACAGCATTTGATTGTTCCCGAATCCGGCATACTCTCCTGAATTGATGGTGCTGGCCGAGACATCGGTTTGAATCCATGTCCGGCCGCTGGGAGCTACGTAAACGCCGTCCGGCGAACCGTATTTGTCCCCAAAGATGGTCGATCCATGCGAGGCCTCCGCTGGATCGCCGCACAAAGCAAAGATATCCCATTCGAAGGAATTGTCTGTCCAGTCGTGCTGATATTTCCAGGTAATGATGTGCCCGTAATGATTCGGGCCGCGGGGGTTCGTGGCATCGATCGGAGGATTCGTTCCGGTGCCCCGGCGAGTGTTATTGGTGAAAGTGGCGATGACGGTTAATGATTCAGGAAAGGTGTCGATCCATTCGGGTCGATCCATTTTCGTGGCCCCAACCGCATCGGCAGCCCCACGGGTATTGATCAAAATGTCAGTTAACGCCCAACCCGTCAGCATCGGATGGTCGGGTGTTAAGGGAATCCATTCGCCAAATCCCGTATCATGAAATTTGGCCACATAGAGGACGCCGTCATCTAAAGGGTGAATCCCGCGTCGGAGGGCGCTACGCCAGGGTAAATTTGACACAAAACGGTAAATGTATTCGAACCGTTCATCATCGCCCATATACACCGCGACATTTCCGTGTTTGGTTTCCTGAACCTTGGCCCCTTCGTGCTTTAAACGACCGAGCGCGCTTCGCTTCACTGGAATCGAATGAGGCTGAAATGGATTTACCTCCACGACATAGCCGAAGCGATGTGGTTCATTGGGCTCTTCATCCACACGGAAACGTCTGTCTGTGGTATGCCAAAGATAGCCAAAACCCTCACTGGTTATTCCATATCTGGCTTCCAGTTCGGTGGGCGGCTCGTTTTTTCGAAAATATCCGTTAAAGTTTTCCTCGCATGCCAGATAGGTTCCCCAGGGGGTCAATCCCACGGCGCAATTGTTCAATGTGCCTAATACTCTTCGACCTGTTGGATCTTCGCTGGTGACGAGTCGAGGATCTCCAGCAGCAGGTCCGCCAATGGTGATGGGCGTTAACCCGGTGATTCGGCGCGCATAACGAGACCGGTGAACGACCTGCCATATTTTTCGTCGACCATGCCGGTAGAAAAACTGGTTTTCCTCGTGCTCATCGTGGTCATCATTCAAGCCCTGTTTCCCCTGTCGAATTTCAATGATGGACACACCATGAGCATTGAGCGATTTCCTCGTTTTTTCCGAGTCCCAATTTGCGGTTCCATCCGGGAACAGGAGTTCATCATCGGTATACTCGTTATTTTGAACGAGGAGCCCGCGTCGAGAACCGAGAATTGGAAAATACACTAACCCGTCGTTATGCATGCCCCATTGCAAGGCTTGATCGTCGGCAGTATTACTTGCATCCTGCTTGAATGATGGCCCGCGGGAAACCGGATCGCCCCATGAAATAAGCACGTCAGCCGTGTATCCCGGAGGAACGACGACGGTATCTTCCGAAGAAACGGGAATGCCTTGAAACCCGAGAAGCGGATCTTGTTTCCGACCCCATCGGTAAGCCGAAACGGGAACTGCATGAAGTAAGGCCTCAATCCCTCCGAGTGAAAGTGTCGCTGCTACCGCCAAGCTCCCGCTCAGGATATTGCGGCGGGACATTCGAGCTCCAAGGACCTCGATGAAGGTATTATTGTCAGAAGGATTACTCACTTGGTTGTCATCATCACATTTGGGCATGCTTGCCTCCCTTGTTAGGTTTCCACAGGC
>JBGSSO010000199.1:0-19658 GCA_041737015.1 Nitrospirales bacterium
TAATTGAATTGACTAACTCAATAGCCGTTTCTTGACACAAATCTTTCACAATCGTTAAGGCCTGATCAAAGTTTCCTTCAATCTGAATGACTCGAGCCCCATGCATGAGCGCCTGCGTCAACTTACCCAACGCGATATTCCCTGCCGGCACGACCACATACACCGGCAACCCCGCTTTGGCCCCATAGGCCGCTGCGGAAGCGGAGGTGTTGCCGGTCGAGGCGCACATGAGTCCCCTGGCTTTGTTTTCCACGGCTTTAGAAACCGCCATGGTCATCCCCCGGTCCTTAAAGGACCCGGTTGGATTAGCCCCTTCTATTTTCAGATACAAATCCAGTCCCGGACACACTTTCGCAGCTAAGCGCTTTGCTTGGATCAGTGGCGTATTCCCCTCCTGAAGAGACACAATCGGAGTCTGATCTCCTACCGGGAGAAATTTCCGATATTCCTCGATAATGCCACGCCAAGGAATCATAATGGTTGGTCTCCCTTCGTGACGCAATTTGGGTTCATGTATTACTCCACCCCTTCCATACGAAGTAACGTCGTTGGCTCTGATACCATGGGAAGTGCATTGATTTCCTGGAGTGCTGATTGAACCGCCCGCTCTACCGAGCGATGTGTCAAGATGACCAACGGCACCGTTTGTCCTTCCTTTCGCCCTTTTTGAAGGACAGACGAGATGCTGATCCCACGCTGTCCAAGAATCCCTGATATAGCCGACAGAACGCCGGGTTGATCCTTGACCATGCACCGCAAATAATACCGGCTTTCAATATCGTCCATCGGCCTAATGGCAATGGGCACTCGCGATTCCCATTGAAATGAGGTCACCGGAACCCGTCCAGCAACCCCGGCTAAGCGATTTCGTGCGAGATCGATAATGTCCCCCACCACGGCGCTGGCTGTTGGAAGCGATCCGGCCCCTTTGCCGTAGAGCACAACGTCTCCAACCGCGTCACCAATCAGATGAATGGCATTGTAGACGCCATTGACCTGTGCAATGGGAGATCCGGCCGGCACCAGGGCGGGATGCACTCGTGCCTCAATGGCATGATCTTGCAGTTTAGCGATTCCCAACAATTTAATGGTAAACCCGAGTTCACGGGCAAACTCGATATCCACCGTCGAAATACGGGAAATCCCCTCAGTGAAGATGGCTCCCATGGGCACGGGAGTTCCATACGCAAGATTGACCATGATCGCCAGTTTGTGAGCAGCGTCCACGCCATCAACATCCAGTGATGGATCCGCTTCAGCATACCCTTCCCGTTTCGCTTCCTGTAAAATTTCGTCAAAATCACGGTGCTCATTGGTCATCCGGGTCAGAATATAATTTGACGTGCCATTCATGATCCCCGTAATCGACAAGATCCGGTTTGCAGCCAACCCTTCGGTGAGCGACCGAATAATGGGGATGCCTCCCCCGACACTCGCTTCAAACCCGAGATCAACGCCTGCCTTAAATGCCGCCTCAAATATCTCTTCGCCATGATCGGCCAACAATGCTTTATTCGCCGTCACCACACACTTTTTGCGTTCAAGCGCTTGAAGAATAAACCGTTTGGCCGGTTCATGCCCGCCAATCAATTCCACCACAATATCAATAGCCGGATCATCCAGAATGCCCCGAACATCTGTCGTCAATACCCCTTCAGCCACAGAGACTCCTCGATCTGTTGTCACGTCCAAGTCCGCAATCCGCGCGAGCGACACCGGAACCCCCACACGTTTTGCAATGAGACCGGCATTCTCCTGAAGAATCTTCACGACCCCTGTTCCAACGGTACCAAACCCGATCAGTCCAACCTGTATGGCTTTTCTCATTCTGGATCCCCGTCAAATTTTAAGGCCTGACGGATTCCTCGAACCGCCTGGAAAATCCGGTGCTCATTTTCGACTAAGGCAAAGCGAACATAGTCATCGCCGCCTTCGCCAAACCCTATTCCCGGTGAAACCGCAACTTTGGCATCACGCAACAGTAACTTGGAAAACTCCAACGATCCCATTCCAAGATAAGGTTGTGGGATTTTTGCCCAGGCAAACATCGTGGCGCGAGGATAGTCGATCGGCCAACCAATGCGGTTGAGTCCGCGGACCAGGGCATTGCGCCGGCGCTCATATCGTCCCACAATTTCTTTTACGCAATCCTGCGGACCGTTCAGGGCAATAATACTGGCAATTTGAATGGGCTGGAACATGCCATAATCCAGGTAACTTTTGATCTTGGTCAACGCACCAATGACTTCACGATTCCCGACACAAAATCCAACCCGCCAACCCGGCATGTTATAACTCTTCGAGAGGGAGTAAAATTCCACGCCAATTTGTTTGGCCTCGGGAATTTGAAGAAGGCTGGGGGCCTTGTAACCATCGAACACAATATCGGCATAGGCCAAATCATGAATGACCCAGATTTGGTGCTCCAGGGCAAACTCCACCACCTTTTTAAAAAACTCCAGATCAACCACGCGAGTAGTTGGATTATGAGGGAAACTGATGATCAACGCCCGAGGAGCCGGTTGCGTCTGCTTGAAGGCCTTTTTCAGGTTTTCGAAAAAATCCGAATCAGGCCCTAGTTCAACCCCGCGGACTTCCCCACCCGCGATGATTACACTGTACATATGAATCGGGTACGTGGGGGTCGGTGCCAGAACCACGTCACCCGGTCCCACCATGGCCAGGGCCAAATGCGCCAACCCTTCTTTCACCCCCAGGGTCACAATCGCTTCTGTCTCCGGATCGAGACTGACCTCGTAATTTCGTTGATACCAATCGCAGATCGCATGACGCAATTTCGTAATACCACGTGAAGCCGAATAGCGATGATTGCGCCCGAGTCGCGCGGTCTCAAGCAATTTGTCTACAATATGACGGGGAGTGGGCTGGTCGGGATTGCCCATGCCTAAATCAATGATATCTTCTCCCCGCTTCCGGGCTTGGAGTTTTAACTCTTGAACCTGAGAGAAAACGTATCCTGGCAGTCGTTGAATTCGGTAAAAAGGTTCCATTGTTTGTGTAAAATGACGAATCGTCCTTGAATGGTTTGGGAAGGAAATGGATAGATAATCGTACGATTTAATAGAGTTTTTATTCTAGATGAGGTGACGCGACCAGTCAATTTCAGAGTATGGGAATTTTCAGACAATTTTTCCCGATTCACTCCCTCTGAACTGAAAATCCGTTTATTGCAGGAAGATTTTCTCTTTTGCCATAATGGGATCTCGTTAGTTCCACACTCACCCAGACCTTTAAAGGACTTCCATGGCACGACTCGGCGTGAATATCGACCATGTGGCGACTCTTCGCCAAGCTCGTGGAGGACATGAACCAGACCCCATTGTCGCGGCTTCGTTGGCTCACCTTGCCGGAGCCGATGGCATTGTGGTGCATCTCCGGGAGGACCGGCGGCATATTCAGGATCGGGATCTGACCATTTTGCGTGAAACCGTGCAAACACATCTCAACTTAGAAATGGCCGCAGACGACGCCGTGGCCAAAATTGCCTTGAACATTAAACCCGATCTGGTGACCCTCGTGCCCGAACGGCGCCAGGAACTCACCACAGAGGGTGGGTTGGACGTGATCGAGCATCGGGACCGGATCCAGGCCATGGTGCAATTACTCCATGAAGGCGGCATTCCCGTCAGTCTGTTCATTGATCCTGATGTCAATCAACTTCGCGCGGCCCACAAGGTCCAAGCAGACTGCGTGGAACTCCATACCGGTCGGTACGCCAATACCCGCCGTCAGCAGGAAGAAGATGTTGAGCTTGACGCGTTGGTTCAAACGGCCAAACTTGCTTCGAAATTAGGATTGCGTGTGAGTGCGGGGCATGGGCTGAATTACCGAAATATCAGGCGGCTGACGGGCATTCCCGAAATTGAAGAATTCAACATCGGTCATAGCATTATCGCTCAGGCCATGTTTGTCGGACTTGAACGAGCGGTCCGTGACATGAAACACCTCCTGGGTTAACGTCTACGATCTACGACAAGAAACGGGATCTCATCAGCGTGCACGGTGAATGCCAGAAACACCCACGATTCAATTCAAAAATAGGGTAGAACCCGAATATCGTCCTGATTTGTCTATGCATGGCTTGCTGTTGCCCATGCTTTAACTCACCATTTCTCCTTGTTCCTGTGATCTGCCTATGTGGGTCGTGACCGCTGAACAGATGCAAACGCTTGATCGGCGCACGATCCAAGAAGCCAAGGTTCCCGGCATCACCTTAATGGAGCGGGCGGGAACCGGTGCGATGACCCGCCTTATCGATGCCTGTGGTTCCCCTAAAGGCAAAAAGGTCGTCATTCTTTGTGGCAAGGGCAATAATGGTGGAGATGGGTTGGTTGTTGCCAGGCTCTTGGCAAAAAAAGGTGCAAAGCTGAAGGTCGTCTTGATGACTCCGCTCAAGGCACTCAGTCCCGATGCGAAGATTATGTATCGACGACTGAGCAAGATCATCAAACCATCTCTGTTAACCGTCAATCCCTCGGAGGAATCCCTGTATTCCCTCACCCAAGGCGCCGACATTCTTGTCGATGCGCTCCTTGGTACGGGCCTCTCTTCTATAGTCCGTCCCCCCTACTCCTCCGCCATCGAAGCCATGAATGCCTCGCAGGCCTTTACCGTAGCCATAGATATTCCGTCCGGATTGGACAGCAATACCGGGGCCATCCTGGGTGCCGCCGTTCAGGCCGATCTCACCGTGACGTTCGGATCCCCGAAACTCGGCCTGTATCTGGGTTCAGCCATCGACAAAGTTGGAACCATCCAAGCCATTGATATTGGGATTCCCCAGAACTTTGTGTTGGATCTGAACCCCCAGATTCATCTTCTATCTCAACAGTTGGTCCGCCCCCTCCTTCCTCTTCGCCTTCCGTCCTCACATAAGGGGACCTTTGGACATGCAGGAATTGTTGGTGGTTCACAGGGGAAAACGGGGGCACTGGCTATGGCTGGTCTCGGGGCACTTCGTATTGGAACCGGACTGGTAACCGTGGCCACTCCGCAAAGCGTTTCCCCAATTTTGGAGTCAAAGCTTCTAGAAGTGATGACGGAGCCCATGCCGGAATCGTCCCAACACCTGCTGGGAATGGAGGCCTACCCAGGCCTTCTTGCTTTCGCCGCCACAAAGTCGGCCCTAGCTTTCGGACCTGGCATGGGGATCTCTCCTGAAACAACCGAGGTCTTGCGTCATCTCCTTCCTCAACTGGAGGTACCCTGCGTTCTCGATGCCGATGCCCTCAATGGATTAGCGCCACATACCCAAATATTTTCATCCTTGAAACGACCGCCTATTCTGACGCCACATCCTGGAGAGATGGCCAGGCTTCTTGGAGCCTGCTCCTCCAAACAGGTCAATGAGGATCGCATCGGCGTAAGCAGACAGTTTGCCATGGAACATCAGGTGATCTTGGTACTGAAAGGTGCTCGAACCATCATTGCCGACCCCCAGGGACAGGTGGCCATTTGTCCAACAGGCAATCCTGGAATGGCTTCCGCCGGAATGGGAGATGTCCTGACCGGAATAATTACCGGTTTATTAGCTCAGGGCTTGAGCGGTTGGGATGCGGCCAGGGCTGGCGTCTATCTGCATGGATTGGCGGGTGATCTGGCTGCCGCCGCCATCGGTGAGCCAGGGCTGATCGCGGGGGATGTGCTGACCGCGATACCTCATGCATTGACCCATACTTTGTCTCATGCGTAGGAACTCGTGAACCTGAATCCCTTTCACGCCACACCTCAGACCTCAACCGAGGATGCTCTTCAACTACGGATGGCATCTGCCCAGGAAACCATTGAATTCGGTGAACGATTAGGGCAACAGTTAGCAGGGGGAGACGTGCTGGCTCTAACGGGTGACTTGGGAGCCGGAAAAACCGTCCTCACCTGTGGCATCGCCCTGGGGCTAGGAATTCCAATGGATCAAGTCAGCAGTCCCACATTTACCCTTATTCAGGAATATCCGGGGACTATTCCGCTTATTCATGTGGATTTATATCGTCTTGAGGGGCCATCCGATTTATCCACATTAGGGTTAGAGGAATATTTCACTCCAAAGACCATTGTCCTCATTGAATGGGCGGAGCGGTTTCCTCAGATATTACCCTCCGACCACATGGCCATTTGCTTGGAATACGGAGAGGCAGAAAACATCCGCCTTGTAACCCTGTCTGGAACTGGCCCAAAAAGTATCCGCAAAGTGGCCAACATACAAGTCAATCGGTCAAAGCCACATTGACTCAACTTATCGGTACCGCATACAACTGAACCGACATGGTCGTGTGGCCATCCGATCCGAAGACAATAACTCAGGCCCGGCATCGACCCACAAATGGATTATCCAGCACACTCATTCAGACGATTCCTACCACACCCACCAATAATAAAAACGAAACAGCTCACCAGATGAAAGATCAAGAACTCTCCCCGCTCATGCGCCAATTTCAGGATGTAAAGGCTCACCATTCTGATGCCATTGTATTTTTTCGTGTTGGGGATTTTTATGAAATGTTTTTTGAGGACGCTGAAGAAGCCTCGAAACTCCTTGGCATCGTATTAACTGCACGAGGCAAAGCCAAAGGGGAGGCCATCCCTCTTTGCGGCGTCCCCTATCACACTTCAACCGGGTATATCGCCAAGCTCTTAAAGGCTGGAAAAATCGTGGCCTTATGCGAACAAGTCGAAGACCCCAAGCTTGCCAAAGGGCTCGTCCGTCGTGAAGTGGTTCGGGTCTATACGCCGGGAACCTTATACGACCATGAGTTGCTTCCGGCAGGAGAGGCCAATTTCCTGTCAGCGCTGTGTTACACGCCGTTATCCTCATCGGAGAATACCACCCTAGCCAATCGCTTCGGACTGGCCTCCCTAGACCTTTCAACCGGAGAATTTTGGATCTCAGAATCCTGGATGAAGCATTCGTTACAAAGTGTCGTCGATGAACTGGTCCGTCTTGAGCCAAAGGAAGTCATCTTTCCTGCTCGACTACAGGAGGCCATGACATCCGCACTCCAATCCTTGCCTATCGCCCGTATCGTGCCTCGTGATGCGACGACCTTTGGCCTTGAGGAAAGCAAGACGATCCTCACCAGAATTTTTCAAGTCAATCAGGTCGAAGACCTCCAGCTACATGGCCTCCAATCCGGACTTCAGGCCGCGGGCGGCCTTTTACACTATCTGGCTGACACTCAGCCAACACTCGCGCATGCCCATATACGACGGCCATGGATTCGACTCCTCGAACATGAAATGCAATTGGATCAGACCACCCTGCGTAATTTAGAAGTTCTCAAGCCCGTATCCGAACAGCGCCAAAGCCCTACCTTACTCACGACATTGGATAAGACCAAAACTCCAATGGGCACAAGACTTTTGCGGCAGTGGATCGTCCGTCCTCTGACCCAGGTCACGGCCATTCAACTACGCCAGGAAGCCGTGAAGGAATTGGTCCTTCATCTTGGGATTCGCATGACGATTCGTGACCATCTGAAAACGGTACAAGACCTTGAACGACTGAATAGTCGGATTGTCCTGGATGTGGCCAATCCTCGAGACCTCATCAATCTCCATCGCTCTCTGGAAAATTTGCTAGTACTTCAACAACTTTTACCGTCCCTCCAGTCTCCCATGCTGCAAACCATCCACAAGGCGTGGGATCCCCTCCTGGATGTCTCCTCCTGGATTGCCGACACCATTATTCCCAATCCGCCACTTTCGGCCAAGGAGGGAGGCATTATTCAAGCAGGAGTGAATTCAGAACTGGATGAGTTGCGAATTCTGGCAAAAGAAGGAACCCGTTTACTGGCTGAAATGGAGACTCGGGAACGCCACCGGACCGGCATCGACTCTCTCAAGGTGAAATTCAATCAGGTCTTTGGCTATTACATTGAAGTGACAAAAGCGAATTTATCGCGAGTCCCTGCCGATTACCACCGGAAACAAACCCTGGTCAATGCCGAACGGTTTACCACGGGCGAACTGCAAGATCTCGAAGGTCGGCTTTCCAGTGCGGACCAAAAAATGAAAAATTTGGAAGGGCAATTATTTGGAGAGCTCCGTCTCCGTGTCGCATCTGCCACCATCAGAATTCAGGGAATGGCCCAACAATTAGCTACGCTGGACGTTCTGACAGGCCTGGCGGAAGCGGCAACCATCAACCGGTATCACCAGCCAACCGTCCATGAAGGAGGAACGATTCAGATCACGGATGGTCGCCATCCAGTCATTGAACACATCCAACAGTCTGAAGGATTTATTCCCAACGATACGATACTAGACCTGGACGCCAACAGGCTTTTATTAATAACCGGTCCAAATATGGCAGGGAAAAGCACGTACTTGCGGCAGGTAGCCCTTATCGTGCTTATGGCTCAAATGGGAAGCTTTGTCCCGGCTGAATCAGCCAGAATAGGGATCGTGGATCGGATTTTTACCAGAGTGGGCGCAGCCGACGACCTCAGCGCGGGCCAAAGCACCTTTATGGTCGAAATGAGCGAAACAGCCAGAATCTTGGACACGGCTACTTCGCGAAGCTTATTGTTGCTGGATGAAGTTGGAAGGGGAACCAGCACCTATGATGGACTGAGTATCGCATGGGCATTGGCCGAATATATCTTAGACCGTGGACATCTCGGAGCACGAACACTTTTTGCCACCCATTACCATGAAATGACTCAACTAGAGGCACTCCGGGAAGGAATCAAGAACTATACGGTCCTCGTCCAGGAAAAAGGGCAGGATGTTCTGTTCTTGAGGAAGATCGTCCAGGGAAAGGCCGATCGAAGCTATGGAATTCAAGTCGCGAAACTGGCAGGGATTCCAAAAGAAGTACTGGATCGTGCAAAAAATATTCTGGCTCAGCTTGAACAGGATACCTCATCTACAAATGTGTCACTCTGTGAGGAGTCATTAAATACCACTCCTCCCGAACACGTCTCACCAAAACCTCATATTATATTAGATGAAGTCAAACAAATGGATCTTTTTTCGATGACTCCTCTTGAAGCCCTCAATAGACTCGCTGACTTCAAAGCCAGATTGAATGCCGACAATTGATAAAAAAAAGGGCCTGTGGATGTCCACAGGCCCTTTTGACAAAACCCTTAGAGTAAAGAGTTTCTTGTTACTTAATGCTTCGCACCCTCTGCCGGTGCCATTGCCTTATATGGCTCCACTTTCTCAAACTTCCCTTGTGCAGGATCGTATATTTGGCCAGTCCCTTGATCAGAGTAGGGAATGACACCAACAATGGCCTGTCCGTCTGGGATCAACACATCATAAAGCATTTTGCGATTATTTGGGAAAGAATCAGCTCTCATGGCTTCTAAGATAGGCGTTGAACGAAGACTATGAACGCTTCGTGGTTTTTCTGGAGTTCCTGCTACCTCTTGAACTGCCTTGGCTGATGAAGCTACCCGATGGTTTTGCTCGGTTTCTTGAACAACAATCTCAACCAAGCCATAATTCGATGGCTTCGTGTCTGTCATCACAGCCTGGCTTGAGGAATCTTTCCCAGCCGCGACCAGTGTTTTCCACACCTCATCGCTCCCTGGATATATCTTGATATTTTTTCCAGGGTAATATTTTTGCCAATAATACCCACTCTCCGCATTCCCACCAAATACGGCCACATTGATCCACACGGCTTTATCGTAAGGATCCACCACAGCCACGCGCCCCTGAAGAGTCGTTGGCTTGCTTAAATCACCCCATTCAAACCGCTCTTGAAAAGCTTCGATTGCCATTGCACTCGAGGCCATAGCCCCAACTAGCGCCACAGCTCCAACAAGGGCTAACCCTTTCTTCTTAGCACTTTTCATAATGGCTTCCCTCCTCGACTAAAATTTTAATTCTAATCATGAATTATCAGACAAATGTTTATTCTTGTAACAATTTAAATCCCGTGACCGTACGACCATCTACCTGAACTTCCATAGCCACGAAATCTTGGGCCGCTTTCGTGATTTGGTCCATTAAGGCTTTATCCTTGACAGCTAAACGAACTGTCGTTTGCGGGGTATACCATCCTGAATATGGATTATTTTTTTCGTTCCCGCCCTGATAACCCCAGGCACAACAGGAAAACAATGAGTCAGGAAGCGTTTGAATTCGATCATCGGAAGCCCTGCCGGGAGGATTGCCTGTTTCTGCTGGAGCCGAGGTGTTCCAATACTGAATTCCGAATAAAATTTCTCCCTCAGGGTTGTCCGCCCAATGGCCAAAAACACGGCCCTTTAAGCTGGTGGCTGGGACACCCTTAAAAGAAATATCACCTTGGCTGGTGATATCATTGGGATCTCCCGCTGCCTTGGGGTTTCCTTTCTCAGGACCATCAGCCAAAACGCCACCGGCCAACCCCATGCTGAGTAGGCCAAAAGCACAGAGAGCTACCAATTCACGACGTAGAGATGACTTCTTCATCTGCTCCCTCCTTACAGTGTTAGAATGACAAAAATTAAAAAACAACTTGACCTGTGTTTATCTTCTAAAACGACTTTTCCAAAGTTTCTCATACCCTTAATTCATAACGGATTAAACAGGGTTTAGAAAGGGTCCCATGCTACTCATCCAGGGCATGGTTGTCAAGCGGAAAAAGATGCGGTTTTGAGGATCAACCCCACCTTGGAATTCCTCTTTTTGGGATAGGTCCCAATGCCGTGACCACAAACTGCTGTAGATCAAATAATTTCTGGCTTAATTGCCGAATTTGTTCAGGGGTAATACGATCTATGGCCTTTATCATCTCCTGTAGGGTGACATGACGCCCTTGGTATATTTCGTCTTTCGCCAATTTATTCATCCGCCCGTAGGTTCCTTCCAAGCCCAACATCAAACTGCCTTTTAATTGAGTTTTGGTTCGCTCTAATTCCTTGCTCGCCACGGCCAGACGGCATAACTTCTTGGTTTCCTGACAAATTCGGTCAATGACTGCTGCCACTTCTTTCGGGCGTGTGGCGGCATAGACGGTGAGCGTCCCACCATCCAAAAAACCTGAAAGATGAGAATAAATGGTATAGGCCAATCCGCGTTTTTCCCGGATTTCCTGAAATAATCGCGAACTGACTCCTCCTCCCAGAATCGTGCTTAAGACATGCGCGGCATACCGATCCGGATGCCCCACCGGCAACCCCTTAAATCCGACACACACATGGACCTGCTCCAATGGTTTAACGTGAAGACTTTGCCGTTCCTGCGGCTGATCGGGCCAAGGTGTTTCCTGGATAGTTGAGGGAAGCTTGCCGTATCCGCTCCGCTTCCATTTACCAAAATATGCATTGACGGTATCAATGATTTCTGGAAAGGAAAAATTGCCGGCTACTGCGACAATCGTGTGTTCAGGGCGGTAATGCTGTTGCCTATACTGCATGAGTAATGGGCGGCTGAGTCTCTTCATCACCTCAGGCTCTCCCAGAATTGGACGCCCCAACGGGTGGGAGCCGAAAATATCCTTGGCATGCAATTCATGAATATAGTCCTCAGGGTCGTCCTGGACGGTACGGATCTCCTCAAGGACGATTTGTTTTTCTTTTGCAATGTCCTTAGCAGAAAACCTTGAATGGTGAAACAGATCGGCGATGAGATCAAAAGCCAGCCCCATCTGCTGATCCAGAACCTTTACATAAAAAGCCGTGGCCTCATGAGTGGTAAAGGCATTCATTTCACCACCCAAGGCATCGATCTCATTAGAAATTTGGGACGCAGTCCGTTTTGGCGTGCCCTTGAACATCATATGTTCAATGAAATGAGATAGGCCACCCTCACCGTTTCCTTCGTCACGACTGCCGACTGTGGCCCACACCCCTAGGGCAACGGATTTCAAAGATGCCATCCGCTCCAGGACAACCCGGACTCCATTATCCAATATGACCTTTTTATACACGCGTTGTTACTCAGACGGGCTTAAGAGGTGAGTTGATCCTTATCCGTCTGTTCCGCCATAGCGTCTTTTCGACTAAGACGGATCTTCCCTTGTCGATCAATTTCCAGGACTTTCACAAGAATCTGTTCCCCTTCGGAAATTTCGTCCGTGACCGATGCCACACGGTGAGGGGCCAATTGCGAAATGTGCACGAGCCCATCCATACCAGGAAGAATTTCCACAAAGGCGCCAAAATCGACAATCTTTCGCACCGTCCCGAGGTAAATTTTCCCAATCTCCGCTTCTTCAACGATCCGCTGAACCATATCCATTGCCTTTTGCGCCGACTCCCCGTCTACGGCTGCAATCGTAACCACTCCTGAGTCATCAACATTCACTTTCACTCCACAATCGGCAATGATGCTACGAATCATTTTACCCCCAGGCCCAATAACATCCCGGATTTTATCTTGCTTGATCTGAATGGTGGTGATACGGGGCGCATAGGCTGCCAACTCGGTACGAGGAACCGTCAGGCATTCATCCATTTTTCCAAGGATGTGCAATCGCCCTTCACGAGCCTGCGCCAACGCCTGCCGCATCAATTCTGGCGTAATTCCGGCAATCTTAATATCCATCTGCAGGGCTGTGACCCCATCTCGCGTTCCTGCCACTTTGAAATCCATATCGCCAAGATGGTCCTCCATACCCAAAATATCTGAAAGAATCGCCACGCCACCCTGTTCTAAAATTAACCCCATCGCAATGCCTGCCACTGGCGTTTTGATGGGTATTCCCGCATCCATCATGGCTAATGCCCCACCACAAATCGTGGCCATTGAAGAGGACCCGTTTGATTCCAAAATATCCGAGACAAGCCGAATGGTATAGGGGAACTCTTCTTTGGAAGGAAGTACGGCCTCTAAGGCCCGTTGGGCCAGTTTGCCATGCCCGACTTCCCGCCGTCCCGGACCACGAAGCATTTTTGCCTCACCCACGCTAAAAGGCGGGAAATTATAATGCAACATAAATGAGCGGAAATATTCGCCTTCCAACGCATCAATCCGTTGCTCATCATCTGAAGTGCCCAAGGTCACCACAGCCAGGGCCTGCGTTTCGCCTCTGGTGAATAATGCAGAACCATGCGTGCGAGGAAGAATCCCTACCTCAGAGGATATCGGACGAATGTCGGATAATCCCCGACCATCGGCTCTTTTCTTTTTTTCCAGGATCATTCGCCGGACTTCGGAATATTCCAAGTTTGCAAATACTTTTTTCACCTTGGCTTTTCGATCGGCATCGTCTCCGGCAACTGCCTCAATAGCTTCTTGAAGAATTTGAGCGAAGCGATCCTGTCTCTCCGCCTTAGCAGGAATATACATCGCTTCACCAATGGAGGCGGCTGCGATTTTGCGCACGGCTTGCTCAAGTTCAGGGTCGATGGCTTCCACCTGCAACACCCGTTTGACTTTCCCCGCCTTTGTTCGTAATTCTTCAATTTTGGCGACGATATTCTTGATTTCACGATGAGCCAGTTCAATCGCGTCAATCATCGTGTCTTCCGAAAGCCCATCCGCCCCAGCCTCGACCATCATCACGGCGTCCTTGGTTCCAGCCACGACGAGATTTAACTCACTTTCCTCCTGTGCCTTCTTATCGGGATTGACCACGAATTGGCCGTTCACTCGTCCAATTCTCACTCCTGCCAGAGGTTCGGAGGCTGGAATGTCTGAAATGGCCATTGCTGCCGACGCGGCAACAATGCCGATGACGTCCGAAGACATAGTCTGATCAATAGAGAGCACGGACACAATGATCTGGGTTTCATAAAAGTAACCTTCCGGCATCAATGGCCGAATCGGCCGGTCAATGAGTCGGCTGGTTAACACCTCCTTTTCGCTGGGGGCCCCTTCTCGTTTGAAAAACCCGCCTGGTATTTTCCCCGCGGAGTAGGCTTTTTCTTGATAGTTCACGGTCAGAGGCAAGAAATCGGCGTCAGCCTTCAAGGTCTTTGAGGCTACCGCCGTGGCTAACACCACGGTATCGGCATAGGTCGCCAACACCGCCCCATCCGCTTGCTTGGCCATTCGACCAGTTTCCAAACGAAGCGGCCGACCACCAACTTCCATTTCAACGAAATGAATCATGTTTCAACCTTTCTGATCCTTGAGTGGATATATTGATATGGAGTGTGAGGCTTCGCTTCGCATTGAGAACCGGGCATGTGTCACCCCTCTCATTGATTCTGCTCACCCTAAAACCTGTATTCTGTCTTATTTTCGTATGCCCAGTGCAGCAATCACGGCTTGGTATTTTCCTTCATCTCGACGCCGCAAATAATCTAATAACTTTCTTCGCTTGCTCACCATTCGCAAAAGGCCCCGTCGGGAATGATGGTCTTTTTTGTGTGTCTTGAAATGTTCGGTCAAACTCGTAATTCTATTCGTTAACAAGGAAATCTGCACTTCAGACGAACCCGTGTCCTTGTCGTGAATCCGATGTGATTCTATTGCCGCCGTTTTTGCTTCTTTCGTTAAGCCCATAACTCCTCCTCCAGTTCCTCAAGGTTACATGAGTTCAGTAAGAAATTCATTCTACGAATGTCGTCTTATCCCCACTAATCAAAACTACAATTTTTATATCCTAGGCAAACACGGTTTCAATCGCTAATACGGGGCCTCCCTTGCCTGTCTGAAAAACCGGGCCTCTCCCTAAAGCCAGCAATTGCCCATCTTTCTGTTTCACCCTTACCATATTGTCCCCCATAGGAGAACCTTTTGATTCCAAATACGAATTGACCACACGATCCCAGGAGATCGCATTCCCATGGAGCACCTTTCGAGCATCATCTCTATCGACCTCAACTGCCGGAAACCCTTCTAAAGCCTGGTCTAAACCCAAAAATGCCCCATCCAGATGGGAGAATTCAAGTCCCCCAAGCAAGGATTCTATCTCAAGGGCCTGATCAACATGAATAGGCCCGACCCGTCGTCGCTGAAGCCATTTCAAATGTCCACCCACCTGTAATAAGTTTCCAATATCTTCGCAGAGCGTTCGAACATAGGTTCCCTTAGAACAGACAACCCGAAATGCGACCTCAGGGATATTCAGTCCTTGGATTTCTAAATCATGGATCACCACGGTTTTTGCCGGTCGGTCAACCGTTTCGCCTCTCCTGGCTTTTTTATACAAGGGTTGCCCCCCGATTTTCACAGCCGAATACATGGGTGGCACTTGCTGGATAGACCCCTGAAAGGTTGCAAACACTGACCGGATACGATCCTCTGTCAGAGATTCCACTGGAGATTCTTCTAATATCTTACCCCAAGCATCTTGCGTATCGGTCCGTTGGCCTAATTGAAGCACGGCGCCATACTCTTTTTCCCATCCCAACAGATACTGGGCAATTTTGGTTCCTTTTCCAATTAAGACCGGCAACACACCTGTCGCATGGGGATCCAAGGTACCCGCGTGCCCGACTTTCTGAATACCCAAACCCGACCTGAGGCGTTGCACCACGTCATGCGATGTCCATCCATCAGGCTTATTTACATTCAGAACTCCATGCAAGGCCATCCCCGGCGCTACCTTCCCCGTTTTAGAATGGTCGATGCAAGACGCCACTAGTGCCATTACCCCTCTACACTTTCGCTCTTGTTGGGGAAGGAGGAGGATGCCTCAGCTTCTCCGGACTCCCCGGATTCCTCATGAAGGGAATCCAACAACTTTTCAATTCGATTCCCATACTCGGCACTCGTATCACGATAAAAGACTAATTCCGGTGTATAGCGCAGATTTAACCGTCGGCCCAATTCGGTTCGAATAAACCCCACAGCGCTTTTCAGACCAGGGCCCGTAACCTGATCAAAATGGGCTTGATCCAAAGCGGTCACATATATCCGTGCGATTTTGAGATCAGCCGTCATCTTCACACCTGTCACGGTCACGAATTGGATACGTGGATCTTTCGTTTTCCTGGAAAGAATCTCCGCCACTTCCATTCGGATCTGATCGGCAACCCGTGTCGCCCGACTGCTATTTGTTTTTGCCATGACGTGAAAAAATAATGGGAGCTTACAAGACTTCAATCTGAGATCGTAAAAGCTCGAGGGAGGGATTAGATCGTATAAAGTTGAGGACCTGGTCTAAGACTTGATTGACCCTTCCCGTGTCATTCGCCACACACACTACCCCCAAAATGGCTTTTTGCCAAAGGTCTTGTTCATCAATTTCAGCAACGGAAATATTAAACCGATTTCGCAATCGGGTAATCATGCTTGAGAGTACCTGACGCTTTCCTTTCAACGATTGGGCATCAGGGATATGGAGTTCGAGCGTACACAACCCCACGATCATCCCCATTCAGAATTCCCTTATCCATTCAGCATTATAATTTTGTGGCCTCCTCTTCCAAGACGTAGGCCTCTAACACATCGCCGATTTTTAAATCATTAAAATTCTCAACTCCAATTCCGCATTCATAGCCCTGCTGAACTTCCCGTGCATCGTCCTTAAACCGCCTTAATGATCCAATTTTTCCCTCATAGACCATCACCTGATCACGAACCACTCTCACTTTGGTATTTGAACGGGATATCGACCCATCATTCACGTAACAGCCGGCAATGGTGCCCATTTTTGGAACAGAAAAGAGTTGCCGAACCTCCGCATGGCCCATCACTCGCTCCTTGATCGTTGGAGCCAGGAGCCCCTCTGCAGCCGAACGAATATCATCAAGAATATTATAAATGATGGTGTACAACCGAATTTCCACACCCTCACGTTCCGCAATAGCAGCCGCCTTCGAATCGGGACGAACATGAAATCCAATGATAATCGCTTTTGAAGCAGCCGCTAACAACACATCAGTTTCGTTGATGCCTCCCACTCCACTATGAATGAGCTTCAGCTTGACCGCGTCGGTAGAAATCTTCAGAAGTGCATCGCCAAGAGCCCCCACCGATCCTTGCACATCCGCCTTGATCAGTAGCGGCAATTCCTTGATTTCGCCATCTTTAGATTCTGCATACAGCTCCTCAAGGGTTCTTCTGGACGTGGATGCGAGGCCTACATCTTTTTGCTTTTGATGCCGGGCCTGGGCAATTTCCCTCGCAGCCCGCTCATCCTTCACCACAACCAGCTGATCCCCAGCCTCAGGAACCCCCAATAATCCAATGACTTCAATCGGTATCGATGGCCCAGCTTCCTTCAAGCGTTCACCTTTATCCGATGTTAATCCTCGCACCCGGCCGCTCACAGACCCCACGACAAACGAATCTCCGATTCGTAAGGTCCCGGCTTGAATTAACACCGTGGCAACTGGTCCACGCCCCTTATCCAGCTTCGCTTCCAAGACAACACCTCGAGCGGAACAGGTGGAATCGCCTTTTAATTCCATAATTTCTGCCTGAAGTAACAACATGTCAAGCAGTTGGTCTAACCCCTTGTTTTGCTTGGCCGATACTTCAACAAAAATGGTTTGGCCTCCCCATGCTTCTGGTTGCAAGCCATGCTCGGCTAAACTTTGCTTGACCCGATCAGCATTGGCCCCCGGTTTGTCCATTTTATTCACGGCCACAATAATCGGCACATTGGCCGCTTGCGCATGGTTAATGGCTTCAATTGTCTGAGGCATCGGCCCATCGTCTGCAGCCACAACCAAGACCACAATATCAGTGACCTGTGCCCCACGAGCCCGCATGGCCGTAAAGGCTTCATGGCCTGGGGTATCCAAGAAGGTCACACCACGTTCACCAGCCTTCACAAATGACGCACCAATGTGCTGAGTAATTCCTCCCGCCTCTTGGTCGGTCACTTGGGTCTGACGAATGGCATCCAGCAACGAAGTTTTTCCATGATCGACATGTCCCATTACCGTCACAACAGGCGCGCGAGGTTCTAATTTTCCCTGTTCTCCACCCTCAAGCACCTCATCCAAGAGGGCTTCCCCTCCCTTAGCAGACACCGCCTCAACTAGGAGGCCATAGCCCTCCGCAATGAGCACTCCAGCTTCTAAGTCCATGGGTTGATTGAGGGTTTTCGCGATATTTAAATCCATTAATTTCCGAATAATTTCCGTGGGTTTTTGGCCGATCACTTCGGCAAAATCTTTCACGGATATCCCAGCAGTGACCTTCATAACTTTTTTCCGGGGTTTGGTGACTTCACCCACCGAAGGCTGTTGAACCTGACGGGTACGTTCCTCACGTCGCAACGTTGGCAATGGTCGAAGATCTTGCCAGACCGCGGCATCCTCAAATCGTGCGGCAAAGAGATCTTCGTCTTTTACACGCGCCACTTTTTTAATTTTTTTGCCTTTTTCCTCTATTGGAACTTCTCGGGATGGAACCGTCCCCTTCTTGTCCGGTTTCCCTTCGCCTTTCCTGTCTTTTTCAGCAGATTTATCAGAAGGAAGGGTTGCAACGGGTTTCTTATCAAGAACAGGTGGAGGGGCCACACCACCAGGAAGCCCTCCCGATTCAGTGGGCAATAAGGCAGGGACCTCTTGAGGAGATTCCACGGCCGACTCGCCAGGACTCTGAGTCAAAACGGGAGCCGTCTCCAATGGAGACTCTAACTCCTCCTTGAGGGCCAGTGACTCCTCTGCCTCACTTTCCCCGGCTGGAGTCAATTCGCCCATCTCTTCCAGGATTTCTTCTTCCGTTTTTTTCTTCTTAATCAGTATGTGTTTTTTTTCGGCTTTTTTAGGTTCTTCGGCCAAGGCCTCGGAACGATGTTTCCCAGAAGTCGACAATTCTTTTTTCAGTAGGCGCCCCCCCTCAGAGCTTTTCACACCGACATGCCCTGGAACAGATGAATCCCCAGGCTTGGGCGTTGTTTCAGGAGTTTTACCAAGAATAATATTCATTGCCCATTTGGCCATATTGTCTTCCACGGTATTGCTATGGGAACTAACCTGAATGCCAAGTCGCACCAATTCAGGAATAAGCAAACGGCTCTCCATCCCAATTTTTTTGGCTATCTCATGAACTCTCATGCACGTCCTTTACTGGGAAGCCGTATCTTTACGATCCCGAGCTCTGCCCTGACTCTGTTGGTACCACCGCTGGATTATCCACGTTTCCATCTTGTGAGGCTATTTCAGGTTCCTTGGCATTTCCCACCGGCTCTTCTGTAATCTGTGCAGCCTCTTCAGCCAAGGCCGCTTTAATCTCCAGGTCGCGCTCAAGCTTTTGCTTTTCGTATTCTGTGGAGCTAATGATATCAATCTTCCAACCTGTCAATTTTGCTGCCAATCGTACGTTTTGCCCATTTTTTCCGATAGCCAAAGAGAGCTGAGAATCGGCCACCACTACTAATGCTAATTTCTTTTGTTCGTCAATCCCCACTTTTTCAATGGAGGCAGGGTTCAAGGCTTCCCCGATAAAAACGCGAGGATCGTTTGTCCAGGGAATGATATCTATTTTCTCACCATGCAGTTCCCGAACAATGGCCTGAACACGTGAGCCTTTGACCCCCACGCACGCACCAACCGGATCAACCGCCTTATCCCGTGAGGCCACCGAAATTTTCGTCCTGTCGCCCGGCTCACGTACCACTCCTTTAATTTCAACAATTTTCTCTGTAATTTCAGGCACTTCCAGGCCAAACAATTTCACCACGAATTGGGGATGCGCTCGAGAAAGGATCACTTGCACATCCTTGGGAGTTCGTCGAACTTCTAGGAGCAAAGCCCGCACTCGATCACCCCGTCGGTGGGCTTCCCGCGGGATTTGCTCTTGAATCGGGAGAAGGGCCTCTGTTTTTCCAATGTCTACCAGGTAATTTCGACGCT